>CAZYFM010000054.1:2346-21583 GCA_964646885.1 uncultured Flavobacteriaceae bacterium
GGCGCCATGTTCTCGCAGCTGATGCAGATGGGCGCGCCCGGCTACACGGATGGCCACCATGGCGAGTGGCTGATGCGGCCGGAGGTTCTCGCCGAGGGCGTGCGGGTGTTCTGGGACGCCGGCTACCAGATCCATGTGCACGTCAATGGCGACGCGGGCATGGACTCCGTCCTGGCCGCGCTGTCGGCGGCGCAGGCCCGCAAGCCACGCTTCGACCATCGCTTCATCATGCATCACGTGGGCTTCCACACCAATGCGCAGTCGCGGCGGATGGCAGCGCTGGGCGCGCACGCTTCGGTCAACCCCTACTACATCCATGCGCTGGCGGATGCGTTCGGCGAAGCGGGACTGGGGCCGGACCGGGCAGACCAGATCGTGCGTGCGGGGTCGATCGTGCGCAACGGCATGGGCGTCTCGTTCCATTCGGACTTCATGATGGCGCCGATGGAGCCGCTGCTCCTGGCCTGGTGCGCGGCCTCGCGCACGACGCGGTCGGGGCGGAAAGTGTCCCCGGCGGAGTGCCTGACCGTCATGCAGGCGCTCAGGGGGATCACGATCGACGCAGCCCACGCCATCACGCTCGACCACGAGATCGGCTCGATCGTTGCCGGCAAGCGTGCGGACTTCGCCGTGCTCGAGGACGACCCGTTCGAGGTGGGACCTGAGCGCCTGCGGGGCGTGCGCGTGTCCGGAACCGTGTTCGAGGGACAGGTTCACATGCTGCCACGTCCCGTCCGCAGCGTCTTCTCGTCGACCGAGCCCGCCTCGCGCCGGGCCCCGGTGCCAGCCCATGACTGCAACGGGCCAGGCGGTGATCCCTGCCTTTTCATCCGCGGGTTCGGCGCCCTATTTCCTCAGTCAGGCCGTGGTTATTCGTTGCCGCGCTGCAACTAACGCCAGGACCTGTCCTCGCCCCCTTGAAAGTCGTCGCAGCCGCACCATGTCCGGCTGTGATGCTTGGGCCGGGCCCCTCTGGCAGGCGCTCGCCTGCGATGTCGGACAAGCACGATGTCCACATCCATCAAGCAGAGGCCCGCAATGGAGCAGCTATTTCCATTTCTCATGGCAGATTTCCTCGGCAAGCCCGTCTGGGCCTGGGGAGCCTTCCTTTCGATCGTCGTCGCGCTGATCGCGTTTGACCTCGGCATATTTCACCGCAAGGCGCATGTAGTTACCTTCCGGGAAAGCATGATCCAGTCCTCGGCCTATGTGCTGGTCGCGCTGACCTTCGGCGGCTGGGTCTGGTATTCCTATGGCGAGCAGTCGGGTGTCGACTTCCTGACGGCCTACATCGTCGAGTACACGCTGGCGCTCGACAACATCTTCGTCATCGCCCTCGTCTTCACCTATTTTGCCATCCCGCGCGAGTACCAGCACCGGGTCCTGTTCTGGGGCATCCTGGGCGTGATCGTGCTCCGGGCCATCATGATCTCGCTGGGTGCGGCGCTCGTCACCGAGTTCCACGCCATCCTCTACGTGTTCGGTGCGTTCCTGATCTTCACCGGCCTGAAGATGCTGTTCCTGGTCAATGCGGAGCCGGACATGGCGAACAATCCCATGATCAACTTCCTGCGCCGGAACATACGGGTGACGGACCAGCTGCATGGTGACCGCTTCTTCGTGCGCATTCCCTCCTCGAAGACCGGCAAGATCGCCCTGCATGCCACACCGCTGTTCCTGGCGCTGTGCGTGATCGAGTTTGCGGACATCATCTTCGCGGTGGACTCGGTGCCCGCCGTGTTCCTGATCACGACCGACCCGTTCATCGTCTACACCTCGAACATCTTCGCCATCATGGGCCTGCGCGCGCTGTTCTTTGCGCTGTCAGCGATGATCCACCGCTTCCACTACCTGAAGTATGCGCTGGCGCTGGTCCTGGTCTTCATCGGGTCGAAGATCTTCATCGCCCAGTTCACGGGCAAGATACCGCCCGAGCTGTCGCTGGGCGTGACGGCCTTCCTGCTGATCGGTGGCGTCGTGGTGTCGATGGTCATGACCGCCCGCGAGAAGCGGGCGGCCGCCAATGGTCACACTGCCGCGGAAGCGCGGTAGACCGGCATCAGGTTCTTCGGGATCAGGCCCTTCTCGTAGGCCTGACGCTCGAGGCCTTCACGGAAGTCCGGGTGCGCAAGCGCGATCAGCGCGCGCGCCCGGTCCGCCACCGACTTGCCCTTGAGGTTGGTGATCCCGTACTCGGTCACCACGTACATCACGTCGGAGCGCGGCGTCGTGACGATGTTGCCCGGCGTCAGGTCCAGGACGATCCGGCTCTTGCGCATGCCCTTGCGTTCATAGGTTGACGACAGCAGCATGAAGGACTTGCCGTTCTTCGAGGCGTAGGCCCCGCGCACGAACTGCAGCTGGCCGCCCGTTCCCGTCAGGTGCCGGTGACCATCGGACTCCGATGCACACTGTCCCTGCAGGTCGATCTGCGTCGTGTTGTTGATCGACACGGCATTGTCGTTCTGCATGATGATGTGCGGCATGTTCGTGTAGTCGACCGGGTGGCACTCGGCTTGCGGGTTGCGCGTGATCGCGTCGTACATGTACTTCGAGCCCAGCGCGAAGGTGAAGATCACCTTGCCCGGATCAAGCTTCTTGTGCGCGCCCGTCACGCAGCCTGCCTTCACGAGGTCGATGCAGCCATCGGTCAGCATCTCGGTGTGGATGCCGAGATCCTTGATGCCGCTTTCCGCCAGCAGCGTGCACGCCGCATTCGGCATGGCACCGATGCCGATCTGAACGCAGGCGCCGTCGTCCATGTGCTCCGCGATGTGCTTCGCCACCGCGCGGTCGACGTCGGACATCGGAGCATTCTTCAGTTCCGTCGGGCCTACGTCGCTGCCCTCGATGATGTAGTCCACGTTCGAGACGTGCAGGCCGTTCAGCGGTCCATAGACATAGGGCAGGTTCGGGCTCACCTCGACGATAACGGCCCTGGCCCTTTCCACGATCGCACGGATCCAGGCATTGGTGGGCCCGAGGTTGAAGAAGCCGTCGGCATCCATGGGTGTCGTTCGCACCACGATGATGTCCGGCGGGTCGATGAAGCGACGGTAGTAGTCCGGAACCTCGCCGAGGTTCAGCGGGATGTACACAGTGCGGCCGGCGTCGTGCTTCATCCGGTCATAGCCGCTGAAGTGCCAGTTATAGGCGTGGAAGTGCTTGCCCTCGGGATCGGACTCAAGAAAGGCGAGCGGCCGGATCGACAGGCACGAGCGGATGTTGACGTTGGTGAGTTCGTCGCGCCTTGCTGCGAGCGCCTTGTCGAATGTGTCGCTCTGGGAGTTCACGCCACCGAGGTCGAGCCACATGCCGGGTTTGACCATCGCGGCCGCTTCGGCCGCCGTAATTGCCTTGGCCTTCCGTTCCGTCCTTAGCCTGTGCATGTGCGTGACCTGCCCTTTGTCTTATCCTGTGTGGAGGCATCATAGCGGCATGCAGGGCGATTGAAACTGCCGCGTGTCAGGCACCAAGGGCCATGCCTGCCGTCATCAGGGCGGTATCCACGATGTCCTGAACCGAGGCGCCCCGCGACAGGTCACTGACCGGACGTGCGAAGCCCTGGAGAACGGGACCGAGAGCCGTTGCGCCTGCGAGTTCCTGCAGCAGCTTGTACCCGATATTGGCGGCATCGAGGTTCGGGAAGACGAGCACATTGGCCTGGCCCGAAACGCTCCCTCGCGCCTTGACCTTCAGCGCTGCGATGCGCGGGTTCAGGGCCGCATCGGCCTGGAGTTCGCCCTCGAAGGAAAACGCCGGACAGAGGCGGCCTGCAAGTTCCGCCGCATCCTTCACGGCGGACGCTGCGGCGTGGCTGGCGCTCCCATGCGTCGAGAACGAGAGGAAGGCCGTGCGGGGTTCCGTTCCCATCAGCGCTTTCCAGGAGCGCGCCGAGGCCATGCCTATGGCTGCGAGTTCCTGCGGCGTCGGTGCGATGTTGACGGCACAGTCGGCGAACATCACTGGTGCCCGACCAGGGACGAGCATCATGAAGAAGCTGGAGGGAACCGCCACGCCGTCCTGCAGACCGACAGTCAGCATCGACGCCTCGATCACGCGGGCTGTCGGGCACGAAATGCCGGCGACCATGCAGTCCGCGAGACCTGCCTTCAGCATCAGGCCTGCGCGGTACATCGGCTTGCGCAGGAAACGCCGGGCAACGGCGGGCGCCGTCCCGGGGCGGTTCCTGATGTACAGGTCCGCGAGCTGGTCGGCGTCCTGTTCGCCATCCGGCGCAACGAACGTCAGCCGGGGGTGTCGGTGGCCGTTCCCAACCGTCGTGTCCCCGCCAATGAGAACAGCTGACAGTTCAGGGAAGCTCGCCGTCATCGTGCCGGCAGCCTCGCGGATGCGCGGATCGTCTCCTTCAGGGAAAACGATGCGGCACTTCCTGCCCTGCAATCGGGCGCGGGCGCGATCCAGTGGGTGATCCATGTGGGCCCAAGTACCAGCGCCCGCGTGTCTTTTCCAGTGGCCGGCAGGCCGACCCGGTGTCGTCAGTTCAGGACAAAGTCGATCTCGATGAGCACGTTGGTGCGCATCACGCCAGAGGGGCGATACTTCCAGCGGGACACAGACTGAACGGCGGCATTCTCGAAGACGCCGGGCGGGTTGGACCTTACGACCCGTATGTTGGTTACGGAGCCATCCGGCATGATCGTAACCGACAGGACCACCCTGCCCTCGATCTGCGCGGCCTCGGCAGACTGCGGATAGCGGATCGGGAAGCGTGTTGCAGGCTGCTCGATGATCGCCTGTCCGACGTCGAGTGTCGGCGGACCGGAGCCGGGCGCATTCACCACGGGCGGCATGGGCACGGGTTCAACGGCTGTTTCGCGGGGTGTCGTGGTCGGTCGCGGCTCGAAACGGGGCTTTGGCACTTCGACCGGATCAACCTGCGTCACCGGCGGCGGCGGACTAAAGCTGCGCAGGATGATCGGCACCTCGACCTCGGAGGGCTCCACGGGCAGCGGGACAATCTGGAAAGACGCGGCAATGCCATAGAGCACAAGGGCGTGCAGAAGCACTGAAATCGCGATCACCGAGGGAGACCAGGTTCTTTGTCCGCTTGGCGCAATATTCATTCCGAACGTCCTCCGTTGGCGACACTTTGGAATCGGAGAATATCCACTTGCGCAACAAGTGCAAATTTGGCCCGAAAACAATGAGGGGCCGGGCTCTCGCCCGACCCCAACACCTGTTTGATGCGCCTGTCAGGCGTGTGTCAGTCGACGACGTCCTCGGCCACAAGGGCCTTGTTGCGGTAGCCGTCGTTGTCGATCACATCGAGCAGCTTCATGACGTCGGCGTAGATCACCTTCTGGTCCGCACGCACGAAGATCTTGCGCGTGGTGTCACCACCGGTCTTTTCCTTGATGGCGTCCGACAGCGTCGCCCACGTCGCCTGGATTTCGCCGGTCTTCGGCGTTCCGACGTTGATGATGCCCGTGTCCTGCAAGCTGATGAAGATCGGTTCGAGCGGATCTTCCTCAAGCGGCGGCTGGTCCGACGGCGGCGGAAGATCCATCGGAATGCTGATGGTCGCCAGTGGTGCCGACACCATGAAGATGATCAGCAGCACGAGCATGATGTCGACGAACGGCGTGACGTTGATGTCAGCATTGTCGCCAAAGCGCTTCTTGCCGCCTTTTCCGACTTCGCCTGTTCCTACTGTTCCAGCCATGGCCGGTCCAAACTCCGTTTTGTCATGCCGCTGTCGCGGCTACTCCAGACGCCAGGTGATTTCGATCGGGGCCTTGATCACGCGTCCCGAGGCCCGATAGCGGTACCGGCTCACGCATGAACGGCTGGCCTCTTCGAACCAGCCCGGGGGCTGGGCCGAGACGATCTCGATGTCAGACACGGAACCATCCGGCTGGATCGTGATCATGAGGCTGACCTTGCCTTCCTTCTCGGCATCTTCCGCGCGCTTCGGGTAGCGGCACGGCGGCTTCGAGACCGGCGTGTCGATGACCTGGCGGTCCGAGAGGATGGTCGTCGCATCCGACGTGCTTTCGGCCGGCGGCTGCGGCTTCAGCGGAACCGGCGGCACCTTCACAGGGGCCGGCGGCGGCGGAACCGGACGCGGACGGAAGCGCGGCTTTTCGATGACAACTTCTTCCGGCGGCGGTGGTGGTGGCGGAGGCGGCGGAGGTGGCGTTTCGATCGCAATCACCTCTTCCGGGGTCTCCGTCATCGACGTCGGCACGATGCCCCACGTGACAGCCACGTAGTACAGCAGGCCGATGTGCAGCAACACCGACACGATAATCGTAATGTAGACCGAGCGCCTATCCATGGCGGTGCCTTACCCGACCCTTGACCTTATTGACCTGAGGCGTCGATGCGGTCTTCGGCGACCAGGGCGATCTGGTAGAAACCAGTGTCCTGGATGGCGTTCATGACCCGCATGACTTCCTTATACTGCACGGTTTTGTCGGCACGGATGAAAATGCGCCGATTGTAATTGTTGCCGGACGCCGAGATGAGGCGCTCGGAGAAGTTCGCGTAGGTGACCTGCACGTCACCGATGTAGAGCCCGCCATCCTTCTTCAAGGACACGTAGACGGGATCCTTCACCTTCGCGGGCTTCGAGACCGATCCGGGAAGATCGACCTGGACATTCACGCTGGCGAGCGGTGCGGCGACCATGAAGATAATGAGCAGCACCAACATGACGTCCACGAAGGGCGTAACGTTGATCTCATTATTGTCACTATAGCGTTTTCCGCCGCGACCACCGCCGCTGATGCTTCCAGCCATGTTCTTTACTCGAAGTCGCGTGAAACCTTGACGAGGATTTCGCTGGCGAAGTTTTCCATGCGCGTTGAGTACGCACCGATACGACGAGCGAACATGTTGTAGAAGATAACGGCAGGAACAGCGGCCCACAGACCGATGGCCGTGGCGAAGAGCGCTTCGGCGATACCGGGGGCCACGACGGCCAGGTTCGTCGTCTGCGACTCTGCGATGCCGATGAACGAGTTCATGATGCCCCAGACGGTACCGAACAGTCCGACGAAGGCCGAAATCGAACCGACGGTGGCGAAGATGCCCATGCCCGACGACAGGTTCTCGCCGGCTTCGGCCTGCACGATGCTCAGGCGAGCCTGGATGCGCTCGGCGAGACCACCCTTCTTGCCCGTGCCGATTTCATCGGCAGCTGCCGTCAGCATCTTGGCGAACGGATTGTCACGATAGGACTTCGCGTTCTTCGCGGCGTCCGGAATGCTGCCGGCGCTGCGGAAGATTTGCAGGACGCGGTTCGACTTGCCGTTGATGCCCGAGAAGAACGAGAGCTTCGAGATCAGGATCGACCACGTCACGACTGACCAGAGGATCAGGAGGGTCATCACCGCCTGCACGACGATCGATGCTTCCGTGAACATCTTGTAGGGCGTGATTTCCGAACCCTTCTTCTCTTCCTCGGCTGCAGGCGCAGCTTCAGCGGGCGTAGCTGCGGCCGGATCGGTCGCGGCGGGGACAGGCAGACCATCGGGTCCGATGGCTGGCGGCGCGGGCTCGGCGCCAGCGGGAGCGGCGGCAGGGTCTGCCGGCGCGGCTGCTGGCTGCGTGGCCGGAGCCGCACCACCCGCAGGCGGTTGCGTGGCCGGTTGCGCCCAAGCGGCGCTCGTCATCAGAGCGACGCCGAAGAAAAGACCGACAGATGCGGTCGCACGCGCGATAGTCATCCCATTACCCTTGTTGACTGTTACACGTCCCATAACGAATTGCCTTCCCGTCTCGCGCCCCCGGTACTGATCCGGGGACAGAATTCCCAAGCTTCAACATCGATAAATTAAACTTGCCAGCAAACACTTAAGTTCCCTGCGCGGACCGCTCGAACGGCCCAAAAACCGGTGTGCGATCAGCAGATATGTTTTCTGGAAAGTAAATTTCCCGCCGAAATGAGCCTGGCTGTGCCCCCGCACAGGCCTGGCTGACGGCCGGGATGCCCCCGTATGTCCCCACTCGATAAAAATCACGCGCCCAGAAACTCCAAGCGCCCCCAACCACAAGTTTATCTCAAACATTATCGTCACAATCAAACGCAAAAACATGCGCCTGTCGTGCATTGCGCAACGTGATTAAGCAGGAAACACTTGTTTGAGCGCGGAAATGCAGAGGTTCCTGCACGGCGCCAAGTGGTCACACCTCGATAACCATCCCGTCGTACGCGGGCTCCACACAATCAGGAAGGGAATTCCTGAGGGTCTCATAATCCAGATCGATGTGCAGGTTGGTTAACACCGCCCGTTTCGGGCGCAGGCGGGCGATCCAGTCGAGCGCTTTCTGCACGTGCGCGTGGGTTGGATGAGGCGCATAGCGCAGCGCATCGACGATCCAGCATTCAACACCCTCGAGTGCCGCAAAAGCGGCGTCGTCGAGGTTCACCACATCGGAAGAGTAAGCGACGGGACCAAAACGAAAGCCCTGGCTGACCATCGTGCCGTGGTCCTGATCGAAGGCGCGGACCTCGATCGGATTGTCCTGCTTGCCCACAATGATCGGGCTGAACGGGCGCCTGATCTCGTGCGCATTGAGGATCGCGGGATAGGCGCCGTTCGAACTGCTCCTGAAGCAATAGCCGAAGCGATCCTCCAGCACGTCGAGCGTCTCGCGTGCAGCGTACACATCGACGCGGCGCCGCATGTTCTGCGCGATCATGCGCAGGTCATCAATGCCGTGCGACTGGTCGGCATGGTCGTGCGAGATGAACACCGCATCCAGCCTGATCACCCGGGCGTCGAGCAACTGCTCGCGCATGTCGGGCGAGCAATCAACGAGAACGCTGCTGTCCCCGTTGTCGACGAGGATCGAGCAGCGGCGACGGCGGTTCCTGGGATTTGACGGATCACATGCGCCCCAATCCCCTCGCCCATCGGGCCCACCGATGCGTGGCACGCCGCCGGAAGAGCCGCTTCCCAGGATCGTGACCTTCAATGGCATCGTGGGGTGTTCCGCGTCCTAGAGGCTGGCCCGGGAAAAGAGCTGGAAAAAATTCCTTGTCGTGCGGTCGCCCAGCTCGGAGCGCGTGACGTCCGTGAGGCGGGCGACCGCTTACGCCGTATGGCGCACCTAGGACGGTTCATTGCGCGCCCCGCGATGGGGAATGGGAGCGAGATAGGGCGAATCCGTCTCGACCAGCAGCCTGTCCAGCGGCACATCGCGAACGATGGCCCTCAGGTCGTCGGCCTTCTTGAACGTCACGATGCCGCTGATGGAGATGTACATGCCCAGCTCCAGCGCCGTTTCGGCGAGCTTTCGACCCGACGAAAAGCAGTGGATCAGGCCCGGAAAGGCGCCGTGACCGTATTCCTCGCGCAGGATCTGGCACAGGTCGTCGTCGGCATCCCGGGCATGCACGATGAGCGGCAGTCCGGTTTCGCGAGACGCAGCAATGTGGGCCCTGAAGTTGCGGATCTGGTCGTCACGGGGGCTGTGCTCGTAGTAGTAGTCGAGACCGGCCTCGCCAATGCCAACCACGCGCGGATGCGCGGCGTGCGCGATCAGCTGGCGTGGCTCGTCGATGGGTTCAACGGCGGCTTCGTGCGGATGGATGCCAACCGTGCACCAGATGTTGGCGTGCGCCTCCGCAACGGCGCGCACGCCTCCAAACCTGTCGAGACGCGTGCCGATCGTCAGCATGCCAATCACGCCCGCATGTCGCGCGCGATCGACCACGCCCGCGAGGTCGCTGCTGAGTTCGGGGTAATCCAGGTGGCAGTGGCTGTCTATGAGCATGTCGCGATGTTTCAGGGCCTGATCGCGGATTCTATTGAATAGAAGGCGTTAAGCACAAACTGCTTTTTGTCCAGGTTGAGCATGTCGGCGCGCATGTACTGGTTGCGCAGGTCTGTCCAGAATTCGGACCAGCCCTGGCCGGGGACCGCTTGCGCCATCCGGCCGAAAGCCTCGGTCTCGACGGGCATTGGTGCGAGCGTCCCCATGCTGGCGCGAAGGTGACGCTGCACCAGGAGCGAGAGGAGCGTCATCACTTCTCCGACCGTGCGGTCCGCGAGCTGCTTCACGACCCGTTCGGCGAAGCCGTGGATCATGCCATGGTTGAGCCTCGGCAATGTCGCGAGAAGCGACAGCAATTCCTGGTACGTCACCGTGGCTCCCGACATCGCATAGGCGGCGGCCTGGCCAGGGGATCCTTCGGCAAGAACGCTGGCAATGGCAAGTTGCTGTTGCGGCACGTCCGGCACTAGTTTCTGCAGGGCGCGGGACATGTCGTCAGGCAGGAGCGGCCTCAGCTGCAGCGCGCGGCAGCGGGACTTGATGGTTGGCAGAAGCTGACCAGGCGCGTGCGAGAGCAGGAGCAGGATCGCTGCCTTTGGCGGCTCCTCAAGGATCTTCAGCAGCGCATTCTGGGCCTCGATGCTCATGTCGTCCGCGCAGTCGACGATGGCCAGCTGTGTGTCGCCCGCCGATGGATGCTTCGAGAAGAAGCCCCGGAGCTTGCGCACTTCGCTGACCGGCAATTCGGTCTTGAAGCGCTTCCTGTCGGCGTCCCACGGCCGGCGGATCACGGTGACATCGGGGTGTGCCAGCTGCACGATCCGGCGGAATGCAATGTGCTCGGACGGAACGGCAAGATCATCAGGACACTCTGAGCGTCCATGGGCGAGAATGGCGCGGGCGAAACGCCAGGCCAACGTCGCCTTGCCCACGCCCTTCGGTCCTGAGATGAGCCAGGCGTGATGGAGATGGCCGCTGCGGGCGGCGGTGGCCATCTGCTGGGCCGCAGAGGCGTGGCCGAAAAGCTCCGGCTGGCTGCGCGGATGCGGCAGTTCCCCTGCCCGGTCGCTCTCGGGCAGTTCGACATCGTCCTGGCGTGCGGTCCGGGGCGCCATCAGCCGATTTTCAGTCGCTGGCGGACCGTTTTCACGACGTCGGCGCCGATGTCCTCGATGCTGCGGGTGGCATCGAGGACCGCGCAGCGTGCGGCGTGCCTTGAGGCAATGTCCAGGAAGCCGGTCCGCAGGCGCTCGTGGAATGCCAGTCCTTTCGCTTCGAAGCGGGCTTCGCCGCCGGCGCGGCTCGTGGCCCGTCGGAGCCCTTCCTGCGGCGGCAGGTCAAGAATGATCGTGAGATCGGGCTGCACGCCGGGCAGGACGAGGTCGTGCAGCGTCTCGATCTGCTGGCGCTGCATGCCGCCGGCGTAGGCCTGGTAGGCGATCGTTGAGTCCGAAAAGCGGTCGCACAGGACGGTGGTTCCTGCCTTGAGCGCCGGCTCGATCACGCGCTGCCAGTGATCGACGCGCGCCGCATAGAACAGCAGCGTTTCGGACAAGGCGGACCAGCGCTCGGGCGCGCCATTGACCAGGAGCCCGCGGATTTCCTCTGCGCCGGGTGAACCTCCCGGCTCGCGCGTCACGAGGTGCGGAACGGAAGCCCGGTCGAAATGGGCCGACAGGAGCCTGATCTGCGTGGACTTTCCGGCGCCCTCGCCACCTTCAAACGTGATGAAGGGCGCGCGGGTCATGGCGCGCTGGCAGGCTCGGCCGCAGGAGCCCCGGCGGTCTGGGTTTCGTCGACAGCCACGTCGCGGGAGACCTTCTGCGGCTCGGCGGTGTCGGAGACCAGGCCCCGGACACCGCGTTCGATCTTCGAGAAGAAGCCACCCTCCTCGATGTCCGCGCCCGCAGCGACGGGAATGGTCATCTCGGGCATGCCGGTCGCCGTGACTTTCAGGCTGCCGATCACCTGGCCCTTCTTGACGGGCGCCGGTACCGGCGCGTCATAGGAGAGGACCACTTTCATGCTGTCCCTCTGGTGGCGGCGCAGGAGAACACGCAGCTTGTTCGTGGGAACGAGGGGGACGGTGTCCTGCTCGCCGCCCCACACCGGCGCGTTCTCGATCACGCTGCCCCTGGCGAAGAGCTCGTACGGCTTGAATTCGCGGAAGCCGATGTCGAGCATGCGCTTGGTTTCAGCGGCGCGCTCCGTTTCATTCTTGAGGCCATTGACCACGACGATCAGGCGCCGTCCCTCCTGCACGGCGGACGCCACGAGACCGTAGCCCGAAGCGGCCGTGTGGCCGGTCTTCAGGCCATCGGCGCCATTGTAGGTGCCCAGGAGCAGGTTCCGGTTGGCCTGCCGGATGCCGTTCCAGGTGAATTCGCGTTCGGAGAAGTAGTGGTAGTACTCCGGATATTCACGAATGAGGTAGGCCGCGAGGATGGCGAGGTCATGGGCCGTGACGTGCATGCCCGGGTCCGGGAGGCCGCTCGCATTCCTGAACACGGAGTTCTTCATGCCGATGCGGCGGGCCTCGGCGTTCATCAGCTCCGCAAAGGCTTCCTCGCCGCCGGAGAAGTGCTCGGCCACCACGGTGCAGGCGTCGTTGCCGGACTGGATGATGATCCCGCGCAGCAGGTCCTCGACCTTGATCTGGGAGCCGATGCTCACGAACATCTTCGAGGACTCGTTCTTTCCGGCTACCGACAGGCGCCAGGCGCGCTCTGAGACCGTGAAGGTGTCCTCGAGGCGAAGCTCCTTGTGCTTGAGCTTCTGGAAGATGATCGCGACGGTCATGAGCTTGGCCATGGAGGCCGGTGCCATTTCGACATCGCCGTCCTTCGAGAACATCAGCGTGCCGGTCTCGTAGTCCATGATCACGGCGTGCTGCGCGATGGAGTTCAGCGCGAACGCGTCGACGGGCGATTCTTCAGCCGCGCGCGCCGGGGCGATCGCGACGACAAAGGTCATCAGGGCCACGAGGCAGGCATTCTTCAGTGCATTCATGGACATCACTCTACAATGATCTGGGCGCCGTTCTGTCCGGCATTGATGACCTTGTCCAGCATGGCATCGGCTTCGTCGACGACATTGAAGGGGCCGAAGCGCACACGGAACATGGGCTTGCCATTCAGGAGCACGCGCGAGGACTGGGCCACGCCGACCCCGGCAAGGTTCGACACGAGCCTGTCGGCGTTCTGGCGCGAGGTGAAGGAGCCAACCTGCACCCAGAGCCGCGTCGCGGCGGGAACCTGCTGTGTCGAGACGACGCCGTCAGGTTCGCCGTCCACGTTCGATGCCGTCGTGACGGGCGGTGGCGTCGGCAATGAAGGTGCGGATGCCGGAGCCGGAGCAGACTGGGCGCCCGGCGGCGGCGCGAGGTCGGTGGCAGCCACCGAAGTCAGCGGCGCGGCGCGGACGGGCGAAGACGGCGCATGTGCCGGATCAAGGTCCGCCGACTGCGTGGGGTCCGCCACCTTGCCCCTGCCCTCGTACTGGACGCGGACGCGGGCCGTGCCGTTTTTCTGGAAGCCCAGCAGGTCGGCTGCGCGGCGAGAGACATCGATGATGCGGCCCCTTGCATAGGGACCACGATCATTCACGCGCAGGCGCAGAGAGCGTCCGTTCTCGAGATTGGTCACGCGCACGATGGTCGGCAGCGGCAGCGTGCGGTGGGCCGCTGTCAGGGCGTCCATGTTGTAGAGTTCGCCATTGGCGGTCTGCTTGCCGTGGAAGTCGGTGCCATACCAGGAGGCGATCCCCGTCTCGTCATAGAACGGGTCTTCCTTTGGATAGTACCAGACGCCGCCGATCTGATAGGGCGTGCCGACCTTGTAGGTGCCTCCGCCGGGGCGTGGCGTGGGTTCCGTGGCGCAGCTGGCGAGCAGCGCGCACAGCGCGAGCACGAGCGTGACTGAATGCCTGCGGCTCAAGAAACTCTCCCTTACGACGCGACGCATCGGGCGCGGACTATGTCACTGGCACGCCTGAAAATACAATCGTCCCCGGGCGCCCCGGATGGAGTTCCCTCAATTCAGGGCTTGCTGCAACTTGCGATAATGGCGAGGAAATCGGACGCCTTCAGGCTTGCACCGCCTACGAGGACGCCGTCGACGCCCGGGGCGTGAAGGATCTCGCCTGCGTTGGAGGGCTTCACCGAGCCGCCATAGAGGATGCGCAGGCTTGTCGAACTGCCGAGCGTGCTCGCGACCGTGTCACGGATGAAGGCGTGCGTTTCGATGATCTCGGACGTTTTCGCGGTCTTGCCGGTACCGATGGCCCAGATCGGTTCGTAGGCGATCGTGACAGGCCTGCCCTTCAGTTCATCGGGCAGGCTGCCCCGGATCTGTTCGGCGAGCACGGCTTTGGTGCGGCCCTGCTCGTAGGCGGCCTCGTTTTCACCCATGCAGATGATCGGCACCAGCCCTGCCCTCAGTGCGGCCTTTGCCTGAGAGGCGACCTGGGCGTCGGTCTCGCCGTGATCCACCCGGCGCTCGGAATGGCCGACAATGACATGCGTGGCCCCTGCGTCCCTGATCATTTCGGCGCTGATGTCACCCGTATGGGCGCCCGACGCGCTGGCGTGACAGCACTGGCCGCCCAGGCTGACCGGCGTCCCCTTCAGGTGGCCTGCAAAAGGCACGAGAAGCGTTGCCGGGGGGCAGACCAGAACTTCGGCAGCGGCAGGAGCCGTGGCCAGGCCCGCAACGAGCTCGGACAGCATGCTCGCGGAGGCCCGCAAGCCGTTCATTTTCCAGTTGCCTGCGACAAGTTTCATCGGCGCCCCCTCAAGCTTCAAATCGTTACGGGATTCCGGGAGACTCACGCCATAATGACCGGACGCGTCAAGCCAAAGTGTGCGGCTTGCAGGGCCTGTTGGGGGTCTTTATTATCCGCGCGCCTGTGGCGCCGGGTCCTTTTGGCCTGCCTGCCGCCTGCATCACTGTCACCGGTTTTCACGTACCGAAAACACGTCAAATCCACCTTTGAAATAGCCCGGTTCTCCACCTCCCATGTTAGAAAAGCTCAGAGACGCCTCCAAAGGCTGGTTCGCTGCGATCCTGATTCTCGTCCTTATCAGCAGCTTCGGCGTATGGGGCGTGTCGGACATGCTCAACCTGACCGAACAGCCCAAGATTGCGCGCGTCGCAGGTGAAGACGTTACCCCGGAACAGTTCCAGCAGGAATTCACCCGCTTCCTGGCCCAGATGTCCCGGGCGACAGGATCGGAAATGACGGGCCAGCAGGCCAAGGCCGAGGGCCTGGACCGTGTCGCGCTCGAGCGCTTCGTGAACAAGCTGTCGCTGCTCAAGATGGCCGATGACATGGGCATGGTGATCTCGCCTCCCCAGATCGTCGAGGCGCTGAAGCCCATTCCGGGCGTGGTCGACAACAATGGCAAGCTGAACCCGGGGGCGATCTCGCAAATCGCCCGCTCGAACAACATCACGGAAGCGGAATTCATCAAGGTCATATCGGGCGACCTCATCCGCGAGCAGCTGCTGCGCTCGGTCGCCGGTGGCATCGGCATGCCGCCCGGATACGAGCGTGCGCTGAACCTGTACCGGCTCGAACGTCGCGTCGCCGAGTACCTGATCGTCGACCCGTCGCGGGCCGGCGACATCAAGGAGCCCGACGATGCGGCGCTGAAGGCGTTTTTCGAGGAGAACGCTGCAGCCCGCTACTCGACGCCTGAAAACCGGACCGTGGTGGTGCTCGCGGTCGGTCCTGAGGACATTGCGAAGTCGATCAACGTTCCGGAAGCCGACATCGTCAAGATCTACGAAGCCAACCGCAAGCGCTACGAGGTTCCCGAGAAGCGCGTGCTGGAACAGATCCGCTTCAAGACGGAAGCCGCAGCCAACGCCGCGAAGGCGAAGCTCGATGCCGGAGAGAAGTTCGAAGCTGTCGCCAAGGCCGAAGGCTTCAGCGCCGACGACATCAAGCTCGGTGAGGTGTCCAAGGGCGACAAGAGCGTTCCCGACGCTGCATTTGAAGCCGAACTGCTCAAGCCGACGGCGCCGTCCAAGAACTCTTTCGGGGGCTGGGTCATCGTCCGCGCGATTTCTTCGACGCCGGGTTCGCTCAAGACGCTCGACGAGGTCCGCGAGGAAATTCGCAAAGCCATCGTGGACTCCAAGGCCCGGGATGAACTCTTCGAAATCGGAAACAAGATCGAGGACGCGGTTGGCGGTGGTGCAACTCTCGAGGAAACTGCGGCGCAGCTGAAGCTTCCGGTCCAGACGGTGACAATTACGCGCGACGGCAACGATCTCGCCGGCAATCCGGTTCCGACCCTGCCGGGCGGCGAATTCCTGAACCAGGCCTTCACGGCCGATACCGGCACCGAACCCGAACTGCTCCAGACGCCTGACGGTGTCTACTACGAGTTCCGGGTCGACAAGATCACGCCTGTCGCCAAGAAGGACTTCGAGGCCATCAAGGCGCAGGTGCTGGCCGACTGGCGTGATGCCGAGGTCTCCAAGCGGCTGGATGCTGCTGCCGCGGACATCATCAAGCGGGCCAAGGCGGGCGAATCCCTCTCGAAGATCGCAAGCTCCCTGGGACTGAGCGTGATTTCGTCGGATCCGTTCCCGCGTTATGGAAAGACGGCGACATTCGGCGAGGCGACGGTGCTCGCAGCGTCGGACACCAAGAAGGGCGGCGTCTTCTCCGGTCCCGTGGCGCTTGGCAAGGGCGTCGTGGTTGGCCGCGTGACGGACATCCAGTTCCAGGATGAACCCCAGGATTCGCCGATGCGCTCGGCCTACCTGCAGCGCCTGGTGCAGTCCTACGTGAGCGACTTCGTGGAGCAGTTCGAAGCTGGCGTCCGCCAGAAAGTCGGCGCGTCGATCGACGAAGAGCGCTTCAAGGCGTTTCACAACAACGAATGATGAACTGCGTTCCCTCCCTTGAGGACTTCCGGAAGGTCTACCAGGCCGGAAGTCCGCAGATCGTCCATCGTACGCTCATCGCAGACCTGGACACGCCAGTTTCGGCCTGGCTCAAGCTCGGGTTCAGCGATCCGTACTCCTTCCTTCTCGAAAGCGTGCAGGGCGGTGAAGTCCGCGGACGCTACTCGATCATCGGGTTGAAGCCGGACATCATCTGGCGCTGCAAGGAAGGCGTCGCCGAACTGCGCGCTTCTGCGTCGGCGTCGTTCGTGCGCGAGAGCGCTGCGCCGCTGGCGTCGCTCAGGGCGCTCCTGGCGCGCGTCCGGGTGGAGATTCCACACGGACTTCCGCCCATGACGTCTGGCCTGTTTGGCTATCTGGGGCACGACATGGTGCGCCTGATGGAGAAGCTGCCGGACCAGAACCCGGATTCTCTGGGACTGCCGGACGCGACGCTGGTGCGCCCGACAGTCGTTGCCATCTTTGACTCGGTGCGCGCCAACATCGTCATCGCCACGCCCGTTTTTCCCGAGGCCGGCGTCGACGTTGCGCAGGCTTATGACCGCGCCTGCGAGAGGCTCTCCGACGTCGCGGTCGACTTTGCGCGCCCGACGCCCGCCCTGCCCTTGCCGGAAGCCGCGCCGGCTGATTTCGGCCCGCCGGCGTCGAACACGACCCATCAGGAATATCTGGCACTGGTCGAGCGAGCGAAGGAGTACATTCGCGCGGGTGACATTTTCCAGGTTGTTCCCAGCCAGCGGTTCCGTCGCCGTTTCGAGCTTCATCCCTTCCAGCTCTACCGCGCACTGCGCCGCCTGAACCCGTCACCCTATCTCTACTTCCTGAACTATCCCGGCTTCTCTGTCGTCGGTTCGAGCCCCGAGATCCTCGTGCGCGCCCGTGATGGCGTCGTGACGATCCGGCCCATCGCCGGAACAATCCGCCGGGGCGAGACGCCCGAAGAGGATCGAAAGCTCGCCGAGACGCTGCTCGCCGATCCAAAGGAGCGCGCCGAGCACCTGATGCTGCTGGACCTCGGGCGCAATGACGTGGGTCGCGTCGCAGTGACGGGCACCGTGCAGGTGACGGAGCAGTTCGTCATCGAGAAGTACAGCCACGTGCAGCATATCGTGTCCAACGTCCAGGGGCGCCTGCGCGACGATAGGGATGCGCTGGATGCGCTGGTGGCCGGCTTCCCGAATGGCACGACCAGTGGAGCCCCCAAGATCCGGGCGCTTGAGATCATCGATGAACTCGAGAAGGAAAAGCGCGGCATCTATGGCGGTGCCGTCGGCTATTTTTCGGCGAATGGCAACATGGACACCTGCATCGCCCTGCGCACCGCGATCGTGAAGGATGGCGTGATGTACGTGCAGGCGGGCGGCGGCGTCGTGGCGGACAGCGACCCGCAGGCGGAGTTCATGGAGACCGTGTTCAAGTCCAAGGCGCTCTTTACGGCGGCCGAGGAAGCCCAGAAGGTTTCGGGTGGCGTCACGAACGCCTGACCGCGCTCCACAATACGGACATGCAAAAAGGGCGCTGGTTCGACACCAGCGCCCTTTCTCATTCGTTCGACCTGCAGATCAGGCGACCTGGTAGCCCAGGACGGCCTTGACCTCGAGGAACTCCTTGAAGCCGTGCTCACCCCATTCGCGGCCCGTACCGGACTGCTTGTAGCCGCCGAACGGCGCGCCGAAGTCAGCGCCGGCGCCGTTCAGGTGCACGTTGCCGGTGCGCAGGCGCGAGGCCACCTTGCGGGCGTGGTCGATCGAGCCGGACTGCACGTAGCCCGACAGGCCATAAGGCGTGTCGTTGGCGAGGCGGATGGCTTCTTCCTCGGTGTCATAAGGCAGGATCGACAGCACGGGGCCGAAGATCTCTTCCCGCGCGATCGTCATGTCGTTGGTGACATTCGCGAACACGGTCGGGCGGACGTAGTAGCCACGGTTCAGGCCTTCGGGGCGGCCAAGGCCTCCCGTCACCAGCGTGGCGCCTTCGTCGATGCCCTTCTTGATCAGGGCCTGGATCTTGTTGAACTGCGTCTCGGAGACGACGGGACCCATGGTCGTGCCTTCCGCGAACGGGTCACCGACCTTCACGCTTTCGGCGGTGGCCTTGGCGATGGCGATCGCATCGTTCTGCTTGCCGCGCGGCACGAACATGCGTGTCGGCGCGTTGCAGGACTGACCGGAGTTCGTGAAGCAGTGGATGACGCCGCCGGCGACGGCCTTCTTCAG
The DNA here is from genome assembly GCA_964646885.1 of uncultured Flavobacteriaceae bacterium. Lineage (GTDB taxonomy): Bacteria > Pseudomonadota > Alphaproteobacteria > Micropepsales > Micropepsaceae > SZUA-430. The sequence continues at coordinate 21,227 of CAZYFM010000054.1, forward strand.
GTCTGCATCCTCGAGCACAATGTTGGCGGACTTGCCGCCGAGTTCCTGCGCGACGCGCTTGACCGTATCCGCCGCGGCCTTGGCAACGGCAACGCCGGCGCGGGTCGAGCCCGTGAATGACATCATGTCGATGCCGGGGTGCGAGGACATGGCTTCACCCACGGACGGACCGTCGCCGTTGACGAGGTTGAAGACGCCGGCAGGAACGCCCGCTTCATGCAGCACGTCAGCGACCAGCATGCCATTCAGCGGGGCGACTTCCGACGGCTTCAGCACCATGGTGCAGCCGGCGGCCAGCGCGGGCGCGACCTTGCACATGATCTGGTTGATCGGCCAGTTCCAGGGCGTGATCATGCC
>CAZYFM010000055.1:0-21522 GCA_964646885.1 uncultured Flavobacteriaceae bacterium
ACGCCGGCCGGATCCATGCCGCAGGCCAGCATGTGGCCGTGGTCGCGATAGCCGGTGATGACCTGGTCGCCCTCGCCAATGGCCGCCTGCATCCCGACCACCACGGCCTCCTGGCCGATATAGAGGTGGCAAAACCCGCCGATCAGCCCCATGCCATAGAGCTGGCCTGCCTTCTCCTCGAAGCGCCGGATCAGCAGCATCTCGCGGTAGAGGCGCAGCAGCTCGTCCTTGTTCAGCTTGGGCTTGGGGGCGGCAGGCGTGCGGGCAGCGGCGTCGGCTTTGGCCATGGCTGGGTCCGTCAGAAAACGGTTGAAGTCCGGCCGTTCCTCTAGCCTCCGGGGCTCACGCACGCAAGCGCAGAACGGTGCCGTTACGTCCGGGGTTGCACAGGATCAGGGCACAGTTTCGTGCTGCATCGCAACAGGCCGCCGGGACATGATCTGACCCGCCGCGCCAGACGTTTCTCCAGCTTGGGTTCGCGCCCCTATTTCAGGATGACGACTTCGTCCGGCTCGGTCAGTCCAAGACGGGCCCGCGCCTGCTCTTCCAGCATGTCGGGATCCACGCTTTCCGGACGCATCAGGCTGACCCGCCGCTGCAGGGCGACGCGCTCGGCCCGGAGCTTGTTGAACTCCGCTTCCTTCGCCTCGACCGCCGCATCGAGCTTCGACCAGCGCAGCAATCCGTGATTTCCGAAAACGGCGAAGTACGAGAAATAGACGACAAGCGCCATCACCAGGAGCGGAAAGCTCCAGCCGCGCGCAGCCCGTCCAAGAGTCATACCCTCGCTCATGCGCGCATCGGACCATGAGCCGCCACTGGGGGTCAAGAATTATTGGGTTAAGCCGCCTTAACACTCAACGCGCAACGCAACGCTCCGAAACGTTGAGACCGTCGCGCTCCTCACTGCCGTGAGAAGGATCCAAGCCTTGAGTCTCCCTCACAAAGTGAGGGAGTACCTGCGCACCGAAGGTGCTGCAGGGAAGGGAGTTCGACGCAGGGCCCAGTCGCTGCGAGCACCTCGACCGCGCGCGCTACTTCCTCAACCTGAACGCCACCCCTTCATATGTCCGCACGGCATTTCCCCGCTCCAGCGACTGGTGCTGCGCCCAGAGTTCACGCTGACCGCGGGCTTCATCCTGCGCGCGACGTTGCTCGAGAAGAAGGGACAGCTTGAGGCGGGCCACCTTCCGGTTGGCCTGCTGCGAGCGCTGTTCCTGGGACACCACCGTCAGGCCGGTCGGAACATGCGTGGCCCGCACGGCACTTTCAGTCTTGTTGACGTGCTGGCCGCCGGGGCCTGAGGCCCTGAGCGTCTGGTAGGTGATGTCCCGCTCCTGCAGGTCGGGAACCACCCCGCCCTCGGGCAGGATGGAAACGCCGACGAACCAGTTCTTTCGCTTGTGGGTGGGGCGGAACGTGCTGGTGCCGATCCAGCGGATCGTCCCGCAGCGCGCGGCCGCAAATCCCTCTGCACCGTCCCCTGCCACGCGCAGCAGCGCGGACGGCGCCGGCCCATCCAGTGCTTCGACCGGCTCGCAGGCGAGCCCCTCACCCGCAGCCTCGCGACGGAAGGCCTCGGCGAGTTGGGCCACAACCCATTCGCATTCCGCAGGACCCTGGCCCGCCGTGACATGAAGGATGACCTCGCTCATGCGCGCCTCGTCTTGTAGGTGATGAGCGGACGCAGCGTGGCAACGACATCCACCAGCCCGGCGGCTTCCAGGTCATGGACCACCTGGTGGATCGCCTTGTAGGCCTGTGGTGCCTCCTCATAGATCAGCTCGCGGTCCTCGCAGATCACACGGCTGCCGAGCTTCGTGCGCTGCAGGTCGGCGACCGTGTACTTGCGGTCGAGCTTGGCGCGCGCCTCGCTGCGGCTCCACTTGCGACCTGCCCCATGCGCCAGCGAATGCAGCGCCGTGTCGGCAGCATCACGGCGCGGCTGCACAATATAGGTCAGGTCACCGCGCGATCCCGGCACGACGATCACGCCGCGGTCTGCAGGCGCCGCCCCCTTGCGATGCAGCCAGCCCTCCTGGTGCGGCGTCACGCTGTTGTGGCAGATGTCGAGCAGGCGCGAGCCATCAATGCCGAGCCGCTCGAACAGGCGCGCGGCGATGACCTGCCGGTTCAGCACCGCCCAGGCCACGGCCTGGTCATGGTCGCGAAGATAGGCGGCACAACGCTCTGTCCCCGCAAGAAGCGGCTGGACCGCCTGGCTGTCGAGATGGCGCATGAGGATCGCATTGCCAAGGCCGCGCGATCCGCTGTGCACCATCAGGTAGACACGTTCCGGATCAAGGCCCTGCGCCCTGAAGCGGTCCTCATCCAGCACCTGCTCCACGCAGAGCAGCTCGGCAAAGTGGTTGCCGCCGCCAATGCTGCCCAGGGCATCGCCCATGAGGGTTTCGGGAAGTCCTGCCGACGAAAGCAGGCCGCGGTGGTCGCCGTCCCACGGTCCTTCGAGCCCGGTCAGGCGCTTCTCAGCAGCATCCGGCTTGAACCGGCGACGGGACTGTTCCGTCAGCCAGAGTGACATGCCGCAGCCAATGTCGTTGCCGACAAGGTGCGGATAGACATGCGTGCGGGACCAGAACGCGGCGCCAACGGCAATGCCGCGTCCTGCATGCAGGTCCGGCAGGCCAACGACGCGTTCGATGCCCTCGAGCATCGCGTTGTTGTTGAGCTGGTCTATCGCGGCTTGCTCGATCCAGCTGGACGAGGACGCGATGATGGTAACGCTGGCCTTCTTCAGGCTCCCGGCGTTGTCTTCACGGGAATGGCCCATGTATGAAATTCCTGAACAGAAATGAAAGAAGCGGCGGCTGTGAAATCGGTCGTCTGACGCATGTCGCACTCCTTTCCTGGTTCAGGTTCATGGGCCCCCGGATGGGGAAACGGGGACGGCAAATACCGAAGCCCCCCGACACTTTCAAGCAAAATCAACCGGTGCCACATTAATGCCTTGATCCGCCCCGGATCGAGGCGCTTACATGGTTTCCATGAATACCGAAGATTTCTACACGCGTTTCTTCGTGGCCCTCGCCATCGGGCTCGTGCTGGGCATCGAGCGCGGCTGGAAGCAGCGGACCGAACAGTCGGGAGAGCGCGAGGCCGGCATCCGCACCTTCACGCTGCTCGCCCTCATGGGATTTGCATCGGGCGCCGCGAGCGACCGTCTCGGCGCGCTGTTTCCTGCCATCATGGGCGTCGGCGTGCTGGGCCTCGTGATCGTGAGCTATTTCAGCGAGACGTCGCGCGAAAAGGCCGACCGGGGCATGACGACGGAGGTGGCTGCCCTGCTGACCTTCGTTCTCGGTGTGCTGTGCGCGGGTGGCGCATTGACGGAAGCCGCACTCATCGCTGTCGTCTCGGTCGCCCTCCTCGACCAGAAGGCATTGCTGCACCAGTTCGTTGGAGGCCTGCAGCGCACCGAGATCACAGCCGTGCTCAAACTGCTCCTCGTGGCGGTGATCCTCCTCCCCGTTTTGCCGAACCAGGGCTTTGGTCCCGGCAGCATCCTCAATCCCTATGAACTCTGCTGGGCCGTCGTGGTGATCGCGACGCTCAGCCTCGCCGGCTACGCGGCCATCCGGCTGGCGGGACCCGAGCGCGGGGCGCTGTTCATGGGCCTGTTCGGCGGCATGGTTTCCTCGACCAGCGTGACCGTGAGCGCCTCCCGCACGTCCGCGGAAACGCCTGAAGCCGCGCTGCCGCTCGCCAGCGCCATTGCGATCGCGCAGTCCATCATGTTCATGCGCACCGCAGCGCTGGTGTTCACGCTGAACCCGGACCTGTTTCCCCATGTCATGGTGCCGCTGGCCCTGGGCGCTCTCGCATCGCTGTGCGGCGCGGCCATCGTGATCCTGCTCGCACGACGCGCCGGTCCTTCGACGCATTTCGCGCCCGGCTCGCCGGATGCACTCGGGACGGCGGTGAAGTTCATCGCCGTCGTGGCCACGGTGCTCGTCGCCTCGCACTACGCCCAGCAATGGGCCGGCAGCATCGGCGTTGTCATTGGCGGGTTGCTTTCGGGCGCCGTCGATGTCGACGCCGCCACGGTGTCCGCGAGCCGTCTCACCAGCAGCAGCGTCGAGAACGCAACCTCCTACGGCACGGGCGCCATGGCCATCGCCGTCGCCGTCCTCGCCAACAGCGTCGTCAAGGCCGGCATCGCCGCCTCGGTCGGCGCCCGCCCGCTCGCCTGGAATGCAGGCACGGTGCTCGTGGCCTCGGGCGCGGTGACGCTTGCCGCAGCAGCAATCGCGGCTTGATTTCCTCCTCACGCCAGTGAGGAGGTGGCTGCGCATTGCGCAAGCAATGCTGCAGACGGAGGAGTAGCCCGCGGTGACGGGTCGATCTCAACGATAGAGCCCTGCATCGAACTCCCTCCCCTGCAGCACCTTCGGTGCGCAGGTACTCCCTCACTTTGTGAGGGAGAGAAAAGAGGGGGCCTCAGTAAGCCACCGCCTTCTCGCGGAACCACTTGGAGATGATGAACTTCACGCCGCGTGTGACGGGATTGCCGGCGTGGCGGGTGGAGAGGTCGGGTTGGCCGCTCGCATCGACGTTCCAGAACAGCAGCGCATCACCCGGACGGCCGCGCCAGGCGAGCTGGTTCGACAGGAAATAGGTCTCGCCGCCGTCGAAGTCATCGTTCAGCGCCACGAGCAGCGTCGCAATGCGCTGGCCGGCACTGCCGAGTTGTGACGAGGACCCCGCCGTCGTCTCAAGGAAATCAAAGTGGGGACGGTATTGCTGGCCCACCTGGTACATCAGAACACCCAGCATCTCGCCCTGCACCAGTGTCAGGCCGGCGGCGTCGGCAAGGCGCTGGTTGATCAGGTGCATCACCAGGTCCTGCTGGAACGGATGGACGGTTGCCGTGTTCGATGTTCGCACCTCGCTGCGCAGCGTCTGTCCGGTCCTGGGATCGATCACGAAGGACGGATGAAGGAACGGCTTCACGGCCTCGATGAGGTAACTGCACACGCCAACAGGCAGCAGCGCATCCATGCGCCACGCATCCGGCGAACGCGAGAGTTCCTGGCGGGCCGGCGGCGGCGCATCGAAGGCGCCGGTACCGATCAGCGCCATTTGCTGTCGCGCCGACACGTCACCAAGTTCAGCCGCGCGCTGCAGGAAGGCACGCGCCTTCACGGGATCCGCCTCGCACTCGACCCCAAGCGCGGTCAGCACCGCCATGGTGCGCAATGCTGCGGTACCGCCCTGCTCGGCCGTGTCTCGCAGCATCTCGACGGCCTGCGGGATGTCGCGCGGCCCGTCGACGCCATCAAGGAGCAGGCACGCCTTGCTGTAGAGCGCATCTGGATTCCCCGCAGCCGCCGCCTTCGCAAGCCAGGCACGCGCCTCGGCCTTCCGGCCCGCGCGCCCCAGCATGGCGAACAGCATGTACTGCGCGCGGGAGTCTCCGCCCTGTGCCTGTCGCTCGAGTTCGGCGAGGACCTGGGGCGGGACCGTCATGGCTCAGCGGAACTCCGCTCCGGCATACTTCGCCGTGGCGCCCAGCATTTCTTCGATGCGCAGCAGCTGGTTGTATTTCGCAAGGCGGTCGGAGCGCGACGCCGATCCGGTCTTGATGCGGCCGCAATTGGTGGCCACGGCAAGGTCTGCGATCGTCGTGTCTTCCGTCTCGCCGGAACGATGCGACATGACTGCCTTGTAGCCCGCCTTGTGCGCGGTCTCGACGGCTTCAAGCGTCTCGGACAGCGTGCCGATCTGGTTCACCTTGATCAGGATTGCGTTGGCCACGCGCTTCTCGATGCCCTGGCGCAGGCGGGCCGGATTGGTGACGAAGAGATCGTCGCCCACAAGCTGCACCTTCGCGCCAATCGCATTCGTCAGGCCCTTCCAGCCATCCCAGTCATCTTCGGCCATCCCGTCCTCGATGGAGACGATCGGATAGCGCTTGCACAGGTCCTCGTAGAACTTGACCATGCCGGCGGGGTCGAGGCTCTTGCCCTCGCCTTCCAGCTCGTACTTGCCGTTTTTGAAGAACTCCGTCGATGCCGGATCGAGCGCCAGCTTGACATGCTCGCCCGGACGGTAGCCGGCGGCCTCGATGGCGCGCATGACATAGCTCAGCGCCTCGTCGGCCGACTTCAGGTTCGGCGCGAAGCCACCTTCGTCGCCGACATTCGTATTGTGTCCCGCATCCTTGAGCGCCTTGCGCAGGGAATGGAAGACCTCGGCGCCCATGCGAAGCGCCTCGCGGAAGGTGGGAGCACCAACCGGCAGGATCATGAACTCCTGGAAGTCGATCGGATTGTCGGCATGCGCGCCGCCATTGATGATGTTCATGAAGGGCACGGGCAGCAGGTGGGCCTGCGTGCCACCCACATAACGATAGAGCTTCTGCCCGCGCGCCTTCGCGGCGGCATGGGCCGCCGCCAGCGAAACACCGAGGATCGCATTGGCGCCAAGGCGTCCCTTGTTCGGTGTTCCATCCAGCGCGATCAGCGTCTGGTCGATGTGAAGCTGCTCTTCGGCTTCCATGCCCGAGATGGCATCGAAGATCTCGCCATTGACCGCCGCCACCGCCTGCTCGACGCCCTTGCCGCCATAGCGCTTGCCGCCATCGCGCTTCTCGACAGCCTCATGCGCGCCGGTCGAGGCGCCCGAGGGAACGGCGGCACGGCCCGTGCTGCCGTCCTCCAGTTCGATTTCGACCTCGACGGTCGGATTTCCACGGCTGTCCAGTATTTCGCGTCCGCGAATGTCGATGATGGCTGTCATTTGTAGCGCTGAAGTCCCGAAAAATGATGCGCCGGGTACATAGCCAATGCGCGCCACGGGTTAAAGCCAAAACCGCAACCCGCGCGCGATTTACGCAAGGCAACGCATCGGATTGTAGCTCTGCCGCAGCGTTTTTTGGCCGGACGTGTACGGTTGCATCTTCAATTCTCCCCCCCGGCCCTTAGCCTGACGGGATTGAGTCGCTACCCGTGCCTGCCCAGGGCCTTGAGGGGAACCGGCTTCCAACAGGAGGAATACTTCATGTCCGCTTGGCCCGTGCTCGTCACACTCGCCGCCCTGCTTTTCTACTTCTGGACCGGTCTCATGGTTGGCAATGCCCGCCGGAAGTACAATGTCCCGGCTCCCGCGACCACCGGTAATCCGGACTTCGAGCGCGCCTTCCGCGTGCAGATGAACACGCTGGAATGGCTGCCGATGTTCCTCGTCAGCCTCTGGCTCTTCGTCTTCTACTGGAGCGATCTCCTCGGTGCCGTCATCGGCGCAATCTGGATCGTCGGCCGCTACATGTACGCCCATGGCTACATGATTGCCGCCGAGCAGCGCTCGATGGGCTTCATGATCCAGGCCCTCGCGGTGCTGATCCTCTTCGTCGGCGCCCTGTTTGGCGCGCTGGCCTCGCTGCTCGGCTTCTGACGCAGCGCTTTCAGTTTTCTTTCAAGCAGCGCCGGCTCGTCCGGCGCTGTTTTTGTTTCAGCTCCCGCTGCGGGGCTCGCGCACGACGAACACCGACGCCGTCGTGTTGAGCACGACATGGGCCGCGTTCGGACCGATCAGGTAGTCCTTCATTTCCGGACGGTGTGACGCCATGACGACCAGGTCGGCGCCCGTGTCCCGGATGCTGGCCAGGATCTCTCCACCGATGCTGCCGACGCGCACGTCCTGCGTGACGATGACCCCCGCATGGTCGTGAGCGGCAACGATCTGTGCGAGCTTGCGGCGTGCCTCTGCCATGAGCTGCTCCAGCTGGAATGTCAGGTACACGCCTTCGAACATGATCGACGTCTGTCTCAGCACCGTGAGCACCATCAGCGGCGCACCGTTGGCCCGGGCCAGGGCGATGGCCTGCGGAAGCGCATGCTTCCAGCTGCTCTCGTGCGCGATGTCCACCGGAACGAGCACCGACGAATAAGTCATGGAACCTCCAGCCAAAGGTCGCGCCTCATCACGCGGACGCTGCAAGCTTTGCATACAATGACTGGCGCGCGAAAGTGGCCAGTCCCCACGCCAGCACCGAGGTTGCCAGCACGACAGCCCAGTCCCCGGCATGGAGCGGCTCCAGATGGACGATACCGCCCAGCACTGGCACGTGTGCGACGGCCGCCAGGGCAAGTGCCGCAACCACCGGCACCGTCAGGCCGGCTCCGCGCCGCGACCGGTTCAGCGCAATCGCGACGCAGGCGCTCCAGCACGCCAGCAGCAGCATCACCAGCGATCGGCCATGCGCAACACTGGCGCCACCATGCGTCGAGAACTCGAACGCAGCCGCGAGCACGCACGCCAGAAGGACCCCGGATCCCGCCACGCGCAGCCATGTCTGTCGGCTGAAGAAATGTGACGGCCCCTCGTGGGGGATGGGCCGCAACCCCTGCTCCCGCGCGGACTGCTGGAACGCCAGCATGGCGATCGGATGGATGATGAGTTCCAGCAGCACGATGTGCACGGGCAGGAACAGCACCGGATTGTCGAGCACAGGCACGAGCGCCGCCGCCAGCACGAGCGGCAGGTGGACAAGCAGCAGGAACACGAAGGCAAGCTGCAGGTTGACGAAAAGCTGACGGCCTTCGGCAACGGCGTCCGCGATGGTGCGGAAATTGTCATCGAGGAGCACGATCGCCGCCACCTCGCGGGCGCTCTGCGTTCCACGCTCGCCCATCGCAATCCCGACATCGGCCGACTTGAGCGCCGGCACGTCATTCACGCCGTCGCCGGTCACGGCAACGATTTCGCCCGCACGCTGCAGCGCCTGCACGAGGCGCAGCTTCTGTCCGGGCGTCGCGCGCGCCACGACATCGAGACCCTGCACCGTGTCCGCGCCATCGAGTTCCGCCGCCTGAACCACCCGGGGCACGCCACGGCCGATCCCGATCTCGCGCGCAACCGCCCCTGCCGTCAGCGGATGATCACCCGTCACCATGATGACCCTGATCCCGCCATCAAGGCAGCGCTTCACGGCCTCCTTCACGCCTTCGCGCACGGGATCTTCGAAGGCCAGTAGCCCCGCTAGCTCGAACCCTTCTTGCGGCTCTGTCGATGCGCCTTCCGCCATGCGCTTGCGCGCGACCGCCAGAACCTTGTGACCGCCAGCGGCAAGTGCCTCGACCCGCGAACGCCACGCCGCCAGGTCGACGCGATCCCCACACAGCCCGAAGACGGTTTCAGGCGCGCCCTTGACCGCAGCAATGACCCCCTCGCCCCCGAGATCAACCAGGCGCGTCTCGCGTCGCCGGTCCTCGGTGAACGGAAACGTCGCGAGTATCGAAGGCGAACTCACGCCCGGCAGAGAGAGCAGAAGCGCATCCAGCGGATCGCCGCTGTCCTGCCGGGACGCCCACTGCGCGAGCGCCAGCACCTCGTCCGTGCCGAACCCATCGGCCGGCACCTTGTGCGCCAGCACCAGGCGTCCCTCCGTCAGCGTGCCGGTCTTGTCGGAACAGATGCAGGTGAGGCGCCCGATATTCTCGACCGCCACGGCACGACGCACCAGCGCCTTGCGGTGCGCGAGGCGATAGACGCCAACACCGAGGAAGATCGTCATCACGACGGGAAATTCTTCCGGAAGCGCCGCCACAGCCAGCGTGATCGCACTGAGGAACGCGTCCAGCAGCCCGTGCCCCTGCATCACCCGGATCGCAGCCAGCAGCACGCAGAGCGCCACTGCCCCTGCAAGCATCACGCTGACAAGCCGCCCCACGGCACGCTGCAATGGCGTCAGCTCATGCGCCCCCCGCAGGGCTGACTGCACGATCTCGGCGTAGAGCGTGGAGGCCCCGGTGTCCACGACCCGCAGCAAGGCCGTGCCGGCCAGCAGCCGCGTCCCCGCCAGACACCAGTGCGAAAGATCGAGCGCCTCCGGCACGGGACCTCCGGGCAGCACGAATTTTCTCACCGGCCATGACTCGCCCGTCAGCGCGGACTCATCGACCTGGATCCCGTCACCCGACACAAGCACGCAGTCCGCCGGAAAGGGCTCGCCGCCATGCACCTCGACGACATCGCCTGGCACGAGGTCCCGCGCAGCCACGAGGAGGCGCAAGCCATCCCGCACCACCAGCGCTTCGCTCGCGAGCCGGCTCGTCAATCCCTGCGTGGAAGCCTGGGTTCTCCGGTGCAGCCAGGCGTCCATGCCGGCCAGCGGGATGAGCGCGAGGATCAGCACCAGGGCTTCGGCGTAGTCACCCAGCAGCGCAAACACGGCGCTGACGAATACCAGGAACCAGATCATCGGATCGCGCAGCGTGTCCCGCGCCGTATCGAGCCATGTGGTGGGAGGCGCCACGACAATGTCGTTCGGGCCATGCTGCACCAAGCGCGCGCCAGCCTCTTCGGTGCGCAACCCGTCGACACCCCGCCCGAGGTCGCGTCGTGCTGAATCAGGGAGGGAGCGGCGGGTCATGAAGCGTCTTTCCGGGCCACGGACAGGGCCTGAACCAGCCCGAAGGCTTTACCATAAGTGCCTGAACACGCCCGCGAATCCCGCTGCGTTGCTCCTTCACCTAGCATCCGCCTGCGTCCGGATGCTAGGGAGTGCCCACGCCGCGCCATCGTCACAAGACCGAACCGCCAGAGGATGCCCACATGCCCGCCGTTCACATGAAGAAATGGAACCTGTCGCTGGGAACCGGAAAGCCTCTCTTCGTGATCGCGGGGCTGAATGTTCTCGAGAACCTCGACCTCGCCCTGACCGTGGGCCGTCACCTCAAGGACGTCACCGCAAAGCTCGGCCTGCCCTACGTGTTCAAGGCGAGTTTCGACAAGGCGAACCGCTCCTCGATCAAGAGCTACCGCGGGCCGGGGCTGAAGGACGGCCTCGCCATGCTGGCGGAAGTGAAGAAGACGCTGAACGTGCCGATCGCCACCGACCTGCACGAGGTCGACCAGGCCGAACCCGTCGCCGCCGTCGCCGACATCGTCCAGATCCCGGCGTTCCTCTGCCGCCAGACCGACCTCGTGGTGGCCACGGCACGCGCGACCGCGGCGCAGGGCGGCTGGCTGCATGTCAAGAAGGCCCAGTTCCTCGCACCGTGGGACTGCAAGAACATCATCACGAAAGTCCGCGAGGTCACGCCGAACCTCGACATCATCCTCTGCGAGCGCGGCACCTCGTTCGGCTACAACAACCTCGTCGTCGACATGCTGGCCATCGGCGCGATGCATGATCTCGGCGTCCCCGTCACGATCGACGCGACGCACGCCGTCCAGCTGCCGGGCGCCGATCCGCGCACGAGTGGAGGCTCCACCGGCGGCCGCCGCGAAGGCGTCCCCGTGATCGCAAAGGCCGCCGTGGCGGCTGGCGCCGACGGCGTGTTCCTGGAGTTCCACACGGATCCCGACAAGGCGCTCTGCGATGGCCCGAGCTGCCTGCCGCTCTCGGGCGCAGAGCAGTTGCTCACCACGCTGAAAGCCGTCCGCGCAGCCGTCGCCTGAAGGGACTTCAGCTCAGACGAGGCGGCTCTGGTGGACGGCCGCCGCGATGAAGCTCGCAAACAGCGGATGCGGCTCGAACGGACGTGACTTCAGTTCCGGATGATACTGCACGCCGATAAACCACGGATGGTCCTGGCGCTCGCAGATTTCGGGCAGCAGCCCGTCCGGTGACATGCCCGTGAAGATGAAGCCCGCGCGCTCCAGCAGGTCGCGATACTCGAGGTTCACCTCGTAGCGGTGGCGATGCCGCTCCTCGATCTCGTTCGTGCCGTAGATCTCGGCAACCTTGCTGCCGCGCTTGAGGACGGCCGGAAACTTGCCGAGGCGCATCGTGCCGCCGAGGTCGCCATCCTTCTGGCGCCGCTCGAGCTGGTTGCCCTTCATCCACTCGGTCATCAGGCCGACGACCATCGTCTTGCAGGGCCCGAACTCTGTCGAACTCGCGTCATCAAGACCGCCGAGGTTTCGCGCCGCCTCGATGACCGCCATCTGCAGGCCAAAGCAGATGCCGAAGTAAGGCACCTTGCGCGTGCGCGCGAACTTCGCGGCCTCGATCTTGCCGATCGTGCCCCGCTCGCCGAACCCGCCCGGCACCAGGATCCCGTGGACGTCCTCGAGATGCTGGATGTGGCCCGGTTGCTCGAAGACCTCGGACTGGATCCACTCCACCTTTACGCGGACATTGTTGGCGATGCCGCCGTGGGCCAGCGCCTCGTTCAGCGACTTGTAGGCATCCTTCAGGCCCGTGTACTTGCCGACGATGGCGATCTTGACCTCGCCTTCCGGCTCCTTGATGCGCTTGACCACGGTCTGCCAGCGCGTGAGCTTCGGCGGCTCCGCATCGCGGATGCCAAAGATCGCCAGCACTTCATCGTCGAACCCCTGCGCATGATAGGACAGCGGCGCTTCATAGATGGTCGACACGTCCAGCGCCTGGATCACGCTCGTCGGTCGGACATTGCAGAACAGAGCGATCTTGCGGCGCTCCTCGGCGGAAACCTCGCGGTCCGAGCGGCACAGCACGATGTCCGGCTGGATGCCGATCGAGCGCAGTTCCTTCACCGAATGCTGTGTCGGCTTGGTCTTGAGTTCGCCCGAAGCCGCGATGTACGGCACCAGCGTCACGTGCACATAGAGGCTGCGGTCGCGACCAAGGTCATTGCCGAGCTGGCGGATCGCCTCGAGGAACGGAAGGCTCTCGATGTCGCCGACCGTGCCGCCGATCTCGCACAGCACGAAGTCGACGTCATCCGTATCGTTCAGCACGAACTGCTTGATCGCGTCCGTGACGTGCGGAATGACCTGGATCGTGGCCCCAAGATAGTCGCCGCGGCGTTCGCGCGAGAGGATGTCGAGATAGATGCGCCCCGTCGTGACGCTGTCGCCCTTGGTGGCCGAAACGCCGGTGAAGCGCTCGTAGTGACCGAGGTCGAGGTCGGTCTCGGCCCCGTCGTCGGTGACGAAGACCTCACCGTGCTGATACGGGGACATCGTGCCCGGATCCACATTGAGATAGGGATCGAGTTTGCGAAGGCGGACCTTGTATCCGCGCGCCTGCAACAGCGCACCGAGCGCTGCGGAGGCAATACCTTTACCGAGGGAGGAAACCACGCCGCCGGTGATGAAAATGAACCGCGCCATGGACCCTCACCTTAAAGTTTTTATGTCAGCCTGAACAACAAAATCTTTCGCGCTCCGTGGAACGCGTTTCACGCACGGCACGAAAAAGTCGCGAGAAAGGACGCTTAATTCGTCCCGCCGCCCGCAGGTGCAGCAGGTGACGGCGTTGCCGGCTGTGGATTGGCGGGAGCTGCTGGCGCAGGCGCCACAGGAGCTTCCGTCGCAGGCGCCTCGGCGGCCGGTGCGGCCGTCGTATCGGCAGCCGGCGCGGCCTCTGCCGGACCAGGCGTGCCGGCAGGAGCATCAGGCGTAGGCGTCGCTGACGGCGTAGGCGTCGCCGGCGCGCTCGGATTGATGTCCGGCAACGTGCCCAGCGGTGTGGACGCCGGTGCCGCCTCTCCAAGCGGATTGTTTGCGTTACGCGAATTCTTGGCAATCAGCGCCAGGGCGATCGAGGTGCAGATGAAGATCGTGGCCAGGATGACCGTGGTGCGCGTCAGCACGTTGGCCGCGCCGCGTCCGGACATGAGGCCACCCACACCGCCGCCGGTGCCAAGCCCAAGCCCGCCGCCTTCCGAACGCTGCAGAAGGATCACGCCGATCATGGCGATGCAGACTATGACTTCGATGGTGAGGAGAACGGCGTACATGCGCAACCTGCTGTGTCTTGAATCAGGATCGCGGCCCGGCACGAGGCGGACCGCGCAAAATCGCGGGCTATGTACCCCAACCTGAAGTTACTTGCTACCCCCGCGACACATGGTGAAATGTGGGCGAAGGCCGATTTGTTCAACCGGACAGGGTCATGGGAAAGCCCGTTTTCCATGCTGGTGTGTCCGGACCCGGAGCCCCAAAGACCGATGCCATACACCCGCAAAGCCATTCTGATCGCCCTGGGCGCCATTCTGGCCCTCACCGCCTGCGAAAATCCGGACGGCAAGCCGGCACCGGGCGCCATGCCGGAGGCAACCTCGGCACCCGACACCTCAGCCGCAGCACAATTTGCCGCAGTACGTTCACCCACGCAGGATGAAGCACGGGTCTACGGAACCTACACGCGGGGATGCGTAGCCGGCGCCCGCCAGCTCTCGGCTGATTCTCCGAAGTGGCAGATCCTCAATCCGTCCCGCAATCGTGCCTGGGGACATCCGGCCCTCATCCGCTTCATCGACCGGCTTGCAACCGCCGTTGCCGCCGACGGTCACCGCGGCCTGCTGGTCGGAGACCTCGCTCAGCCACGCGGCGGCCCTTTGCCTTCAGACCATAATTCGCATCAGGTTGGGCTCGACGCGGACATCTGGCTGACGCCGCTGCCTCGGCAACGCCTCAGCGCGGAAGAGCTGGAAAGCTATGAGCCGCCCTCCATGGTCGACGTGGACAGGCTCTCGACGAATGCCTACTTCGGCGACGCGCAGTATTCGATGCTCCGTCGAGCAGCAGAATCTCCCGACGTCGAACGCATTTTCGTCTCCCCACCCATCAAGGCCACGCTGTGCAAACGCACGAACGAGGGAGACCGGAACTGGCTGCGCAAGGTCAGGCCCTGGCGGGGTCACATGTCCCACATGCATGTGCGCCTGTCATGCCCCGTCGAAAGCGATGACTGCAAGGACCAGGACCCGCCTCCCGAAGGCGATGGCTGCGGAAGCGAACTCCAGTCATGGCTGAACGATCGCTCCTGGCTCAAACAGGGCACGTCCCGCTATGTCCCTGAAAAGGCCATGAGGCTCGAGGGCTTGCCCGAGCAGTGCAGGCAGTTGCTGAAGGCCCGCGGATGACCAATTCCGAACATGTTTGACCCGGGGTTAATACTCCGGAGTAGCGCCAGACTTACCTGACAGTTGAGGCAGGAATACAACCTTCTCTGCCAGTCGGAGTTACCGGCCTGAAAACCAGTACATGTTAGCGTTCGGAACATCTCTTCCGGACCTGTCGATGAAGCTGTTCCAGAAAATTGCACGCACGCTAGCCATTACGCTCGGTGCTTTGGCCATTGCCGCAACGACAGGCGTTAGCTTGATTCTGCTGCCGCAATACGAGGCCATCGATCGCAATGCAGCCGTTTCCACCGCGATGCGCGCACGTGCCGCGCTGCAGCGCGAAGCTTTAGCCCTGGAAACCGCGGTGAGCGACTGGGCAAACTGGGACGATACCTACAGGTACGCGACAGAACTGAACCGGGACTACGTAGAAAACAACCTGTCACCGGAAGCCCTGGAGACGATCGCCGTTGATGAACTGTTCATAGCCAACCTCGATGGCACCGTAGTACGCACCCACCATGGCGCCGAGGACGCAAGCGACTCTCATCCGTCCATCGCGGTCAGCGGACGGATCCCGACGAGCCTGTGGCCGGAAAAGGACCTCCTCCAGCCGCGCCGGAAATATTCTGGACTAGTGGACACGATCTATGGCCCCGCGATTATCGCAATGACCCGGATCACGGACTCCAAGTTTCAGAAGACCGCTGATCGCGTTCTCGTCCTCAGCCGGCGTGTGAACCGCAAACTCATATCCGAACTCCAGGCCCAGGCGGATACACCTTTCACGCTTGAACCTCACCGCACAAATGGAATCGTCAGGAAATCCGAAGCCGGCTATGCGACATCAGTGCCGGTGGAGAGCTATACCTTACATCCAAACCTGCAGGTCTCCGTCGAAACACCCGCAGCGTTTTCTTCGCTGGCCTGGCACACCATCACCCTGACAGCCAGCCTTCTGGCGTTCATCTCCATCCTCGCCTGCGGCGTGCTTGTTATCTATCTTCGGAGAACCGTCACCGGTCCCATCGAGGAAATCATAAGGCACAGCTACAGGGTCTCATCGACCGCAGACCTGGATCAGCGCCTGAACTTCAACCGAACCGACGAGATCGGCGCGCTCGCCATGGCGCAGGACAATATGTTGGCGCAACTGAAGCAGGCACGCATCCAGCTTCAGGAAATGAGTTACGCTGCAGGCACCTCGACTGTCGCAGCGGACATGCTGCACAACCTGCGAAATACGCTGGCGCCAATCACGACTGCCCTGTTCAAGGGACGGGAAACCCTGCAGTCCATGAAGCCCGACATGCTGGTGCGTGCGTCATCCGAACTGAATGACCCTGCCACGGATGACGGGCGACGCGCGCGTCTCGCTTCATACGTCACCGCTGCCGCACGCGAAGTCGCCGAACAGCGCTCGGAAGCCGAACGACAGATCTCCATCGTGCAGGACTTCACGGGCCAGATCGAGGGTATCCTGAACCACTACGACAGCATCAGTCGCGGCTTCAAGGCAACCGAAGCTGTCCCCGTCGCGGACGTGTTCGACACGGCCCGGCATGTCATTGAGGGCACAGCCAGCCTGCCCATCGAGATCGCGATCGCTGCCGAGGCACTCAAGGTTCCACCGGTACTTGCCGAGCGCGTCATCCTGAGACAGATCATCGAGAACCTGTCTGTCAATGCCGTTCAGTCCGTCCACGCGAAAGGCGAGCCTGGCAGGATTGTCCTGTCTGCCAAAGATCAGGGCGACCATGTCGAACTCAGCGTAACGGACAATGGACAGGGAATAGAACCCCACAACCTCACCCGCATCTTCTCTCGCGGCGTATCAACCCGCGAGGGCAGCAATCGGGGACTGGGCCTGCATTACTGCGCCACTTCCGTCCGCGCCATGAATGGACGGATCAATGCCGAAAGCGAAGGGCCGGGCCGGGGTGCCACCTTCAGGATCCAGTTGCCCAAAGCGATACAACAGGGAGCCGCCGAATGACCTCCACCCAGCATCGCGTGCTGATCGTCGACGATGAAGACGCGCTGCGCCGCGCCTATCAGAACGCGCTCTCCCCCATGCCTGCGCGCAACAGCACCACTTCGGCACTGGAGGCCGAGCTCTTTGGCGCGAGCGCGCCGGAAAACGAAGGCCCGCGGTACGAAATCACGAGCTGCGCACAGGGAGAGGACGCCGTTGTCCTCGTGCAGGAAGCGCTCGCGGCCGGAAGACCGTTCGGGGTTGCGTTCATCGACATCCGCATGCCTCCGGGGATCGACGGCGTTGAAACCGCCTTTCGAATTCGTCAGATCGACCCGCACGTGAACATCGTGATTGTGACGGGGTTCTCCGACATCGATGTCCCTGAAATTGCGGCCCGGGTGAAACCCGCAGACAAGCTGTTCTACATGAGCAAGCCGTTGCAGGTTGCCGAAATACGGCAGCAGGCGGCAGCGCTTTCCGCACGATGGTCGTCCGACTCCGACATGATGCGTGCCCTCCGGCAGCAGAATGACGAACTGAGGTCAGCGATATCCGACGCGCAGGCAGCGCGAGAGGAAGCGGAAACCGCCAACCGGGCCAAATCAAACTTTATCAGCAACATCAGTCACGAACTGCGCACGCCACTGAATGCCATCATCGGCTTCTCGGGCATCCTGAGTTCGGAACTCTACGGGCCGCTCGGCGACCAGCGTTACGTGGACTATTCACGCGAAATCGGCACGGCGGGGCACGGTCTTCTGAAACTGTTGAATGAACTCATAGACACCGCCCGCCTGGACGTTGGTCAGTTGCGGATCGAAGCCGAACCCGTCGACATTGGCGCCGTGATTGCCACTGTCACGGCAGACCTGGCACCGCTCACCGAGGCCAGGAACCTGCGCGTGAACTGCAATGTGGGAACAGATGCGTCATGGGTTCAGGCTGATCCGCGGCGCGCCTATCAGGCAATCATGGCCGTCATCCACAATGCGGCGAAGTTTGCGCCAAGACACTCCGAGATCAACGTTGCCACGCGCAACGGCGGATCAGGCATACGCGTGATTGTCAGTGATCGTGGAAGCGGCATTCCACAGGAGGTCGTGGCAGCGCTGAACCAGCCCTTCGCTTCCGGATCAGGCTCGTACGCCCGCCCGTTCGGCGGACTGGGGCTTGGTCTGTGGCTTGCGCGTCGCCTGCTTGAGGTTCAGGGCGGAGCATTGCGTATAGCTGAAACGTCCTCGACGGGTACCACGATCATCATGGACTTGCCGCCAGCGCAGTCGGCTCAAAGCGCAGCCTGACCCTGTTGCTTCTGACGGACCGGATGGACGGCCTTGAAGCGCACGTGGCGGATGGGGTGTCTGCCGTAAAGAAGCGGGTGAACGTGCAGGCGACGCGCAGCTCGTGTGGGTGTTCGCATGCGACGGTTGGCTCCGATGGGGTAATTGATCGCGAAGGGCCGCGGGACCACTCTGCTCGGAAACGGGCGGGGCTGGTCCCGCTCGGTCCTTCGCTCAGGTTTCACCAAAGGGGCAGTTGGGTTGAGATACGGTTTGGGTTAGGACTGCTTGTCGCCAGCGGGAAAGCCCGTCAACTGAAGTGAATGGTTGAGCCGCGTAGATGACGACAGTCGATTGGAAACGCGATGATTAGGATAGTCCATTATCTTGCAAACGTCGGCGGCGGCTTCTCCGCCGCATTCTTGATGTACGTTGCAATTAGCAGCTCTCTCGGCCTGGTGCTTTCAAACCCTTACTCGAACGAAAGCTTTCAAAGGTGCTGGCCCCTCACCGATCCCAACTACACCTTCAGCGTTGATGGTTGCCAAGACCCGCTTTCTAAATCGTTGTGGATGGTGGCAGTCCATCAGCCGAGATCGTTCATCTCAGCACCTGCAGTTGCCCTGTACGGGCTGATGTCTCCGTACCAGCCTTCCACTGAAGTCTCGTATACCTTTTACGTGATCAGCCATTCAACGACTTACACTTATTCGAGCCTGCTCATTGTCTTGGGCTTGATCGGCTTTCTCGCATGGCACCAGCGATCACCTCTCGTCGCGTGGTCCCTCAGCACGCTCATTCTCAGCCAAATCGCCTTCACTTATTTCCGATTGGCGTTTTTCGCGGCCACCTAATGTCCAAAATTCAATCAAAAATTGAGCGTTCAGCATCGACCTCCTCCAAAGGAGGGCGTCCAAGCTACAAGCGGGATACCGACCGCGCATTTGAACTTGCGTTGTTCCTCAGCACAGACTGCAAGCTCGAAGCGGTCGCGTACTACTTTGGCATCTCGGTAAACACGCTGAAAAAGCACCACCGCAACGAAGCTGCCATGGGCCGCGAGCTGAACGAAATATTTTGGGTCGGATCGCTCGCAGCAGCCGCCAAGAAGGGCAGCGTAGAAGCGATTAAGTTCGCACTGCGCCGCAAGTTTGGCTGGACCGAAAAACACTCCCTAACGGTCAGTGACGGTGGAGACGGCATGATCTTCTCAAGCGATAAACAACCAGTTCGCGATGACACCCAAGTAAGCGTTGCCAACAATTCAGACCGCCCAAACGGCAAGTGGAAGCCCAATTGGGAGAGCGAACCCCTGGAGCGGCAGCAAAGAATCGTGAGTGCGCCTCTCCGATTTCTCCCAAACCCATTGCGAGCCAATCAGGCAGGCGACCTTTTGTGTCCAACCAAGCCCTTCAAACTGGCCGCAGCAAAGACAAATTTGCCAATACGCGGGTTTCTTGGTGTCTGAGCCCAATTCTCCGCGCCACTCTTAGTCTTCTCCTCGATAGCATCGCAGATCGTGACGCAAGAGATTTCAATTACCGGAAATGAGCCACTGGAAACTTTGCGAGCACTGGTGCGGAGGAACTCGCGGTTAGAATTAAGAAGGTCCGCGCTAACGCAATTTTTGGTGGCCTTTGTGGAAAGTCGAATAGATGCAACTACGCTGACGGAAATTGCATGCTTATTGGAATGCGAATCCGTGGAGTATGAAGCCGAGCAAGCAGAAAGCATCTCTCAAGTCATATTCGAATTGAGCTCGCCAGAAATAGATCAGCCCATTTCTCTGAAGCTCTGCTCTCACCTGATCTCAACGTTGCAAGTGTAGGGGCAGGCACCAATTTCACCATGTCACCGTATAAATCTAATGCTGACCACAATCCCTGTGTGCTGGATTGGTTGAAGAAGAGCGACCTCATCCGTAGCGACGGTTCCTCCCGCGGTTTTGGATTGCTTCCCCATATCACCTCAACCACGGACACCGCTTATCGCTCGCGCCATGTTTAAAACTCGGGGTCAGACTGAGCTAACCCGGGTTACCTCAGACTGAGCCCAATCCTCAATACTTGTCTCTCGGGTTCACCCGGCGCTCGAAGATTAGCACACGCGTATCTGTTAGCCGCAGCGCGACACCAACGAGCATCAGCGCGCCCAACACAAGCAAGGCAGAGCGGATAAGCGCCACGGCCCTCCAACCCATTTCGTCTCAGCTACTACTTATCTCTCTTTTGGCAGAGGAAGGATGTGTTTCTCATTCCCCACGAGCTATCTTGAGACGCTTGTGGGATCGCATCCTTACCGTATTCGGCGCAGTGCTTCTGCGCGACGACTTGCATTTCGCCAATGTTCGAGAACGCAGGGTCATAGTTGATTGTGATTGAAGACGAACTCGCGAATTCAACCTTGTAGGGCTTATCCCAAACGACCACGCAACCCGACAAAGCAACAAGTGCAACTGTCGAAGCGACAAAGCGAGTGACGCTCATACCATCAAAACTCCCCGTTGGCGTGAACGAGGCATATCGAACCGGGTCCCAAACACGCAAGCGCCAGCGGAAACTTATGCCCCCCCGCCTGCGAGGATGGGGCGATCATGTAATGCTGGTACTCATTGATGGCTACCAATCGGTAGTCCACGCGTCCAACTCCAACTGCACAACCGACGGGCGAAGAGGCTTGCGGCATCCAGGCTAATGCAGCTTACACTTCCGCGGGGGAGCCGCGCCGAACATGGGTTGGGGCGCGGTCAAGTGACGTGCATGGGGGATGCGCCGTGGAACAACTGTTGCTGCGTGGGTTGCTTGATGCAGATGCGTTCTTGAGAACGCCACAGGGGAGGCAGTTGCTGGCAGTCGCTCTCGTTATCGCATGTTTCATTCTGATTTGTCACATCGCGGTTCAGGCGATCAGGAAGCTAAACGATAGTATCGATGAAGCCAGGATGCAGGAAACACAGAGCAATCCCCGAGGCCCCTATCCCACGACTACTGAAGGCCAGAGAAATCAATACGAGCGCCTCATTCCCATAAAGAGAGAGCGCGACAAAAATCTTCGAGCGTCATTAATGCGATTCGCAATCGCGGTTGTTCTGCTCCCACCAGCAATGCTGATCGCCGTTGTCTACTTCAGCAGCATCTTGTCTCTCGGCCATCCAAATCTGCAATTAGTCTCTCAATGCTCCTGCGGTCCCAACATTGTTGATCCAACGATCTCGCAGACACTGCAGTTTGTCTTCAGAAGCATACTGATCAATCCGCTCGGGGATTGGATCGCCGCGCTCCTTGGACCGTCCGACCTCACCGTAGAGCTAAAGCCATATACTTTTCTCGCCGTGTTTCTGACTGCCTACAACCTGGCGATCCCCACGGTGGCAGGCGGATACATTGCAAAGTGTCTGGAACTTAGAGCTGCGTTCAATGCGATCTCTCCGCGACTACGAAAGCTCCAAAATGATCTCAGG
>CAZYFM010000056.1:0-20642 GCA_964646885.1 uncultured Flavobacteriaceae bacterium
AGGGACACGATCAAGGTCGCGGCCTCGCTGGGCGTGGGCGCGCTTGCGTTTGCCTTCGTCAATCCCGAAGAGGCGCGGGCATGGAGCGAGATCTACTATGGCATCATCAAGTCGGAGCAGTGCGTGCCGATCGGGCACAGCGTGAATGCCAATATCGCGATGGTGTCGTCTTTCTCGATCCACAAGGACCGGGCCGAGGCGATCCGGCGGGGACATGAGGGTTTCGAGTTCTTCGGCTATGCGCTCAACGCGCTGGTCGCGCGCGATACCGTGCCGGGGCGGACGAACCTGTGGGGCGAGTATCTTGCGCTGCGTGGAAACCGCACGGAGGAACTTGCGGCGGCCGCCGCGCGAGCGCCCGCTGGTGGTGGCATCGGAACGCCGGACGACATGAGGCTCCACCTCAAGGCGTTCCAGGACTCGGGCGTGGACCAGGTCATCTTCATGCAGCAGGCCGGTCGCAACCGGCATGACCATATCTGCGAGTCGCTCGAACTCTTCGCCGCCGAGGTCATGCCGGATTTCAAGAAGGACGTTGCCGCGCGCGAGGCCCGCAAGGCGGAGATGCTGGCGCCGTTCATCGAAGCGGCGCTCGCCCGGAAGGTTCGCATGAAGCCGCTCGCCGATCACGAGATTCCCGTTGTTCGCGCTTCGGTGGCGGCGGCGCAGGTGAACCAGGCCAAGGTCGGGTAGCCGCGGCGAAGTGACCGATTGCGGATTTCCAGATGTTCGCTAAATGTTCTCATTGATCCATCTCCTTCGTTCGGGAAGGGGTGAGTTAGGGAGACAAAACGAAAAAACTTCGACGAAAGTGTCATCTTCCAGTTCTGATTTTCGCGGAGGCGAGCCAAAAAACTGGAAAGGCGTTCGGGGAATGTGTCATCTTCAGGTGAGCGGGTTTGGCGGTGCGTCGCCGAGGCCTCTGGAACCGGAAGGGAGATCGCGTGACGGAGCCACAGACGGGGCTGGCCGGCGGCTATAGCGGCGTGATGCAGAGACCGGAAACGGTCTGGATCATCCTCTGGAACTTCATTCCGATGGTCGGCGTGCTTGCCTTTGGCTGGGATGCGCTGCCGCTGCTGGTGTTCTACTGGATCGAGAACGTCGCCATCGGCGCGCTGAATGTCCTCAAGATCATCGCTGCCGGCATCGCCAAGGGGCGGATCGGGATGCTTGTCACCCTGTTCCTCGTGCCGTTCTTCTGTGTTCATTACGGTCTGTTCTGCTACGTGCATGGCGTGTTTGTGCTGGCCATGCTCAAGTTCTCGACGGGTACCGAGGCGGACATGCACACGGGCTTCGATCCGTTCGATGTCTGGGGTTATGTGTGGCAGCAGCTCCAGACCGATGCCGACCTGCGCTGGAGCGTCCTTGCGATGGTGGCCATCCAGGTGGTGGCCTTCGGCGTGCTCTGGTTCTGGCAGGGCAAGTGGCGCGAAGCCAATCCGATGGTCCAGATGTTCGAGCCCTACGGGCGCGTGATCGTGCTGCACCTGACGATCTTCATCGCGACGATCCCGGTGCTGCTGCTGGGGCAGACCGCGCTGGCCGTGCTGGGGCTCTGCGTGGTCAAGTGTGCGCTGGAGCTGCGGGCGCCCCTCTTTGATTTCGGGCTGGACAAGATCAAGGACAAGTGGCCGCCGGAACTGTCGGGGCGCTAGGTCCGCCTAGCGGACCAGCGAGAACGAAAACTCCTTCTCCAGCAGCACCTTGCCATCCCGCTCCAGCGTGTAGCGGGCCTTGTAGTTGCCGAGCGGCCAGGAGGGGACCTTGCGCTTGCGGCCTGCGAAGCTCAGCCACTGCGCCTTGCCGCGGTCGAGGGTCTTGCGGCCGCTCGTGGCGAAATCCCGGTTGAGCGGGTCGGTCACGGTCAGTGTCTCGACATCCCCGGCGCGTACGCCGAGCACGCGGACCCAGGCGATCAGCGCCGGCGAGACGCTGGTGGGCCGCTCGGGTTCGCGTTCCTCGATGCCTTCCAGTGTCGGCGTGCCCGAGGTGAAGGAGGCTGCCAGCAGCGTGACAGGCCTGTAGGCCAGCTGGGCGGCGGCACGCGAGGTCCAGAGCGAGGCGCGCGGCACGCAGCTACGGTTCTTTTTCGGGGACACGGTTGTGGCCGTGAAGGGGTCGACGATGGCCTTGTCGCGGCGGATCTCGAAGTGCAGGTGGGCAAACTCGGTCATGCCGGAGAGACCGACGGTGCCGAGCACCGTGCCGGCCTTGACCGAGGCGCCGGGCTTCACGCGGATCGACCCCTTGCGCATGTGGCAGTACTGGGTCACCCATCCACTGCCGTGGTCGATGACGACACCGTTGCCGCATTCCTTGCCCTTCAGGCTGTCGGCGCCGGTGCTGCGGATGGAGATGTCGTCCATGCCGTCGCGGATGGCCGTGACCTTGCCGCGCGCAGCGGCGAGGACCTTCACGCCCTTGCGCAGGGCCTCGGCGTCGCGCAGGCGGATGTCCGTGCCCTTGTGTCCGTCATAGGTCTGTCCGCCGCAGCGATGATCAATGGCGCTTTCGCCCGGGTCCTGGTCCACGTAGTTCTGGATGAAGCAGTCGATGCCCGGACGGCAGTCCATGGGCAGGGCGAATTTCGGGGCCGCGTCGGCGTTTCCGGTCCAGGCCGCGATGGCTGCCAGTGCAGCCGCCACTTGCACGCGGATGTGACGGGAGCGGATCAAGGGGTACTCTCGGGAACGTGACGCAGGCTGGAATCATAGCACACGATTTGACGCTGGCGGGCTAATTCTTCATTCATGCCGGGCGGGCAGGAGGGACACATGGCGGGGCGTTTCAACAGGATGGGGATCGGATCGGGCGGCGCGCCCGTGCCCGTGCTGTTCTTTGCCTGTGCGGCCCACTTCATGCACCACGTGCTCGTGTCGCTGTTCCTGACGCTGGTGATCAGCCTGACGATCGAGTGGGGGCGGGGCTATGCGGAGCTCATCGCGCTGTGGACGCTGGGCTCGCTGATGATCGGGCTGGGGGCGCCCCTGGCCGGCTGGCTTGGTGACCGCTGGGGCGAGTCCCGGGTCATGGTGCTGCTGTTCTTCGGGCTGGGGCTTGCCAGCGTTGCCTGCGGGCTTGCCCGGTCGCCGCTCGAGATGAACGTGGCGCTCACGGCGCTCGGCCTGTTCGGGGCGCTGTACCATCCCGTGGGCAATGCCTGGGTCGTCAAGCATGCGCGCGAGCGCGGCAAGGCGATCGCGGCGGCGGGCGTGTTCGGGTCATTCGGCGTTGCAGCCGGGCCGGTGGTGGCGGGCGTGCTCAACGATGCCATCGACTGGCGCTGGGCGTTCATACTTCCGGGTCTCGCCACCATTGCCTTCGGCGTGGGACTAGTGGCGATGAAGATGCTCAGCCTCATTCCGGAGCGCGACGGAGACGCCCACGAGGTACATCACGATGCGCCTTCAGCACGTGACCGGCGCAACATCATCCTGATCCTCGGTGTCACGATGACGCTCACGCTGATCGTCGTCACGGCCTTTGTGACGGCGCTTCCGAAGCTGGTCGAGACGCTCGACCTCGGCTCGAAGGAAGGTCTCACGCGCGTCGGCCTGCTGACGGGCGCGATCTACCTGGCGGCATCCGGGGCGCAGTTCGTCGGGGGACACCTTGCCGACCGGGGCGCAGCGCGGCTCACCTACCTTCGATGCTTTGCGATGCTGGCGGCGACGCTGGTCGCGGCGGCGCTGACCTCTTCCTGGGTTCTCGTGCCGCTGGCCATTGCGGTCATGTTCCTGTTCGAGACCATTGCGCCGATCGAGACCGTGTTCGTGGCGCGCTATGCGCCTGCCGGACAGCGCGGGCTCTTCTTCGGCATGCGCTATGCGATCTCGGTGGTGGGCGGACCGGCCGGGGTGTGGCTGGTGTCGAGCCTCTATGACCCTGCGCACGGGTTCTCAACGCTACTGGCCGTGCTGGCCGGGATGGCGGTGCTGACGGGAGTGATCGCGCTGCTCCTGCCGCAGGACCGGCCGCTGGCGCGCCCGGCTGAATGAAATAGAGCGCCCGTTGCCGGGCGCTCCCGATGATGTTGCGGTGAGGCTTGCAGCCTTACCAGATGCGGACGCGCTCTTCCGGCTTCAGGTAGAGCTTGTCGCCCGGCTTCACGCCGAATGCCGAGTACCATTCGTCGACATTGCGCACGACGCCGTTGCAGCGGTACTCCGCCGGCGAGTGCACGTCGCTCGTGACCTGGTTGCGGAGTGCGGCTTCGCGGATGTTCGAACGCCACACCTGGCACCAGCCCAGGAAGAAGCGCTGTTCCGGCGTGTAGCCGTCGAGCACCGGCGCGGGCTTGCCCTTCAGCGAGAGCTTGTAGGCGTGCAGGCCGACGGCCACGCCGCCGAGGTCGCCGATGTTCTCGCCCGAGGTGAAGTCGCCATTGACCTTGACGCCCGGCAGCGGCTCGAACTGCGAGTACTGCGCGGCCAGCGCCTTCACCTTGGTGGCGAAGCGCTGCTCGTCTTCCGGCTTCCACCACGTGCGCAGGATGCCGTTCTCGTCCGACTTGGCGCCCTGGTCGTCGTAGCCATGGCCCATTTCGTGACCGATCACGCCTCCGATTGCGCCGTAGTTCACCGCCGCATCGGCCTTCGGGTCGAAGAACGGTGCCTGCAGGATCGCGGCCGGGAAGACGATCTCGTTCCAGGTCGGATTGTAGTAGGCGTTCACCGTCTGCGGTGCCATGCCCCACTCATCCTTGTCGGTGCGCTGGTTGATGCGCGCAGCCTGGCGATTGTAGTCCCAGATGTTGGCGCGCTTGCGGTTGCCATAGGCATCGCCGGCCTTGATCTCGAGGCCCGAGTAGTCGCGCCAGCGATCAGGATAGCCGATCTTCACGCGGACATTCTGCGCCTTGCGCATCGCGACCTGGCGGGTTTCCGGCGACATCCATTCGAGGTTCTGGATGCGCTCGCGATAGGCCTGGAGCAGGTTGTCGACGAGCTTCTTCATCTCCGCCTTCGCCTGCGGGGTGAAGTGCTTCTTGACGTAGAGCTGGCCAACAGCCTCGCCCATCGGTGCCAGGAAGGCCTGGCCGGACAGGGCGATCGTTGCGCGTTTCCAGCGGTCGCGCTTCTGAGGCTGGCCCGTCAGGGTCTTGCCGTTGAAGGCGAATGACGCGTCGTCGAAGACCGTCGGCATGATGTCGGCCTGGGCGTTCACGTAATGGAACGTCTGGTAGGCGCGGAGCGTGTCGACCGGCGTCGCGCGGAAGAGCTTCGCGAGCGCCGCGACGGCATCCGGCGAGCCAACGATGAAGTGGTCCTGGTTCGCAAGACCGCCGGCGGCGAGCACTTCGTCCCACGGGAATTCGGGGGCGAAGGCCTTCAGTGCCGCGCGGTTCTTGGCGTTGTAGTTCGCGTCGCGGTCGCGCAGCTTTTCGATCGGCCACTGCAGCTCGGCGATCCGGGTTTCAAAGGCCATGACGGCTTCGGCTGCGGCGGCTGCGTTCGGGTACTTCACCATGCCCAGCATCTGGGCGACGTAGGCCTTGTAGGCCGCGCGCGTCTCGGCGAACTTTGCGTCCGGCTTCAGGTAGTAGTCGCGGTCCGGCATGCCGAGGCCTGCCTGCACGACGTTGAGCGCGTAGCGGTCCGGGTTCTTTTCATCGAGGCCGATGTAGAGGCCGATCGGCGAGTTGGCCGGCATGCCCGGCTGGCCGATGAAGCGTGCGAATTCCTCGTGCGTCTTCAGGCCGGCGATCGCGGCGAGGTCCGCCTCGAACGGCGCCAGGCCCAGCTGGTCGATCTTCGCGGTGTCCAGGTAGGAGTTGTAGTAGTCGGCGACCTTCTGCTCGATCGAGCCGGAGCGGTTGGAACCGCGTGCCACGGCTTCGACCAGGTTCCTGACGTCCTCTTCGGACTTCGCGGCCAGCATGTTGAACGAGCCCCAGCGCGAACGGTCGGCGGGGATCGGATTGTTCTTCATCCAGGTGCCACCCACGTGACGGAAGAAGTCGTCGCCCGGCTTCACGGACTTGTCCATGCCGGCGATGTCGAAACCCCATGTGCCGATCGATGCACCGCCGGCGCCGGCGGCGCCTGCGTTTGTCCCGATGGCGAGGTATCCCGCCGTGACTGTCGCGCCGGCCAGCAGGGTGGCGGCCAGAGTTCGTTTCAGATTCATATTCAGAGAGCCCCTTTGCGTAGGAAGGCGCACAAAGTGTTCCGGCGCGGCGCGGGAAGCAACTCGCGATCACGCGATCTCCCGTCACAAACGCGCGAGGAACAGGCTTAATCCCGGAGATTTCGCGACGATTGGGCGCAAGCCCACCTGTCCGGGGACTGCAGGATCGCTCGTCGAGCTTGTTGGAAATCCGCCGTTTTTCTGGTTCTCTAGGACCCGATTCATAAGCAGGCGACTGTCGGCGGGCGATCTTGGGCCCGACCGGGCAGGCTCAGGGGCAGGAGCATATCATGGGGCGTATTCTGGGACTTGTGCTGGCCGTCGTGCTCGTCCTCGCGGCGGGCGGGGCGTTCTACTGGTTTGGCGCGCGCGAGGGCTGGTTCGGCAACGAACGCGATGCCGGCGTGATCCAGGGCAAGAAAGTCCCGGACGAGGTCGTTGCGACCCGCACCCAGCAGATCAAGGCAGCCGCGCCCGAGGGCGCCAATGACCAGATCCTGTTTGGCGACCTGCACGTGCACACGACCTTCTCGGCGGATGCCTTCCAGTTCTCGCTGCCGATCATGGGCGGACCTGGTGTCCATCCGGTTGCCGATGCCTGCGACTTTGCCCGGTACTGTTCGGCGCTCGACTTCTGGTCGATCACCGACCACGCCGAGACGGTGACGCCCTTGCGCTGGAAGCGCACGAAGGACGCCATCCGCGCCTGCCAGAAGGTGTCGGGTGACGGACCCAATCCGGACCTGATTTCGTTCCTGGGCTATGAGTGGACGCAGGTGGGCCGGCTGCCGTCGGACCATTACGGTCACAAGAACGTGGTCTTCAAGGACCTGGACGATGACAAGGTCTCTCCGCGCGCGATCGGTGCCGGAGGCCTGGCGTCGTCGACGCTGCGAGGCAGCCTCGGCCTTTCGCCGGCGGTGCCGCTGCTCGACTTCAAGAACCGCCAGACCTATTTCGACTTCAACAAGTTCATGCGCCTGACCCAGGGCGTTCCGGAATGCGATCCGAACACGCCTTCGAACGAACTGCCCGGCAGCTGCTACGAGAGCGCGGACACGCCGGCCGACCTGGCGCGCAAGCTCTATGACGAACAGAAGCTGCAGCCGCTGATCATCCCGCATGGCAGCAGCTGGGGCTTCTACACGCCGCCCGCCACGAACTGGGGCAAGGCGCTCGTGAAGAAGGAGCGCCCGGAAGTCTTCAAGCTCATCGAGATCTTCTCGGGACACGGCAACTCGGAAGAGTATCGCTCGTGGAAGGACATCATTCCCTCGTCCGACGGGCAGTCGGCGACCTGTCCTTCACCGGTGGGCAATTTCACACCGAGCTGCTGGCAGGCGGGCGAGATCATTCGTGCGCGCTGCCTGAAGGCTGGCGTGTCGATGGCCGACTGCGAGAAGCGTGCCGCGCAGGCACGAGACGACTACGCGAACATGGGCGTTGCCGGCCACCTGTCCATTGGCGGGGAGACACCAGAGGAATGGCTCGATGCAGGCCAGTGCACGGACTGCTTCATGCCGCCGTTCAACCACCGGGCGTCGAACTCGGTGCAGGCCGGCCTTGCCACGTCGAGCTTCGAGGACGACGCCACGCAGGCCACGCGGTTCCAGTGGGGTTTCATCGGGTCATCAGACAATCATCGCGCGCGTCCGGGCACGGGCTACAAGCCTGTTGACCGCAGGCGCAATACCGAGGCCGGTGGACCCATCAACGAGTTCTGGCGGTCGCGGCTGCTTCCCGAACAGGGCAAGATCGAGCCGGCATCGCGCCGGATCTCGCGCGAGGAACTGACGACCATGGCCGGCTTCCAGCTGACCGAGTTCGAACGGCAGTCGTCGTTCTGGCTGGCCGGTGGCCTTGCGGCGGTGCACGTGAGCGAGCGTTCGCGCGACGCGGTGTGGGATTCGCTGCAGCGCCGGGAAGTCTATGCGACGTCAGGTCCGCGCATCCTGCTCTGGTTCAATGCGGTCGACGCGAAGGGCAACAAGATCCCGATGGGCAGCCGCGCGGCGACGGACACGCCCGTCACGTTCGAGGTGAAGGCCGTGGGTGCGTTCAAGCAGAAGCCGGGATGTCCCGACTTCACGAAGGCAGGGCTCGACGAGAAGCGCATCAAGGATATCTGCTCGGGCGAATGCTACAATCCGTCGGATGAGCGCCGCCTGATCACGCGCATCGAGGTGGTCAAGATCCGCCCGCAGACATCGAAGGGCGAGGACATCGGTCAGCTCATCGAAGACCGCTATCTGGTGCACACCTGCAAGCCCAATCCCGATGGCTGCACGTTCAGCTTCATGGATCCCGACTTCGCCAAGGGCAAGCGCGACACGATCTACTACGTGAAGGCGATCCAGGAGTCGGAGCCGGCCATCAATGCGCAGCCCGTGAAGTGCGAGCGTGACGGCAACGGCAAGTGCATCAAGGCGACGCTCTGCTACGGTGACTATCGCTCGGGTGAAGATGGCTGCACGGCACCGACGGAACATCGTGCGTGGTCGTCACCGATCTATCTCGACTATCGCCAGGACGCGGCTGCGGTCGAGCCGGCGGCGGTTCCGGCTGAAGGTGCCGCGAATGGAGGCTAGGCCCGCGGGAGCGGCGTCGACATACCTGCTGCTGGCTGGTGCGGGGCTGGGCCTTGTGGCCGCCATGTGGTCGGCGCTCGGCGTTGGTTCGTCCATCGAGCGCTACGGTGACGCCATCGCCGTGGTCGACGGTACGCCAATCGCGCGCAGCGTCTATGATTCTGCCATCGAAGGCCTGGCCTCGGCCAAGCGCAACCCGCTCACAGAGGCGGAAAAGCGCGAGGCGCTTGAGCGGATCATTGACGAGGAGTTGCTGCTGCAGCGTGCGCTGGAGCTCGGGCTTGGGGAGAGCGATCCGCCATCCCGCAAGGCGCTGGTCAATGCCATGCTTCAGTTTTCGATCGCGGAAGCCGGCAAGCGCGAGCCTTCGGACGCGGAACTTGCGCGCTTCTATGCCGACAGGCCCAAGCTGATCGCGCCGCAACCGCTGCTGACGGTCCGGGGCGTTTCATTCCTGATGAAGGACGAAGCCCGGGCGGTGGCGTTCAAGGCCGCAATCGATGGCGGCGAGAGCTTCGAGGCGGCCGTGAAGAAAGTGGGCGCAGAGGGTCTTCTGCTGCCGAATGGGCCTGTCATTCCGGCCAAGATTGCCGAGTACGCGGGTGGCACTTTCAGGGACACAGCGCTGTCGCTCCAGAAGGGACAGACCGTCGGTCCCGTGGAGATCGCCAACCGCCTGGTCTTTGTCCACCTCGTCGACCGGACTGAAACGCCGCCGCCGCCGCTTGAAGCGGTGAAGGATGTCGTGGCGGAGGAATGGCGCAAGCGCGAGGCCGAGAAGGCCTTTGCAGCCTATGTCGACGCGCTGCGCCGCAAGGCCAGCATCTCGTATGACGACCAGGCGCCGAAAGCTGATACCGGCAAATGATGTTCCGCCTCGCGCTGGTCCTGGCCTGCCTGATCGCATTCACGTCCGAAGCGCTGGCCCATACGCGCAGCCAGAGCTTCTCGACATGGAGCGTGAATGGCGCTCAGCTCGATGGCGTGTACCAGGTCGATGCCTACCGCGTTACGCAGCTCAGCGAGAAACCGGAAGACCTGGCCAGGCTGCTCAGCGGCCATCTTGACGGGCGCATCCACGTGGAGCAGGGCGGCGTGGCCTGCAAACGCACGTCCTTTCGCCCTCTGTCGGCGCCGCGCGGAGACATGCGGGTCGAGATCCGCTTCCTCTGTCCGAAGGAGATCTCGACGGAAGACGCAAAGCTTTTCATTGGCGGCTTCTTCGACGTATCGATCAGCCATATCCACTACGCACGCCTGACCTATCCGGACGGACGGATGGACGAGGTCGTGCTCACGCAGGGACAGCAATCCGTCATTGCGGGCAAGGCGGGCGCCGAGCCGCACAACAGCTTCTTCAGCCTGCTCGTGCTCGGCTTCGAGCATGTACTGAGCGGCGTTGACCACATTGCCTTCCTGATTGCGCTCATGATGCTGGCGGGCGGTCTGCGCCAGACGATCTGGTCGGTGACAGGCTTTACGCTCGGGCATTCGATCACGCTCGCGCTTGTCGCGCTCGGCATCCTGCGACCGGACATGGCGGCCATTGAAGCGTTGATCGGCTTCACCGTCGCGTGGGCTGCCGGAGACGCGCTCGCGCGCAAGCGCGACATCTCTCCCTGGCTGGGCGTTGCAGGTGCCGTCGCCATCGGCTTGCTGGGATTGCTGGGACAGGCATTCGGATTTTCGCAGGTGCCCGTCATCGCGGTGGCGGGGCTCGCATTGTTTGCAGGTTCCATGTCCTTCACGCGGGGGCTGGACAGTGGGCGCATTGCTCCGGCCGTCGCCGTGATTTTCGGTCTTGCCCACGGTGCCGGGTTTGCCGGGCCACTGCTTGAGCTCAAGATCGCGCCCGACAACCTGGTCTGGACATTGCTGGCCTTCAACCTGGGTGTCGAGGCGGGGCAGCTCGTGGCGGTCGGCATCGTGACGCTGCTGCTGGTCGCGCTGCGTCGAAGCAAGCTCAGCCTGCCGGTTCTGGGCTATGACGCGGTTGCCTCCCTGCTGTTTGCATTGGGCACATTCTGGTTTGTGTCGCGGTCGCTGGCCTGAGGGCTCCGGCGCTGGATGGCAGCAGTTACCCCAGAGGTAATTGCGCCTATGAGCCCCATCCCTCAGAATGGCGGAAATGCGAGGATCACGATGACGACGTCCGCCCTTGAGAAGCGCGCAACCTTTTCGGACCTGCTGAAGTCCTGGCGGACGAAGCGGCGACTGTCCCAGCTGGAACTGGCGCTGAACTCTGGCGTCTCGCAGCGCCATGTGAGCTTCCTTGAGTCGGGGCGGGCCAAACCCAGCCGTGAGATGATCCTGCAGCTCAGCGAGGCGCTGGACGTTCCGCTGCGCGAGCGCAACGACCTGCTGCTTGCGGCCGGCTATGCGCCCATGTTCAAGGCACGCCAGATTGACGATCCGCAGATGGCGCAGGTCATGGCGGCGGTACGCATGATGCTGGGCAACCACGAGCCCTTTCCGGCCATCGCGATCGACCGGTGCTGGAACATCAGGCTGGCCAATCGTCCGTTCGAGATGCTGGCCGCGATGATGGGTGACGAGGTCTGGACCAGGATCGGGGGATCCGAGCGCAATCTCATGCAGCTCTTCTTTCACCCCAACGGGCTCAAGCCCTTTATTTCGAACTGGTCAACGATCGCGCCTGTCCTATGGCACCGGGCACGGCGGGAAGCCGAAGCGATTGGCGGCGAGGATATTCGCGCGCTCCTGAACGCCCTCAGCCAGTACCAGTCCGCCGAGACATTATGGGCGGCCGAAGAGACGACGCTCGTGCCTGTGCTGCCGGTTGAAATCGCGAAGGATGGAGCGCGCGTGTCGTTCTTCACGGTCATCTCGACATTTGGCACGGCGCAGGACGCCACCGCAGACGAGTTGCGGATCGAGAGCTTCTTTCCGGCCGATGCGGGGACGGAGCAGATGTTCAGGCAGCTGCAGTCCGCGTGATCAGGCCGACAGGCGCTGGAGGGCTGGCGTGTCGCTGAGCGCAGGTGCCTTGCGCACCCGTTCTGCTGCCGCCTCGGACGCTTCAATCGCGCCCTGCACGGCGTTGAGCAGTTCCGTGGCGGTTCGATTGAGTTCCACCATGTGCGGCGACTGCCGGCGTGCCGCTGCCGCGGCGAGGTTTTCGCGATTGATCAGCTCGATCATCTCGACGATGTCGGTCATGCGTGCCTGGAGCGCGTGGCCGAGGTCCTGAAGCTGTTTTTCCTTCAGGCGGATTTCAGCCTGGGCCTTGTCATTGGCTTCAACCAGCTCCCTTTCGCGCGCGGCGAGGGCATCGTGCGCGCTGCGGACTGACTTCATGGACTCCAGGGCGCGTGTCAGTGGCGCAAAGGCCGAGTGCGAGGGCATTTCAGGGACGGGTGTCCGGCTGTCGCCGCGGGCAAGCCGTCCGATGCTGTCCGACAGCTCCACCAGCGGGGTGGCCCAGCGCCAGGCGATGAAGAGGGCGAAGGCGGCGGCCAGTCCTGCAATGGCTGCGAAGATGTTCGAGACCTTGTCGGCCGCGGCGTAGACGCTCGAGAGCGGCTCTGCGCCGAAGGCGACGAGGCCCGGGTCCTTGCCCAGGATCTTGCCGCTTGAGCGCGAGAACGCCGCCAGGCTTTCCTCGCCGGACAGCATGAGTTCGGCCGTCGTGATGCGCCGGTTTGTGTCGATGCCGGCGAATTCATCCGCCACGGTCTCGACGCTGCGATTGGCGTACAGCACCTTGCCGGTGTCGCGACGCGTAAGGGCGAAGACGCGGCGCTCCTGGTTGAGCGGCGAGCCCTGGATCGTGCGCTTGACCAGCGTCTGGAAGTCGACCACGCCGGTCAGCGTGCCGATGACCGTCTGGCGATCGTAGCTCGCGACAAGGGGAACGGTGAACTGGATCGCTTCGCTTGCTCCATTGCGCAGGCGCGTGAAGCCGCTCTGCGTGGTCCGGCCGGAGATTGCCGCGTGGATGCCTTCCACATCGGAGAGGTCGGCCTTGCGAAGCGCGGGATCCGTGGTGGCAATCACGGCACCCTGGGCATTCGTGATGGTCAGCGACAGGAAATCCGGATAGCTGCGGTTGAGATCGGCGAGCGTTGCGGCGAGTTCACCGCCCTGGTCGCCGATCAGCACTTCCTGCATCATGGGCATGGAGCTCCATGCCTTCATGTGCGTCAGGTTCGAAGCCATCTGCTGCTCGATCGAGACCATCACATTGCGGGTTTGCGTCTGGAGGTCATCGAAGGACTGCTGGCGCAACGTGTCCTCGGTACCGAGCCAGAGCGCGCCCATGCCTGCAGCGACCGGGAGGGCGATGCACATGGCGAAGGCGGCGGTGATCTTCGATCTCATTGACATGAGCGGTTTCCGTTCCTGAGGCAGGTCGCGTCCTGCGGTGCCTGTTCGATTGCGACGACGGTCCAGTCATCGACCGTCTGGAAGCTGACATTGTAGAAATGGCCGTCGCGTGACACGACGCCCGTGCCCTCGTTGCCGTTCGCGCTGATCTGCTGGCGGAGTTCCTCGAGCGTCAGGCCCGCGATGAGCGCCTTCTTGCCGGCGGCAGCCGATCCATTGCTGTCGGAGACGACATTGCCGGCGGGGTCGATGATGACGACGTAGAGCGAGCGGCCGAGGCCTAGTGTCAGGACCTTTTCGTAGGCCGAGAGGTCCTGTTCGATGGAAATCACGAACTCGAGTTCGCCATTGCGCACGACGGGGGCGACGTATGTCACGGCGTCGTGGTCCATCAGCGTGGCGACGGTCTGCGCCGGCTGGGCGACGCCGGCGGCTAGCACCGGATCCTTCTTGAGGTCGCGCTTGCCGGGGGCTGCGGGCTCGTGTCCGATATGGGCGAAGACCTCGCCATCGCGCCCGACAACCGTGAACTCGTTCAGGCCATAGCGGTTCTGGAGGGCCTTGAGGGACGCGACGATGCGGGCCTTCAGCCTGTCACCTTCGCTCTGCGTGGAGGCCGACAGGTAGGCGTGGAAAAGGCGGCCCTGCGCGAGTGAGGCGGTGTACTTGCGCGCCTTCGTCCTGACGATCGCGATGGCGGCTGCCTTCTGCTGGACAATGGCTTCGGTCGAAGAAGCCGTGGCGGGCTGGGCCGGGAGAGCCGTTGCCAGGCAAAGCCCGGCTGAAAGTTTGATCAGTGCCCCACGCATTGCGCCTGCCGAAACGTCCGCCCTTGCGGGTTCATGTTTCGTTAAGAAACCGGGCCCGCGTTGTTGTTGGGCTTCACATTATGACAAGGCCTCTAACAATGATTGAAGGCGCGGTGACCTTACCGACTTTTTTGCCAAGTCGGTCGGTGCGTCGGGCCAGCTTTCCCATGGCCCAGCTTTGCTATGGCTTTGCCGTCTTCAGCCATGCGATGGCGAAGAGGGTCCCGAACAGGGCGTCCATGGAACCGAGGAACAGCATGGTGCCGTCGACCTGGCCCTTGCTGAACAGCCAGAAGGTTACGGTGGCGAAGGGGATCTTCTCGATGATGGCGAGCGGTATCAGGGGCCGGTAGCGCAGCGGATCTGTCGAGACCAGGGCGAAGACGAGTTGCCACGCGAAGGCGAGGAGGAAGAAGCCGTGAACGATCTCGGGGCGTGCGATGCCTGAGAGGGAGGCGTCGGATCCGGTCAGGTAGGCGGCGTAGCCTAGCGGGATGACGAGCAGGCCCCAGACCGCCGCGGCCTGGAACACCCGGCGGGCAAACATGTCAGCGCCAGCCCCGGGACTGGAGGATTTCAGAGGGCGGCGGCGGCAGGTCGTGACGATCCCTTTCGACCTGCACTGCAGATTTTCCGTCTGGACCGATCACGGACACATAGGTGACGCTGTCGCCTTCGCGAAGGACCTCCCTGTCGCCGGCTGAAATGTCGTCGAAGGTGAAAAGGGCGTCGCTGCCGTCCGCAGCGTCGATCAGCACGCCGAGGTGCTTGCGCGGGCAGAGGGTGCGAACCGTTCCCACCCTTCGGATGGCCGAGGGTCGTCCCGGCTGGAGGTCGCGCAGGAAAGAAGGAACGGGCACGTCGAAGTCAGTCCACCTGTCGGCCGGCTTGCCGGTGGCAGGTGTTCTTCGGGTGGTCGGGTCCTTGGTCATCCGGATCCTGCGGGACGTTCCCGCTCGTCCCGTCAGTACGGACGCGGACGGTTCTGCATCACGTCGATGCGGTTTCCATCCGGATCGAAGAACGAGAACCACTTCATGCCGCCCGTGTCGCGCAGCGGGGTCACGTGGACACCGAGCCCTTCGAGCTTGGCATGGGTGCCTTCGACGTCACCCGTGCGGAAATTCGGGAAGGCGGCTGCCGTCGGTGCCGTTGCAAGCGTTTCGTCGGGTCCGAGCTGCCAGAGGCAGAGATTGGCGCCGCGGCCGAGATCGAGGACGATCGTCTGGCCGGCTGCGTTTTCCTCGGTGACGTGAAGTTCAAGCACGCGCTCGTACCAGGCCTTCGACACGCGAAGATCCTTCACGCGCATCACGACCATGTTCAGGGCATCGAAAATGCCGGCATGCGGGCGGGGGCCTGCGCCCGGACCCGCGCCGGGGCGTCCACCAAAAGACCGTCCGCCACCTTCGCCGTGCTGGCGCGGTGGGCGCGGGCCGCGATCGAAGCCGCCGCGGTCGCCACCAAATCCGCCGCGGTCACCGCGGTCGCCGCCGAAGCCGCCACGGCCCTGCGGTGCAGGGGGCGGGCCTTCAAGCTTGAGTTCCGATGCCATGGTCTTGCCGCGGTCCTGGGCAACCTCGAAGGACACGCGCTGGCCTTCGCCGAGTGACTGGGTGCCTGCCGCTGCGAGGGCAGAGACGTGCACGAAGACGTCTGCACCGCCACCATCAGGAAGAATGAATCCGAAGCCCTTGGCCTGATTGAACCACTTTACAGTTCCAGTCTTTCGCATCGTAAGCCGCTAGTCCTTGCCCTAGTCGTTCCTGCCCGTGTCATCTACTGACATGCCTTGCGCAGACCACGCGCGCTTGGCGAATTAAGTTGACTGTTACGACTCATACCCCGGCTTTGCGCCGATGCAAAGCGCAGATGTGAGCGGAGCGGATGCTTAACGGACGGGTATCCGCCGAGCGCAAGGGGTCATTTTTGGCGGATATGGTAGGCGCAGCGCCTTGCGCCCGCCAGAATGTGATCCGTCCGCGCGATGCTGACCCCGGGGCCAAGGGCGGCCTGGAACACCTCGAGTTCCTGCCGGCAGAGGCCGGTGCAAGCACGTGCCGCCTTGCAGACCGGGCAATGATTCTCGAACAGGATGAAGCCGTCCGTGGTGGCCTCGAAACCTGCGAGGTATCCCGCCTCGGTGCGGAGCCGGGCGAGGCGGCGGACCTTTTCCTTCAGCGTGGCGGCGCCGGCCAGCTCCTTCCGGTAGTCGTGGCTCTGCTGGTCGGTCCGTCTTTCGATGAGCTTCTGAAGTCCGCGCTCGCCGAAGACCTCGCGGATGTTGGCGATCAGCTCGACCGTCAGGTCGGCGTGGGCGTCGGCGAAGTAGCTGCCAGCGGCCTCACGCAATTGCCAGCGGCGCGAGGGGCGACCGCGGCCGCCGGATTTTTCCGGTTCCGCAAACTCGACGAGTCCCAGGTCCTCGAGCGCATAGAGGTGCTGGCGCACGGCCATGGCCGTGATGCCCAGGGCTTCGGCGATGTCGGCGGCGAGTGCCGGACCGTTGACCTTCAGGTGCTCGAGCACGGCACGCTGGGCCGGTGTGGCATCGGTGTTCTGCTGCATGAGGTGAATTATAAAAGAAAAATCTTGCGTAAATCAAGCGCGCGTGCTGAATTAGTAAAGTAATTACTTTCTTAAAGGTGCGACATGGCTCAATGGGTGGATGCAGGTGACGTTGCGGACCTGCGACAGCGCGGGCGTCGCGTGTTCAAGGCCGACGGCAAGCAGGTGCTGCTCGTGGTTGCAGGCGAAAAGATCGTTGCCTGCAACAATCGCTGTCCGCACGAGGGTTATCCGCTCAGCGAGGGAACGCTGGGGGAGGGCTGCACGCTCACCTGCAACTGGCATAACTGGAAGTTCAGGCTCGACACGGGCGAGACTCTGGTCGGTGGAGACCGCCTGCGGCTCTATCCCGTCGAGCAGCGCGACGGGCGCATCTTCGTGGACGTCTCGGATGCGCCGCAGTCCGAGCGGCAGGCGCGCGCCCTTTCCAATCTCGTCGAAGCAGTCGTTGACAACGACTATGACCGCATGGCGCGGGAGGTTGCGCGCTTCCTGCGAGCGGGTGGTGATCCGCTGGAACCGCTGCGACGGGTCGTGGCGGAACGTGCCGACATGTTCGAGTACGGCATGACCCATGCGTTTGCCGCTGCGCCGGGATGGATCGGCATGCACCGACGTGCGCCTGATGAGGCGCGGCGTCTCGTGGCGCTTGTCGAACCGGTGGCGCACGTCGCCTGGGACACGTTGCGCGAGGAACGCCATGCCTTCGCGACCGGACGCGCGCCCTGGGATGCGGACGGCTTTGTCCAGGCGATCGAAGCGGAAGACGAGGCACGTGCGTTCTCCCTGGTGCGCGGTGCGCTGGGGGCGGACGTGGCGCTGGGTGACCTGCGCCAAGCGTTTGCCCGTGCCGCGCTGGCGCACTACCAGGATTTCGGGCATTCGGCGATTTATGTCGTGAAGGCCTTTGACCTGATCGACCTGCTTGGCGCAACGGTGGCAGAGCCGGTGCTGCTGTCCCTTGCGCGCAGCATTGTCTACGCGTCACGCGAGGATCGCATTCCGGAGTTTCGCTCCTATGCGGGAGCGCTGGCGCAGTGGGGTTCGGGCAAGGTTCGGCCCTGGCGTGCGCAGGACCTCGAGGGTCTTCCTGTCCCTGCAACGCTGGAGCGGGTCGGTGAGCTTGGCGGTGATTGCCTTGCGCGCTACGAGCTGCTGCTCGAGGCGAGTGCGCTGGCCATGCTGCGCTTCGACACGGCAGTCGACCTGCATGTGGATCGGCCCGTCTCGCACAATGTGCGGTGGCTGGACTTCACGCACATGCTGACCTTCGGCAATGCGGTGCGACGCCTCTGCGCCGCCGAACCCGCGCTCTGGCCGCAGGCCCTGCTGCAGATGGGCTGCTTCCTTGGACGCAACGCGCCGTTCCTCCTGCCCGAGGTGGACGCACGCTGGTCGAGAGACGACATCGCAGCTTTTCTTGCGGAGGCGCAGGATGCGCTCTTCGACCATGGCATTCGTGAACCGATCTATGCCTGCCATCGGGTCAAGATGGTCGAAGCGGTCGGCGAGGAGATCGCGGCGGCGTCGTCGCCTGCGTTGCGCGCGTTGCTCGCGGCGGCGCTCAACCGCTATCTCTCGAACGGCATCAAGTACCACCATGCCCTGCGCTTTGCGCGGCAGTCGCTGGCCTTCGTAGACGCGGAGGGATAGCTCCACTAGAGTGCCGTCCGGTGTCCAGAGCTGGAGGACGGAACGGCATGAGCAGGGACAAGGGCGTTGCGCTGGTGATTGGTGCCGGCGACGCCACGGGCGGTGCGATCGCGCGCCGCTTTGCGCGGGACGGCTTCACGGCCTGCGTCACACGACGCGAGAAGGAACACCTTGAGGCGCTCGTCACGCAGATCCGTGCCGAAGGTGGCAAGGCGCATGGCTTCGGGTCCGACGCGCGCGATGAAGCACAGGCGATCGAACTGTTCGACACGATCGAGCGCGACATCGGTCCCGTCGAAGTGGCCGTGTTCAACATTGGTGCGAATGTCCGCTTTCCGATCACCGAGACGACGGTGCGTGTCTACACGAAGGTCTGGGAGATGTGCGCGCTGGGCGGCTTCCTCATGGGGCGCGAGGCGGCGAAGCGCATGCTGCCGCGCGGACGAGGCACGATCCTGTTCACGGGTGCGACGGCGAGCCTGCGCGGGGGTGCCGGATTTTCAGCTTTCGCGGGTGGCAAGCATGCGTTGCGGGCGCTGGCGCAGAGCATGGCACGCGAGCTCGGTCCGCAGGGCATCCATGTGGCCCATGTCGTGATCGACGGCGCCATCGATACCGCCTTCATCCGGGACAATTTTCCGCAAGCCTATGCGCTGAAGGACCAGCAGGGCATCTTGTCGCCGGATCACATTGCCGACATGTATGCGATGCTGCATAACCAGCCGCGCGATGCGTGGACGCATGAACTGGATCTCAGACCCTGGATGGAAAAGTGGTGACCCGTAATGACCAAGAGCGTTGAGTTCCTTTTCGACTTCGGCAGCCCCACCACCTACCTGGCCTACAAGCAGCTGCCGAAGATCGCGGCGCGCCACGGGGCACGGATTGTCTGGACACCGATCCTGCTGGGCGCCGTGTTCAAGGCGACGGGCAATGCCTCGCCTGCCATGGTGCCGGCGAAGGGTCGCTACATGAACACCGACATGGCGCGCTTTGCGAAGCGTTATGGCGTCGTGCTGAACATGAATGCGCATGTCCCCGTGAACACGCTGCCGATCATGCGTGGTGCCGTCGCCTACCAGCAGACCCCGCAGTTCGACATCTATGTGAACGCGATGTTCGACGCGATGTGGGCCCATCCGCGCAACCTGAACGACCAGCACGAGATCGCGCATGTGCTGCACGACATCGGGATCAAGCCCGATGACTTCCTGGCGCGCATCGAGCGTCCGGACGTGAAGGAGAAGCTGAAATCGAACACGGAGAGCGCGGTGGCGCGCGGCGTGTTCGGGGCGCCAACCTTCTTCGTGAATGGCGAAATGTTCTTCGGGCAGGACCGCCTGGACTTCGTCGAGGAAGCGCTGATCCCCTGACCGGCCGCGCTGCGGGACATCGTAAATGGCGTCCGGCGGGTGGCCGCGCGGCTGAATTCGTCCGTCAAGGGAATTATTGGGCGTCAACTGTGCCATTGGGCCCATTGAACTCGGGACCGTTTCTTGGCTGAATGAGGGGGAATTAACCGGCCGGGGGTGGGACCCCGGGCGGGGTGGGGCTACGCACCCGTGGTGCGAGTTTGCTGGGGGGCAAATGACGTCCGAAGTCTTGCTGCTGAACGTGCAGGGGGGAGCCCTTGCAGCCGACAGCGCGCTCACGGCAATCGAGTACCATCCGGACGGCACGGCGACCGTGCGTTACCAGACGGGCGTCGACAAGGTCTTCCTGCTCGACGAGAAGATGCCCGTGGCCGCGATGATCTTCGACGTCGCCGAGTTCTACCGCTATCCGTGGGGATCGATCTTCGAGACCTTCCGCACGACCACCGGTGCTGCGGCGCGCGGGGACAGCGTGCCGAAGATGGCGCAGTCCGTCGTCCAGTTCCTGGCGCGGTGGACGTCGGGTGCCGATGCAAAGGCGCGCAAGCTGCTGCCGGTCGATGAAGGACAGGAGCGGCTGAGTTTTGCGATCTACGTGGCGGCGCTCATCCAGCGCTTCCAGCACTGCGTGGAGCTGGCGGCCGACAACAGGGGCAAGGCGACCGACGAGGCGGTGCTGACGCGCGGTCTCGACATGCTGCGCTTCGAGACCCAGTACTCGGGCGAGTATTTCCAGAACCTCTTCCTGCCGCATGGCCAGCCGCCGCAGAAGCGGCCACTGATCGGCGAGAGCTCGCCGCGCCTTGTGCAGCTGGTCGAGCAGTATCTCGAGCGGCTCGTGAAGGGCATGACGGACTCGCTCTTCGGGCCCGGCGTCCTGTCACAGGCGATGAAGACGCAGCTCGCGGAGGTCGCCATCGGTTCGCTGCTGACCGACTGGATGGCGCCAGGCGTGCCCAAGACGGGCGTCGTTTTCGCGGGCTTTGGCAGTGACGAAGTGCGGCCGTCCTATGTCGACCTTCGGATCGGTTCGGCCTTTGGCGGGATCGTGAAGCACCAGCTTGTCTCTGCCGGCGCGCCGTCGAACGCGGAGCCCGCCATCATCCAGTCCTATGCGCAGGCCGACCTGATCGATGCGCTGCTGCGCGGTGCGCAGCCGGGCTACAAGT
>CAZYFM010000057.1:0-20542 GCA_964646885.1 uncultured Flavobacteriaceae bacterium
TCATCGACATGGTCATCGCCTCGCTGCTGATGGCGATGGGCATGATGATGCTGCCGCCCGTCACGATCTCGCTGCCCTTCAAGCTGATCTTCTTCGTTCTCGTGGACGGATGGGCGCTGGTCGCGGGCAGCCTCGTGCAGAGTTATGGCGCGGGATAGCGTCAAAGGGCGCTGCGAGGCGCTCCTCACCCAGCGATTACCCAAATGACGTCATGGTTCGCGAAGGCGAACCATGACGCCCTTGTGGAAATGGCTCGCCGGCTCAGGCCACCGCTGTGCGTGACGTCGTCGTGGTGGCGAACGCGTCGGCGCGCTCGCGCACGAGCCTGGTGATCGCGGCGGCGATGCGGGCTGCGCCGCGGCCGTCGAGGTTCATCCGGCCAGCCGCGGACATCGAGCGACAGAGATCCGGATCCTCCAGCAGGTCCGACACGGCATCCGACATCTCCCGCGGGCGCACGTCGGCTGCAAGGCCAAGTGAAACGCCCATGCCGGCAGACACGAAGGCCGACGCCGACGCTGCATGGTCCTCGTTCAGGCAGATATAGATCGCCGGCACGCCAATGGCAGCCAACTCGAAGGCGGTGACACCGAAGGTGACGAGCGCCACGTCCGCGCTTGCCATGATGTCCCCGAGACCTGTCGGATTGCGCAGGACCGTGAACTCGGGTACCTCGCGGCGGACTGCATCCTCGACGTCCGGCGACACGGACGGACCGATGATGACGGTGACCTTCATGTGGCGGCGCATGGATTTCAGGGCCTTGGCCGCCGGCAGCGTGAGACCCAGCGGGTCGGAGCCGCCCATGGAAACCAGGACGTGGGGCGTTCCTTCGTTCGGCGTCCGGGGCGGCAGGTTTTCCTGGCCCAGCGCCACCCACTCCCAACCAACATTCGGCTCGCGCTCGGCGAGCGACCAGTCGAGGCCGAATACCTGTGGCACGGGCGGATAGAACGTGGCGTCGGCCGTCAGGCGACGCTCGCTGCCATCATCGAGGGCGACCACAATCGTGTCGGTCGCGCGCAGGCGCAGGACTGAATGAGGCGTCAATGACGTCCGCACGTCCAGGATCCAGGCCTTGGGCTTGTGCAGGACGGCGAGGTCCAGCATCCAGTCGATCTCGGTCACGCCTTCCGGCGCGACATCAACGGGAAAGCCTTCCGCACGGATCGCGTCCGCGGCCGTGTTGTCCCGCATGACGGCGAAGCGGACGCCCAGTCCCTCGCGATCGCGCAGGCGGCGCGCGACGGCGAGGCAGCGGCGCACATGGCCGAAGCCGATGGTTGCGCCACCATCACAGCGGACAATGACCGTGCCGCTGGCGGCGGTCGCCGCCTTCTGCTGCACGTGGGCATTGAGTTCGAGGAGTTCGGGCTCGCGGTTCAAGAGCGCGACGAGGTCCGTCAGCGTGGCCGTGCCGGCCTGCGCAAGGAGGCGGCGATACACGGTTTCTATGAACGAGACGTCGGCCGGCGTATCGACCGACAGCCGCGCGCCCTTGAAGCGCCACTTCTCGGGCAGGCCGATCTCGGCCACCTTCACGAAGTCGCGGTGTTCCTTGAAGTAGGCACTGACGTGCTCGCGGGCCACCGGATCGTCGCCGGCTTCGGCGGCGAGGCGCTCCAGCGCCCGGCGTGTCATCGGGTCTGCGCCTTCATGGATGGCGGAGAGGCCGGGCTTCAGCACGACGAAATCGGCTTCATTCCTGACCATTTCGGAGATCAGGTAATCGATGAAGCCCGCGTCGACGAGCGGCGCATCTGCCGTGACGCGGACAATGATGTCGGCGTCGAGCTGCGACGCGGCAAGCGCGTAACGCTGCAGGACATTCTCTTCCGGACCGCGCACGACGACAGCGCCCTGCTCCTGCGCATAGGCGACGAGCGGGTCATCCGCGGGATCGGTCGTGGTCGCGACGCAGAGCGTGCCGATCCACTCAGACTTCCGGAGACGGTGCAGCACATGCCAGAGCAGCGGCTTGCCGGCCACGTTCTGGAGGACCTTGCCAGGCAAGCGCGTGGAGCGCATCCGCGCCTGGATGACGGCGGCTACTTTGGGTCGGGTTGTCATGGTTCACGCCGCTTCTGTTTTTGTTGTTTCGGGGCGCCATGTCTGGCGGATGTGCTTCAGGGGACGCATGCCATCGGACGGATCGGCACGCCAGTCCCGGTCAGGCAGTTCCGACGGCAGCGGTGACTTGTCGCCCGTGCCATCGGCAGCCACGCCTTCGCGCAGCATCGAGATTACGGACGCCATCTGGTCCGGCAGCCAGCAATGTCCTGCCGCGTACTCGGCACCGGTGCGATCAAGGTCCAGATG
The DNA here is from genome assembly GCA_964646885.1 of uncultured Flavobacteriaceae bacterium. Lineage (GTDB taxonomy): Bacteria > Pseudomonadota > Alphaproteobacteria > Micropepsales > Micropepsaceae > SZUA-430. Next base: position 2,320 of record CAZYFM010000057.1, read on the forward strand.
GAACTCGACGACGGGGGCCTGCCACTTCATGACGGCCCTGAGGACTACACTCGGGGACACGGTGTGATCCGACCAGCCACAGGGATAGCCGGTGGCGTCGGCGATCGTCCGGATCGCCGCCAGATTGGCTTCGTCCACCGGGGTCGGATAGGCCGACACGCAGTGCAGCAGCGTCACCTGGCTTGCCCTGTTTGCGCGCAGGACGCCGGCGGCATGGCGAATTTCGTCCATCGTTGCCATGCCGGTCGACAGGATCACCGGCTTGCCGGTGCGGGCGCAGGCGGCCAGGAGCTCGTCCCACATGAGTTCGTATGACGCGATCTTGTAGGCGTCGACATGGGGCCGGAGCTCCTCCACCGCGTCGAGATAGAACGGCGTGCACATGAAGGCGACGCCACGCGCACGGCATCGTGCCGCAAGCGGCGGAAGAAACGATACGGGCAGCTCCCAATCCTTGCGGGCCCGGTGTTTCTCGCTCTTTTCAAGGATTTCCGGCGCGAACATCTCGTTGATCCGGAAGAGCTGGAACTTCACCGCGCCACAGCCAATGTCGGCGGCGCGATCAATGAAGGCGAAGGCGCGATCGAGGTCGCGGTCATGGTTTGAGGACACCTCGGCAATGAAGAGGCATCCCGGCGACACCGTGGACATGGACACACCACCCCTGTTCTTAAATTTGCATTAACCAATTCTAAATCCGGTGCCATTACCAAGTTCATAATGCTCACACACTTTGCGAGGGTGGTGTGTCTGGTTCCAGTCATAAAGTTTTAGCGATCGCGGATCGCCATGGTCATCGTGGCCCCGTCATTGACAGGGTGCAGGGCTTCGACATCGTCGACTGCGAAGCATGCGGCTTTCGCCACGTGCTGCAATTGCCGACGCCGGAGGAGCTGAAGGCGGCCTACAGCGAATCCTATTACCGCGACGAGAAGCCAACCTATCTCGCTCGCGCGCAGGAAGATGCGGAGTGGCAGCAGCTGGCCTGGCAGGACCGCCTGTCGCTGTTCGAGGACCTGCTTGAACGCGATCCCACGCGCCCCTTCAGCGTGCTCGACATTGGCTGCGGTCCCGGCTGGTTCCTCAAGGTGGCGGCTGATCGCGGATGGAAGACGCAGGGCATCGAGCCCTCGCGCCAGGCGGCCGCTCATGCGCAGTCGCTTGGCCTCGACATCCTGAACATCATGTTCGACGAAGGTACGGCCGCGCAGGCCGAGCGCGCGGATGTCGTGCATCTCAACAACATGCTGGAGCATGTCGCCGATCCGATCGGCCTGCTGAAGCTTGCGATTGACCGCACGTGGCCGGGCGGGCTGGTCTGCGTTGGCGTGCCGAATGACTATAACGGCCTGCAGGAAGCCGTGCGGGCCGGCGGATCCGCGCCGTGGTGGCTCGCGCCGCCGCACCACCTGAACTATTTCGACTTTGCCTCGCTGTCGTCGCTGCTGTCGCGGCTCGGGCTCGAGGTGATGGAGTCGCTGACCAGCTTTCCCATGGAGCTGTTCCTGCTCATGGGCGAGAACTATGTCGGCAATGACGCGCTTGGACGTTCATGCCATGCGCGCCGCAAGCAGTTTGACCTGTCCCTGGAACGGGCTGGCCTTGGACACGTCCGCCGCAAGCTCTACGGCGCCCTTGCCAAGGCCGGGCTTGGCCGTGAAGCCATCATCGTTGCACGAAAGAAGACGGCCTGAGACATGACCACAGAGACAAGACCGTTCTTCATCGTTTCGTCCGGCCGTTCCGGCACCGCCATGATGGAAAAGCTGTTCAAGGCCTATCCGCAGGTGGAGATGCACCACGAATACATGGTCCATCACGTACAGCCTGCGGCCGTGAAGTACTACCTGGGGCTCATCGGCTTCGGCGAGGCGCAGCATGTCCTGCGCGCCACGCATGCCGCGGCGGTGCACTATTCGCAGTCGCCGATCTGGGGCGACTCGTCCAACAAGCTGTCGTGGCTCATTCCCGTGCTCGACCGCCTGTTTCCGCATGCGCGCTTCGTCCATCTCGTGCGTGACGGTCGCAAGGTCGCGAGCTCCTACTTCCACAAGCTTTCCGACGAGTGCTACGACGACTACTCGGTGGCCGTGCTGCAGCGGTACTATGACTCGCACGGGCAACTGCCTGCTCCCCCGCCCGAGAAGAAGTACTGGTGGCCCGTGCCGCCCCGCGGGCACCCGCAGGAATTCGAGTTCATCACCTACAACCAGTTCCAGCGCATCTCGTTCCACTGGGCCCAGGTCAATCGCACGATCATCCACCACCTCGAGGCGATCAAGCCCGAGCGCCGGCTGACGGTCAGGCTTGAAGACCTGGTGTCACGCGCCGAGGCACGTCAAGGATTGCTTAACTTCCTGGGCCTGCCCTGGGATGACCGGATCATGGGACTGCTGAACCGGCCGCACAACGCCAACCGGCCGCAGGACTATCCGCTCACGGCGGAGCAGACCGAGCAGTTCAACATGATCGCCGCTGACATGATGAGGCACTTCGGCTACGACCGCCGCCAGGAATATCGCGTCGCCTATTGAGGCGACCTTTACCAATTTCGCGCACCGTTAGGGTCTGGAAAACCATAAGCGCGACTTCGCGCCCCCAAAGGTCGATCGATGACACTTGCCTGCGATCTCTGCGCAAGCCCCTCCCTTTCCCAGGTCTATGCCGCACCGGACTCGACCCGCAAACTCACGGTCTGGGTCTGTGGCCATTGCGGCCTTGCCCAGAGCCTTCCGCGCATCGACCGCGCCGAGCGACGCTCCGCGACGGTCTCGGCCGGCGCCGACTGGGGGAACCTGCGTTATGGCAAGGGCTTCCGCGCGGACGCGAACTTCGCGACGCTCAAGCCGTATCTTTCAGCGGAGAAGCCGCTGCGCGTCCTCGATGTCGGCACCAATCGCGGCGCCTTTGCGCTGAAGCTGCTCGAAGCCTTTCCGAAGGCCCAGATCACCGGCATCGAGCCGGACGAGCGCGTGGTCAGCGCCTGGGCGCGCAAGCCTTCCGTCACGTGGGTTCATGCACGGCTCGAGGAAACGCGGCTCGCTCCCGAGAGCTTTGATGTCATCTATTCGTGCCATACGCTGGAACATGTACGCAGCGCGCGCGAGGCACTGCTGCTGCACCACGCGGCGCTGGCGCCCAGCGGCTACCTGTTCCTCGAGGTGCCGAACCTTGCCGTGATCAGCTCGGTCGACATGGTCGAGGAGTTCTTCATCGACAAGCACCTCTATCACTTTTCCCATCGCACGCTGGCCCGCCTGCTCAGCGCGTGCGGCTTCCGCGCCATCGCGATCGCCGATCCCAGGGACACCACCAACATCACGGTTGTTGCGGCCAAGACCGCCATCCCGACCGACGCCATCCCGGCGGATCCGGACGAAGTGCGCGCAGCAGCCAGCCTCATATCCGGCTACAATGCCAATCGCCTGCGCAACCAGCAGGCCCTGTCGCAGGTTGCCCGCATCATCGGCGCGCTCGCGCCGCGCAAGGTTGCGATCTGGGGTGCCGGCCGCCTGCTCAACAGCCTCATCGAGCACGGCGGGCTGAAGCCGCAGACGCTTGCTGCCGTCGTCGACAAGAACCTGATCAAGTACGCATCGGAAGTGCACGGCGTCGCCCTGACGGCGCCCGAAGCCCTGTCGGACATCCGGCCCGATGTCGTTGTCGTCATGTCGCGCAGCTTTGCCGACGAGATCCGGACCGAAGCGCTGCAGCGCGCGCCGGGCTGCGACGTGATCCTTTATTCGGACCTCCTGCAACGCGCCAAGGCACAGTCTGCTGCGGCCTGAGGATTGAACGATGAATGCGAATACGCACCTGAACCGGCTCGCTTCCAGCCTTTCCAGCGACACCACGCTGGTCGCCCACCTTACCCAGCACGCGACACTCACGCGACGTCTGGCTGTCGCGGGGATCTATCATGCAGGCTCCGGCCATCCGGGTGGTTCGCTGTCCTGCGCCGACCTGCTCTCGGTGCTCTATGGCTGCGAACTGAACCTGGAGCGCGGCACGTCGCTGCCACCTGACCGCAACCGCTTCGTGCTGTCCAAGGGACACGCGGCGCCTGCCCTCTATGCGGCCTGGGCGGCCTACGGACACATTCCCGCGCATGAAGCCCTTGAGCTGCGCAAGCTTGGGAAGAAGGCGCAGGGTCATCCGCATGTGATCGATTATCCAATGGCCGAGACGAGCACGGGCTCGCTGGGCCAGGGCTTCTCGACTGCCATCGGCATGGCGCTGGGCCTGCGCCACCAGAAAATCGGCGCGCGCGTCTACACGATGCTGGGCGATGGCGAACTGCAGGAAGGCGAAGTCTGGGAGGGCGCCATGAGTGCCGGCCACTTCGGGCTCTCGAACCTGTGCGCGATCATCGACTACAACAAGCTGCAGTCGGATGACCGCAACGCTAACATCATGGCGCTCGAACCGCTGGCGCAGAAGTGGCGCGCTTTCGGCTGGCATGCCACCGAAATACAGGGACATGACATTGCGGCCATCCTCGGTGCCTTTGACGAGGCCCGCTCCATCCCGGGCCGGCCGACCGTCATCATTGCCCACACGGTGAAGGGCAAGGGCGTTCCCTACATGGAGGACCAGCCGCTGTGGCATGGCAGCGTCAAGCTGACCCGCGAGCAGGCCGAGACCGCGCTGGCCGCGCTTGGAACACCGGAACAGGACATGAAGGAGTTGCTCGATGGCAGCCGCTAACCCGCTTCTCATCGCCTCCAACGGCGACTCGCTGCGCGAAGCCTTTGGCAAGGCGCTCACCGAGCTCGCGCCTTCGCGCCCCAACGTCGTCGTGCTTGATGCCGACATTGCCGGCGGCACCGGCGTGCACCATTTCCGCAAGGCCTTTCCCGACCGCTTCTTCCAGTTCGGCATTGCCGAGCAGAACATGATGGCGGCTGCCGGCGGCATGGCCGCGACCGGGCTCATTCCGGTCGTCACCACCTTTGCCGTGTTCTGCCTGCGCGCCGTCGAACAGGCGCGGCTTTCGATTGCCTATGCGAACCGCAACGTGAAGATCGTGGCGAGCCATCCGGGCCTGGACGTCGGTCCCGATGGTGGCTCGGCGCAGTCCCTCGAAGACATCGCGGCCTTCCGAGCCATTCCCGGCATGACCGTGATCTCGCCGGCGGATGCCGAGGAGATGAGGCAGGCGACGCGCGCCGTGCTCGACTTCCAGGGTCCGGTCTACATGCGCACGGGACGCAGTCCCTCGACGCGCATCTTTGGCGAAGGCCACAGGTTCGAGATCGGCAAGGGACAGGTGCTGCGTGATGGCAGGGACGTGACGCTCGTGGCGTGCGGCGTTGAAACCGCGCGCGCACTCGACGCGGCCGAGATCCTTTCGCGCGACGGCATCTCAGCCCGCGTCATCAACATGCCGACCATCAAGCCGATCGATACGGCGCTGCTTGACGTGGCGTCGCGCGAGACCGGATGCATGGTGACGGCGGAAGACCACAACATCTTCGGCGGTCTCGGCGGCGCGGTTGCGGAAGCGCTCGCACAGTCGACGCCCTGCCCGGTTGAATTTGTCGGCGTACGCGACGTCTTCGGACAGTCCGGCGAACCCGGCGAGCTCGCGCAGCATTACGGGCTGACGGGTCCCTTCATCGCCGACGCCGCACGCCGCGCGATCGCACGCAAGAAGGCCCGCGCGTCATGAGTGGCGCGCTGTCCGGCAAGACGGCCTTCGTGACCGGCGGCAGCCGCGGCATCGGACGTGCCATCGTGCGCACGCTGGCTGGCCAGGGCGCACGCGTTGCGTTCACCTACCGCTCGCAGCGCGACGAGGCCCTGTCCCTGCAACGCGAGTTTCCGGACGTCGTGCGCGCCTTCGAGATGGAGGCCGCCTCGCGTCCGAGCATCGAGGGTGCGATGAAGGCTGCCGCTTCGCATTTCGGCGGCTTCAGCGTTCTCGTCAACAATGCCGGCATCAACAAGCCGACGGATTTCGACCAGGTCACGGACGAGGACTGGGACAACATCCTGGCCGTCAACCTGCGTGGGCCCTTCGCCTGCTCGCAGACGGCGCTGCCCTACCTGCGCGACGCCGGCGGCGGCTCGATCATCCATATCGGCTCGGTAAGCGGTCAGTATGGCGGTCCGCGCACGGCCCACTATGCCGCGTCGAAGGCGGGGCTCATTTCGCTGTCCCAGGTCATCGCCCGGTTTGGCGCCAAGTGGAAGATCCGCTCAAACGTTGTTGCCGCGGGACTGATCCAGTCCGAGATGGCGGCGGCAGGGCTTGCGTCCGCGGCTGTCCAGAAGGCGGCAGAGGGCATCCTCCTCGGCCGCATGGGGACACAATCCGAAGTCGGCGAAGCCGTTGCCTTCCTCGCGAGCGACGCCTCCAGCTACATCACGGCGCAGACCCTTAACGTGAATGGCGGGCTTTACTTCTGATGCGCAAGACGCTGCTCATTGTCTCGGGCGGGATCCAGGCGATCCATGGAATCCAGCGCGCGAAAGAGATGGGCTACCGCGTCGTGGTGTCGGACCGCAATCCGCAGGCACCGGGCTTTGCGTATGCGGATGACCACATCATTGCTTCCACCTATCACCCCGACGAAACCGTCGAGGCCGCGGTTCGATACACGCAGTCGCACGGCCCCATCGATGGCGTGATCACGATCGGCTGCGATGTTCCACTGACGGTGGCCAAGGTTGCGGACCGGCTTGGACTGCGCGGCATTCCGGTCAAGACGGCGGAACTGGCGCAGGACAAGCTTGCGATGAAGATCCGCTTTGCCGAAGCGGGTGTTCCCATCCCCTGGTTCTCGCCGGTTGCCTCCGGCACGGAACTCTCCCGCCTGGCGCGCCAGCGCGACTACCAGATCGTCGTGAAGCCCGTCGACAGCCGTGGCAGTCGCGGCGTCCAGCGCCTGAAAGCGGGAATGGACATTGATGCGGCTTTCGCCCTGGCCGCAGCGCAATCCCCGACCGGACGCGTGATGGCGGAAGCCTTCCTTCCAGGCCCGCAGATCTCGACGGAATCCATCCTCATTGATGGCCGTGGCCATACGCCCGGCTTTTCGGACCGCAACTACGAATTCATCGACCGCTACGCGCCGTACTTCATCGAGAATGGCGGCGACCTGCCGAGCCATCTCGATGCGGCCACGCAGGCTGCCGTCCGCGCGACGGCAGAGCAGGCCGGCCGCGCGCTTGGCGTCGTGACGGGCAACATCAAGGGTGACATCGTCGTCTCCGACGGCAAGCCTCACGTCATCGAACTCGCGGCACGCGCCTCGGGCGGCTATTTCTGCACGCGGGAGATTCCCCTGAACACTGGCGTGGATTTCATCGGCGCGATCATCAGGATTGCACTCGGCGAGCCGCTCAACCCAGCCGATCTCGAGCCGAAGCGGCAGACACCGGTCGTCCAGCGCTATGCATTTCCGCGGCCCGGTCGCGTGGTTTCCATCTCGGGCGAAGACGACGCCCGCCGCATGCCGGGCATTGAAGAAGTGGCCGTGACTGTTCAGATTGGCGACATGATTCCCGAACCGACGCATTCAGGCTGCACGGCTGCCATGGTGCTGGCAACCGGAGCCAGCGTTGCCCATGCCCGCGCCAGCGCGCAGGCTGCCCTCAATGCACTGCGCATTGAGACGGTGCAATGAGGCAGTTGAACGTCCTTTCGCTGTTCCATCTCAATCTCGCCTTTTCCTCGATCGAGGAAGAGCAGCGCCCTGATGTCATCACGCGCTGCTACTGGCCGCTGCTGCGCCTGCCGGATGCGATTGGTGGTCCGATCGCCATCGAGGCCACCGGGTATACGCTCGAGACCATCCAGGCCATCGATCCTTCGTGGATAGCCGAACTGCGCCGCCTGTGCGGCACGGGACAGGTGGAGTTCATCGGTTCCGGCTATGCGCAGCTGATCGGGCCGCTCGTCCCCGCCCGCGTCAACCGCGCCAACCTGGAGCTCGGGCAGCACAGCTACCAGGGGCTTCTCGGGCTCAGGCCGCAGATCGCGCTCGTCAACGAGCAGGCGTTCTCGGCCGGGCTGGTGCCGCTCTATCTCGATGCGGGCTACCGTGCGCTGTTCATGGACTGGGACAATGTCGCGGCGCACCACCCCGAGTGGCCGAACGAACTCAAGTATCATCCGCAGCGCGCGCGTGGCGCCGACGGCAGCGAGATCGCCCTGCTCTGGACCAACACGATGGCATTCCAGAAGCTTCAGCGCCTCGCGCACGGCGACATCGAGCAGCGTGAATACCTGCGCTTCGTCGAGACCCAGCGCGGCAACGAGCCGCGCGTGCTTCCGCTCTACAGCAACGATGCCGAGATCTTCGACTTCCGGCCAAAGCGCTTCCATACCGAAGAGGCGATGCAGACCGGCGAGTGGCAGGTCATCGCGGATGCGTGGCGGCGCCTCGCCGCTTCGCCGTCCATCCGCTTCGTCACGCCCACGCAGGCGCTGGCACTGACCGATACCGTCAATGCCAACCAGCTCCTGGACCTGCAGACGGCTGACTATCCTGTCCCCGTCAAGAAGCAGAAGAAGTACAATGTCACGCGCTGGGCTGTCTCCGGGCGCGACGATACCGCCATCAATGCCAGTTGCTATCGCGTGCTGCGGGGGCTGCTGGAGCGCGGCGTGACCGACCTCAATGCGTGGCGCGAGCTCTGCTATCTCTGGTCCAGCGATTTCCGGACGCATATCACCGAGACCCGATGGAAGCGCTACCGCGCGCGCCTCGCGGAAGCCGAGGAAGCGTGCGCGATCCCGCAGGATGCCCTGCCCGTCGCCTATACGGGCCCGGCCGTGCGGACCGAGCAGAAATGGATTGAAATCGAAACACCCAGCCTTCTTGCCGTGCTCAACCGCCGGCGTGGCCTTGCCCTGCACGAAGTGAAGGTGCGCGGCGATGACCGGCCGGCCATGGTGGCCTCGCTGCTTCACGGGCACTACGACGCGATCGACCTGCAGTTCGACTGGTACTCCGGCAACTGCCTGTTCGAGGCCCCCGGCACGCCCAAGATTTCGGACCTGGAGTGGGTCGAGCCGCAGATCTATGGCGAAGTGAACTCCGCCGACGCCGTGATCGAGGCGCAGATCGCCACGCCGCTTGGCCCCATCTTCAAGCGCGTGCGTTTCCTCGCCCGCCAGCCCCGCGTCGAGTACGACATCGTGCTGAACTGGAAGGAATGGGGCCGCGGGTCGCTCAGGATGGGCAACTTCCTCCTGAACCCTGCCGCGTTCGACGCGTCGAAACTGGCCTATGCGACCCACAATGGCGGCGAACGCATGGAGATCTTTCCGCTGCGGGACACGAAGGTCGAGCATGGCAAGCCCGTGTCCTTCCTGGTGTCAGCCTCGACGGGCCTCGGCATGACGGAAGGCCTCATCGACATTGGCGACGGCCATCGCGGCTTCCGCGTGGAAGTCGACCGCGAGATGGCGCCGCTCATCGGGTTAATGCATTATGAACGAACCGGGGACACGTTCTTCGCCCGGTTGGCCCTTTCCGCGCTGGAACTTGACGATACGCGCCGGCCCGACACGCTGGCCGGGCCCCGAAGGTTCAGGTTTGCGCTGAATCTTGGTGGCTAAGGCCACAGAACATAACTGTTTTTTCAGCATACTCGGTAAGGATGATGGCTGGTTAATCCTGCTCACGGGTCAAAATCCGCCATGTCTTCAGCCCTGCCGTCCTATGCATCAGATGATGATGAAGCCCTGCCCGGCGCGTATGGCGTCTTCCAGCAGACCCGCGACTTCCTCGAGCCTGCCATCGACCTGAGCGACAAGGTCGTCCTGGTCACGGGCGGCACCGGCTCCTTCGGCAAGCACTTCGTGCGCACCGTGATCGCGCGCTACAAGCCCCGCAAGCTGATCATCTTCTCGCGCGACGAGCTCAAGCAGTACGAGATGGCGCAGGTGTTCCCGCAGGAACAGTATCCGTTCATGCGCTACTTCATTGGCGACGTGCGCAACGTGGCGCGCCTCGAGATGGCGATGCGCGGCGTCGACTACGTGATTCATGCGGCCGCCCTCAAGCAGGTGCCGATCGCGGAGTACAATCCCTTCGAATGCATCGCGACCAATGTTCTGGGTGCGGAGAACGTCGTGCAGGCCGCCATTTCCCGCGGCGTGAAGCGCGTGATCGCCCTGTCGACCGACAAGGCCGCCAATCCGGTCAATCTCTATGGCGCCTCGAAGCTGGCGGCCGACAAGATCTTCGTGGCCGCGAACAATCTCTCCGGCGCCGATGGCTGCCGCTTCGCGGTCGTGCGCTATGGCAACGTTGCCGGCTCGCGCGGCAGCGTCATGCCCTTCTTCCAGAAACTCATCAACGAGAAGGCCGAAGCGCTGCCGATCACGGATCCGCGCATGACGCGCTTCTGGATCACGCTCACGCAGGGCGTCAACCTGGTGCTGTCCTCGATGGAACTGACGCAGGGTGGCGAGATCTTCGTGCCGAAGATTCCCTCGATGAGCACGTCCGAACTTGCGCGCTGCATGGCGCCGCACCTGCCGCAGAAGGTCATCGGGATCCGTCCCGGCGAGAAGCTGCACGAGATCATGGTGCCGGCGGACGACGCGCGCCAGACGCTCGAGCTCAATGACCGCTACGTGATCATTCCGGCCTATCTTCCTGCCTCGCGTGAGGCCTATGTGGCGCGCGGTGCGAAGCCGGTTCCGGAAGGTTTCGCCTATTCGAGCGATGCAAACCAGGAGCGCCTCGACGCGCGCGGCCTGCAGGCGATGCTGTCCGACAGCTTCGCATGACGAGCGCCGCTCCGTTCCTGCCCTATGGCCGGCACCAGATCGACGACGACGACATTTCGGCCGTCGTTGACGCACTGAAAAGCGACTACCTGACGACAGGCCCACGTGTGGCGGCCTTCGAGCGCGCACTTGGTGCTGCGACGGGTGCCCGCCATGCCATTGCCTGCACAAACGGCACTGCGGCGCTTCACCTGGCTGCACGTGCGCTGAACCTTGGTCCCGGCACGACCTCCATCGTTCCCGCCGTCACGTTCCTTGCCACGGCGAATGCCGTGCGCCTCAATGGTGGCGATGTCGTCTTTGCGGACGTCGATCCCGACAGTGGCCTCATGCGCCCGCGCGACCTTGAAGAAGCGCTGTCGCGCTGCCCGGACCGGCGTGCCGACGCCGTCTTCAATGTCCATCTTGCGGGCCAGACCGGGGACCAGGCCGGACTGTTCTCGATCGCCCGCCACAACGACCTGAAGATCGTGGAAGATGCCTGCCACGCGCTGGGCACCCGCTATTCGCTGGGCGATGGCGAGGAGTACCGTGTCGGCGCCTGCCGCTTCTCCGACGTGACCTGCTTCTCGTTCCATCCGGTCAAGACGATCGCGATGGGTGAAGGCGGCGCCGTCACGACGAATGATCCCGTCCTTGCCGACATCATCATGCGCGACCGCACGCACGGCATGAACCGGAACCCGGACGGGTTCCTGCAGACCGACGAAGCGTTCGACCGGTCCAACATGCCCAATCCCTGGTACTATGAAATGGAAGCGCCGGGCCTGAACTACAGGATCCCGGACGTGCTGTGCGCCCTGGGCGAAAGCCAGCTTCGCAAGCTGGAAACCTTCTCGACCCGCCGGCGCGAGATCGTTTCTCTCTATGACCGCATTCTTGCCGGCCGCTCGCCGCATGTCAGCCTCCTGTCACGGACGGCGCATGTCACGGCGGCCTGGCATCTGTATGTCGTGCTGATCGACTTTGAAGCGCTGGGTGTCACGCGCGCCGGCGTGATGCGAAAGCTTGCGGACGAAGGCATCGGTACGCAGGTCCACTACATGCCCGTCTACCGGCAACCCTACTATCGTGAAGTCAGCCCCGTGGCCGCGCTTCCCGGCGCTGACAGCTACTACCGGCGTACACTGAGCCTGCCGCTGTTCCCGGCCATGCAGGATCAGGACGTGGAGCGCGTTTGCGAAAAGCTGGCTGAAGCCCTCGGGCTCTAGGCCTTCTCATCCACCTTGTGGGTGGCCTTCTGCTCTTCCAGCTCCTGGAGGTGCTGGGACATGCGCAGGCGACCTTCGGTGGGATACTGCCAGACCACGTCGCCGCTCTCCTGGTCGATGGAGCGATAGACGAAGGTCCCGAGCGTATCATTGCGCGAAATTGTGAGATGGCGGGTGGACTGGCCGGCATTGCCGTCGCCGCCCCTGCCGTTGTCGGACGTTCGATTGTCCGACTGAGATTCCATGGCCGGCTCGATGTGCTGGTCCGGGCGCACGGGCGCAACTCGCGAAACGACGGGCACTGATGGTACCAACTGGATTGTGTCGCTCATTGCAGATCCTCCGTTACTCCCGAGCCGCCAACGACCTCAGTGCTTGGCCGGCCTTCATTTCTGTTCGAGGGGTGGCGGAGCCGGAATTACGCCCGGCTCCGCCTGTACTAACTTCCGCTATTAACGGAAGAGCGCGAGAAGCGTGCTCGGCGCCGAGTTGGCGATCGACAGCGCCTGGATGCCCAGCTGCTGCTTGGTCTGCAACGCCTGCAACTTCGCGCTTTCCGTCGCGAGGTCGGCGTCGACCAGGTTACCGAGACCGTTCTTCAGTTCGTCGGCGAGCTTGTTCATGAAGCTCTTGTGGACGCTCAACTTCTTCGCATCCGTACCGAGGTTGGCCAGAGCCAGGCCCAGCGCGTCGATCGAGGATTCGATCGTCGAGATGGCCGAGCTGGCCTTCGTCGAAGTCGAAATCGTCGCCGTCGAAGCGAGCGACACGATCGAGCCCGACAGGCTCAGGTCCTGCGCGGAAACCGTCAGGAACGAGTCGCCAGCGGCGTTCGCCAGCGCTGCGATCTCCGACGTGTCACCGTTCACCAGGTTGGCGCCGTCAAAGATGGCGTTGTCCAGGATGTTGGTGATCTGGTCGCGGAGGGCAACGAAGTCCTCGTTGTAGGCTGCACGGGTGTTGGCGTCGATCGACGCGTCCTTCGCAGCCAGCGCCTTTTCCTTCATTTCCTTCAGGAGGTCGGAAACGGCCTGACCGGCAGCGATCGCCGTGTCGACAACGCTGGTCGTGCGGTCAAGGCTGTTGGTCACGGAGCCCAGCGACTGGATGTCAGCGCGCAGGCCTTCAGCGACGGCAAACACCGCGCCGTTGTCCTTCGGGCCAGCCACCTTCAGGCCGGTGTTGATTCGGTTCTGGGTTTCAGAGAGCGCCTTGTTGGTGGCGTTCAGGTTCTGAAGGGCGACGTATGCACCATAGTTCGTATTGACTGACAGCATAATGGAACTCCGTTCTGGCGTGTTGCAGGGCGTTTTGCCCCGACCTCCCCTCCGCAATCGGCGTTCCAGCGCATTTCTTCGATTCCATTAGGTCCCTGGTTACCAAGCGACCTGTTGGCCAGCATGACGGCCACCTGCCGTTAAACCGGCGCTTACGACGTTCCTTCTCGTTTGATTTGGAGTTTCGGGAAAAAAATACCCGGCAAAATCTGCCTGGCTGGGCAAACTTTGCCGGGTAAGACTCAGGGAGCCGCTCCAATTTCTTTGGCGCGGGTACTCGCTAGATCCTTTAGCCGCGGAAGAGGCTGAGGATCGACTGCGGCGCAGAGTTGGCAATCGACAGGGCCTGGATGCCCAGCTGCTGCTTCGTCTGCAGGGCCTGCAGTTTCGCGCTTTCCTTGGCGAGGTCGGCGTCAACGAGGTTGCCGATGCCGGTGTTCAGTTCGTCGGAGAGCTTGGCCACAAACGACTTGTGGAGGCCCACCTTCTTGGCGTCCGTACCCAGCTGCGACAGGGCCAGGTTGAGGGCGTTCAGCGAGGATTCGATCGTGGAGATCGCGGAGCTCGCCTTCGTCGCGGTCGAGATCGTCGCCGTCGAAGCCAGCGAGACGATCGAGCCGCTGAGCGACAGGTCACGGGCCGTCACGGTAATAAATCCGTCACCTTCCGCGTTTGCCAGAGCCAGAACCTGGCTGGTCGAGCCGTCGAGCAGGTTCGTGCCGTCAAAGAGGGCGTTGTCGAGCGTCTTCGTGATCTGGTCGCGAAGGGCAATGAAGTCCGCGTTGTAGGCTTCGCGGGAGTTGGCATCGATTGTCGGGTCGCGGGCAGCAAGCGCCTTTTCCTTCATCTCCTTGAGGAGGTCGGAAATGGTCGTGCCGGCGGCCACGGCGGTGTCCACCACGCTGAGCGTACGATTGAGGCTCTGCGTGACGGCGCTGTAGGCCTGGACGTCCATGCGCATGTTCTGGGCGATGGCCCAGACGGCGCCGTTGTCCTTCGGACCGGCAATCTTGAGGCCGGTGTTGATGTGGTTCTGGACCGCATCCAGTTCGGAGTTGGTCTTGTTCAAGTTCTGCAGAGCGATCATCGCTCCGTAGTTGGTATTGACGCTGAGCATTCTATGGCTCCCTGTTTTTGCGCTTCTGCCAGCTAACGCCGCGTTCACTGCGTTCGCCTCGGTTTGGTTACCGCAACCTCCGTGCCAACCCCGAAAATGGCCGAAAACCGAAGAAAAAGGCCCGCTTTCGAAGCGGGCCCTGAAGTTTGCTGCAGTTTTTGCCGGGCATGACTTTCTTCTGCCGGTCAGTTCTTTCCGCGTCTCCTTATGCTGCCGGACGCTGTGACAGTCCCGCCATGATCGACTTGTTGACGTCGATGAGCGGCTCAAGCGATGCACCCTTCTGGGCAGCCTCGCTCGAATAACGTGAAACCCAGAGCGAGATCGAGATGATCTGCGCCCGAACGGCCGGCGGCAACTGGTTGCCACTGCCCGCACAATCCGATGCCAGGGTGCTCCACAACCTGCGATTCCAGTCGAGGGCATCGATCAACCCGGCAACATCTGCCCGGCCTTTCTTGCCTGCCTCGATGAGGGCGTGGGTCACCTGCGCGAAGAGACGGTATTCCGTCTCCTTCGTGTTTTCGGTGTTACGCTGCGTTCTCTGGTAAGCCTGGAGCGACATAGTTCAACCTGACCTGTTCGAAATCAAAAAGCTGACGGCACTTGATCAGGGCCTTGTAATACTGACCCTGAAGAACATCGCGCGAAATGGCCACGCACGTCGTTAAAACTTCGTGATCGGACACCGCTTCCATGAATTCGGACATGCGACGGACGAACTCTTCGTAGTGCACGTCCGTGTGGTCGGAATCCAGGTACAGCATCATGATCGGGAAGTAGATCCTTTTTGCCGGCGTCGTGGCCTCATCGGCCTGCATGATGTCCCTGTCTCGCAAGATTGATGCCTTGTTCTCGATGACGAGACTGACGCGGCGCTCACCGTTGGTAAGCACTGCACCGTTGCAGACGAATTTTTCACCCGGCTTAAGAGAAAGTTTCAGTGGCATGCATGGTACGCCGCACTTCAACGGCGCTCCCTCGTTGGGGCCTCATGACGCAGCACAGTAGGACAACAGGGTTAAAGAAGCGCTGCGAAAAGCGTGAAGTTTCCGTTGCCCTCGCAGTTTCTCCGAACATTCTAGCTTAGCGCCGCATTAATGCAGCGCGTTTATCGTGGCCCCGCAATAAAAAGACAAAGGCCACCCTTCCATGAGTGCACGCCAGGCTGCCCAGCTGACCGACGACCAGGCCACAAACCTTGCGACCATTTCGCGCCTGATGAAGGAAGCGAAGGCACCGGCGACGAACCGGCACCAGCCCAACCGCGAGAGCCTGAACGCCATCCGTCGCGCCGTGGCCCACTACAAGAAGTGCGAATGGCGGGAAGCTGCGGTGGCGGCGGCGGAAGCCGCGGATCACGACCAGAAGTGCGCCATCGCCTTCCACATGCTGGGGCTCGCGCTTGCCAACCTGAACCAGAAGCACAAGGCCTTCACGATGTACGAGCGCGCGCTCGCGCTCGATCCGACAGACACGGATCTCTACCTGAACATCGGGACGGCGGCCTGGGACCTGAAACTTTATGACGGCGCCTGCAAGGCGTTCCGCGCCTATATCGAGATGAAGCCGCGCTGCCACAAGGGCTACAACAACCTTGCCGGCTGCCTGCGTGACAAGGGTGAGATCGACGAGGCCATCGAGGTCATTCGCAATGCCATTTTCCTCATGCCGGAGGAAGCCATGCTGTGGAACACGCTTGGCACGATCATGGGAGAGCAGAGCGATTTCGAAGGCGCGGTCACATTCTATCGCGAGGCTGCACGCCTTTCGCCGAAGATGGCGCGCGCCTACCACAACCTCGGGCACGCCCTCAGCCATACAGGACCTTTCGATGAAGCGCTTCGCAACTTCGACCTGGCGCTGAAGTACTGCGAAAACGACGCTGATCGAGCGGAGACGCTGCATGCCCGCGGCATCTGCCTCGCGGCCATGGGCCGCCTGAAGGAAGCCTGGCCGGACTACGAGGAGCGGCTGAATCCGCGCTGCAGCCAGGCCATCTATTTCGCGATCCGCGCTCCGCGCTGGAACGGCGAAGACCTCGCGGGGAAGAAGTTCCTCTTTGCCGGCGAGCAGGGCTTGGGCGACGAAATCATGCTGGCCGGCCTCGTGCCGGACCTTGTGCAGCGTGTCGGTCCGTCGGGAAAGGTGATGATATCCTGCGACCACCGCCTCGTGCCGCTCTACCAGCGCTCGTTTCCCGAGGCCCATGTCGGCATCGAAGAGCACACGAAAAGCAATGCCATGCCGGTCCGCCTGGTTCGCTGGGCCACCGGCGCGCTGCAACCCGACTACTATGCCCCCATGGGCGTGCCGCTGAAGTTCCTGCGCAACAGCGTCGAGGAATTCCCTGCGAACCGTGCCTTCCTCAAGCCAGACCCCGCGCGCGTGCGGTTCTGGCAGGACCGGCTGGCGGCACTTGGCCCTGGCCCCTTTGTCGGCATCTGCTGGCGGTCGATGCTGATCAACACGCAGCGCAAGAAGTTCTACAGCGCACTTGAACTCTGGCGCCCGCTCCTCGAGCGGACAGAATTCAAGTTCGTCAATCTCCAGTACGGCAACTGTGCCGACGAACTGGCCTACATGCGGGACAAGTTCGGGATCGTCGTCCACAATTTCGAGGACCTCGACCTGAAGAATGCGCTCGATGACAATGCTGCCCTGTGCGCGGCGCTGGATCTTGTCGTATCGGCGCCAACGGCCGCGGCGGCCCTTGCAGCAGGCACAGGCACCGAAACGTGGTTCCTGACAGCCGGTCGGGTATGGCCGCAGCTTGGAACCGACCGTTACCCCTGGTACCAGAACACGCGGGTGCTGACCCCGGAGAAATTCGGAGACTGGGAAACGCTGCTGAAGACAACGGCGCGGGAGATTGATAACTTCCACCGGTGATGAAGTTCGCCGAGATCGAGAAGTTCCTGCTTGCCCTGCCCTCCACGACACTATCCGTGCAGTGGGGACATGACCGCGTGTTCAAGGTGGGGGGAAAGATGTTTGCCGTACTCGGCTTCAGTGACAGGGAGACGCCGGCCGGGCTCTCCTTCAAGGCGTCCGACGACAGCTTCAGGCTGCTCACCGAACTCCCCGGCATCAAGCCGGCGCCCTATCTTGCCCGGGCGCAATGGGTTTGGCTCGACAAGCCAACGCGCCTGAAGCCCTCCGAGCTGAAGGCCTATCTGAACCGTGCGCATTCGATTGTCGCGGCGGGCTTGTCCAAGAAGATGCAGCGCGAACTGGGGTTGATCCCGTAGCGTTTTCTCCCCGCCCTGCCCTCCGCGCTCGCCTTGCCTAAACGGCCTCGACCCCCTAGGGTTCGGGCAATGGTCATTCATTCCATCGAGAGCTGTTCATGAAGAAGTTCGAAGGTACCAAGAACTACGTCGCCACGGACGACCTGCGCATCGCGGTCAATGCCGCCATCACGCTGGAGAGGCCGCTGCTGATCAAGGGTGAACCGGGCACCGGCAAGACCGTGCTTGCCTTCGAAGTGGCAAAGGCGCTGAACGTGCCCATCATCCAGTGGCACATCAAGTCGACCACCAAGGCCCAGCAGGGTCTCTACGAGTACGATGCCGTCAGCCGCCTGCGTGACAGCCAGCTCGGCGACGAGCGGGTCAAGGACATCCGCAACTACATTGCCAAGGGCAAGCTCTGGGAAGCGTTCACGAACGACCAGCGTCCCGTCCTTCTCATCGACGAAATCGACAAGGCCGACATCGAGTTCCCGAACGACCTCCTGCTCGAACTCGACCGCATGGAGTTCTTCGTCTACGAGACCGGAGAGACCGTGAAGGCCAAGCAGCGCCCGATCGTGATGATCACGTCGAACAACGAAAAGGAGCTGCCGGACGCGTTCCTGCGCCGCTGC
>CAZYFM010000058.1:0-20518 GCA_964646885.1 uncultured Flavobacteriaceae bacterium
TGGATGCGGTGACAGTGCCCGGGAGGGGCAGATGTCACCGCAATGACGCTTACTTGCCCTTGGCTGTGGCGGGTGCCGACGCCTTGCCGAGCAGGTCCTGGAGCGTGCGGACGGCGGGCTTGCCGTTGGCGACGCTGCGCAGCTTGACCGTGCGGCCCTTGAAGACCGAGGTCTGCAGGTGCTGCAGGAACTTCTTCAGGTATTGCGCCTGGCCGGGCACGGCGATGATCCAGACGATGTCGCCGCTGGTCCATTCCTGCGGCTTGAGGATCATGGGCTTGTCGAGGTTCGAGGACAGGCGCGCGTCGACGGCGGGCGAGACGCGGGCCCAGAGGGCGGCGGCGACGGGGAACATGCGGCCGGGGGCCGGTGCGCCTTCCTTCTTCTCGCCGGCGGGCGTCGTTCCCTGCGCGAGCTGCCACTGGCCCGACATGATGGCCGGCATGACGAGCCATTCAAGGTCGCCGATCTTCATCTCGCGGAACTTCGGATCGCGCATCATCAGCGCCACGACGTTCGAGAGCGCCGCGGCGCGCTGCGCCTGGGCGGCATTGGCGGCGTTGATGGCCTTGGCCTGCTGCGGGGCGGCGGCGCGCGCCTGCGGAGCGGCGGCGGTCTTGGGCTTGTCTTTCATGATGTTCTTTTCCCCATGGGATAATGTGCATAAACAAACTGGATGCCGGCACATCGGGTGCCGTTCGATTCTGCGAAGCAGACGCGCGGTCTTACACGGGGTGCCGGAGGCGGGCAACAAACGGCGCAGGGTTGTTGACAAGCGGATGCCTGGCGACGCACGCAGGAGCATCTGTACCCGCGTTGGAGTGCAACCGTTGGATGGATGGCGTGGCTGAGCCTGATGACGTGATCGCCTGGCTTCGTGCCGGTGGCCCGTGGGGCGCGCCGCCGGAAGTCATTGAAACGCACGGCGCCCTCGTTTTCCTGACGGACACGCGGGCCTTCAAGATGAAGAAGGCGGTCAATCTCGGCTACCTCGATTTCTCGACGCTGGCATCGCGGCGACATGCGCTTGAGCGCGAGCTTGAACTGAACCGGCGCACGGCGCCCGGCATCTATCTGCAGACCATTCCGGTGAGGCGTTCGATGGCGGGACTCGAGCTTGCAGGCGTGGGTGAGGTCGTCGAATGGCTGCTCGAGATGGTGCGCTTTCCGCCGGGTTCGCTTTTGTCGGACCTGTGGCGGCGGGGCGGGCTCAGTGACCGGATCATGGAGATCCTCGCGCGTCGTGTCGCACGCTTCCATGATGAAGCGGGTGTGGTTGCAGGCGTCGACTGGCCGGGTGCGGTGTCGCGCATCGTTCGCGAGAATGCCGAGGACCTGCGGTCGTTGTCCCATGTGTTCGAACGGGACAGGATCGAGGCAGAGATTGCCGGCCGGCAGCGCCTGATGGAAGCGCTAGCTCCGGCGCTGGCGGCGCAGGCGCATGATGTCCGGCATTGCCATGGCGATCTTCACCTGGGGAACGTCTTCCTCGATGGCGAGACGCCGACGCTGTTCGACTGCATCGAGTTCAATGATTTCTACGCGATCATCCCGCCGCTCTATGACCTCGCATTCCTGCTGATGGACCTGCTGGCGCGTGATGAAAGGCGGCTTGCAAGCCGGACGCTGAATGCCTGGCTGATGGCGCGCGACGTGGATCTTTGGCCCGACGTGATGCGAAGCCTTGCGGCGCTGCCCCTGTATGTGGCGATGCGGGCCGAGATCCGCGCGAAGACGGAAGCGCGGCGTCCGGGCGGAGCGCCGGGCGCGCGACGTTATCTCGATCTTGCACTTGAGGCCGGGCGTCGGAACGCGGGACAGGCGCGGATCATTGCCATTGGCGGGCTTTCGGGTACGGGCAAGTCGACCATTGCGCGCGCGCTGGTACCGCTGGTGGGTGGTGCGGTGGGTGGTGTCCATCTGCGCTCGGACGAAATCCGCAAGCGACTGTCCGGGGTCGGGCTTGAAGAGCGGCTTCCGCCATCGGCCTACACGGCCGAGGCGTCACGCCAGGTTTACGACACGATGATGGAGCTGGCGCGCCTGGCGGCCGAGGCGGGCATGGCTGTTGTCGTGGATGCCGTGCAGGCGCGGGAGGAAGAGCGACGCGCGATCGAGGAGATTGCGCGGGCGGCGGGTGTTGCCTTCGATGGGATCTGGCTTGAAGCGCCGGCGAAGACGCTTGAGGCGCGCATTGCCAGCCGGCGTGGCGATGTCTCGGATGCGACGGTCGACGTGCTTCAGCAGCAGCTTGGCTATGCGCTGGGTGAGATAACCTGGAAGCGCGTCGATGTGTCCGGCGGTGCGGAGGCGGTGAGCACCGCCGTGCGTGCTCACCTGCGATTGTCATGAGGGTCTCGGGTCAGGCGGATTTTCGCTCGCGCGTGGCGTCGAGCAAAAGGCCCAGCAGCGCGGCGACGCCGTAGGCCGTCAGGCCCAGGGCAGAGAAGGCTGTCGGATCCGGGTTGGCCTCGCGCGGGCCGAACCAGTTGAAGAGCTGCGCGGCGATCAGGGACAGGAGCATGATCCACGGCGTCACGTGTCCGAGCCAGCCCTTTGGCTTCGTGGCGCCGATGTAGACCGCAAGCCCTGCGGCCAGCAATCCCAGTTCCAGCGGCGCCTCGATGAGGGGCCAGTCCCAGAGGCCGAAGCCGAGTTTTGGTTCCGCGTCTCCCATCAGCCCCAGGTCGTGGCGATGCACGAGGAGATCAAGCACCCAGTGCGACAGCACGAGGGCGAAGATGATCAGGCTCCCCATCAGCCGCTTGCCTGCCGGCGTGAACACCGCATAGGCGAAGGCCGCCGCAAACCCCCAGGCAGACGTGCCGAGCAGGCTATGCGTGTAGGGCATGAAGTAGAGGTCGACCGGGGTGAAGCCCTCGATGGCGAGGTTGGGCCTCCACTTCTCGATGCCGAGCCATGACAGGCTGAAGAAGCCGACGTCGATGAGCTGGACGGCAATGAAGCCGGTGGCGAGCGCGGGTCCCTGGGGCAGCGCGCGGGCGGCGAGGGCGGGGGCGTAATGACCGATGAACATGGCAAATTCCCTGTGTGGCGCCGCTTTCCTGCCATATGCAGCAATGTTTCTGAATTGCCGAATGTTCGTGAACTGCTATACATTTTTGTATGTCCTACGGTTCCATTGACTGGGCGTTGCTGCGCTCGTTCCTCGCGGTAGCTGACCATGGCAGCCTGTCGGCGGCGGCGCGTGCGCTGCAGCTCACGCAGCCGACGCTCGGGCGACACGTGGCTGATCTCGAAACACAGCTGCGCACGCGGCTGTTCACGCGGTCGGCGCGGGGCCTCATTCCGACGGAAGCGGCGCTGGAACTGCTGCCGCATGCGCGGCTGATGGCATCAACGGCTGCGGCGCTGGCGCGGGCGGCGTCCGGCGAGGCGGAGGACGAGCGTGGCACCGTGCGGGTGGCTGCAAGCGACATCATCGGTGCCGAAGTCCTGCCGCCCGTCATCGCTGCGTTCCGGCGCGCCCATCCGAAGATCGAGGTGGAGCTTGTGCTGTCCAACCGCAACGAGAACCTTCTGCAGCGCGAAGCCGACATTGCGATCCGCATGGTGCGGCCGACGCAGCAGCAGCTGGTCGCGCGCAAGATCGGCGACGTGCCCGTGCGGCTCTTTGCGCACCGCTCCTATGTGAAGCGGCGCGGCGTTCCGAATACGCTGGCCGAGCTCAGGAGCCATGACCTCATCGGCTATGACCGGGTTCCCGCGCTGTTCGAGGGCGTCAACGTGATCGTGTCGGCGGGGGACTTCTGCCTGCGCAGCGACAACGACCTGGCGCAGCTGGCGCTGCTTCGTGCCGGTGCCGGCATTGGCGGAATGCAGACGCAGATGGGGCTTCGCGACAAGGCGATGGTGCCTGTGCTGCACCGGCAGGTCGTGCTGCCGCTCGAGATGTGGCTCGTCATGCACGAGGACCTGCGCGAAAGCCGGCGCGTGCGCCTGATGCACGCGTTCCTCGACGAGCGGCTCACGGCTTACGTCAGAGGAACGCCTTCAGCTCGGCAATGAAGCGGTCGAACTGGTCGTGGTGGAGCCAGTGCGCTGCGTTCTCGTAGACCTCGACGCGCGCATTCCGGAAGTGCTTTGCGCGTCCGTCCGCAACAGGGTTCGAGGCCCAGCTGTCCTTGCCATAGAGCAGAAGCGTCGGGCAGGTGATGGACTGCCAGATCAGCTCGATGTCGGATTGCGGCAGGTCGAAGGGCGGGAAGATCCGCATGTAGGGATCGAACTTCCACGTGTAGGTGCCGTCCTCGTTCTGGCTGACGCCGTGGATCGTGAGGTGGCGTGCCTGCTCGTCGGACAGGTGATGGTTTTCCTCCTTCATGCGGCGGAAGGCGTCGTCGAGTGTCGCGTATTTCTTCTGCACGCGGCCGGCACTCGCGCGTTTGGCCTCGATCCAGTCGCGCAGACGGGTGGTGACGGGCTTGGCCATGCGCTCGGCGAGCATCTTGGGCGAGGGGCCGAGGCCCTCAATGGCCACGAGCTTGCGGACGTTCTCGGGAAAGGTTCCGGAATAGCGCAGGGCAATGTTGCCGCCATAGGAGTGTGCGACGATCGTGACGGGCGCGAGGCGCAGCTGGTGGATCAGCTGGGCGAGGTCGTAGAGGTTGGCGAGCGAGCCATAGTCGCCATCCGGCGACCAGTCGCTGTCGCCGTGGCCGCGGAGGTCCGGGGCAATCACATGCCACTTGTCCCGCAGGGCCTGGGCGGTCCAGTCCCAGCTGCGAGAATGATCGCGTCCGCCATGCAGCAGGATCAGGGGCGGCGCGTCCGCATTTCCCCAGTCCACGTAGCGGAGCCTGAGGCGCTGGGAGATGAAGCTGTGCGAGGTGGGTCCGGTGATCATTGGCGGGTCTTGCCTGGTGCGAATGGCGCTGTTTAGCGGGCGCAGGGGCGGATTGGCAATGCTACGGTACCGTCAATCAATTTGATCATGCCATCTCTCACTTCCGGGGCATCGAGGTGCTATAGCTGCGCCCCAACAGAACCTCCGGAGACCGACATGAGCAGCGTTTACCCAGAGCTTGACGGAAAGCTCATCGATTTCATCCGCCAGCAGAAGATGTTTTTCGTGGCCTCGGCGCCGCTGTCGGCCGAGGGTCACGTCAATGTCAGTCCCAAGGGCTATGACTGCTTCCGCATCATCAATCCGCGGCAGGTGGCCTATCTGGACATCGGCGGTTCGGGCATCGAAACCGTGGCGCATGCACGCGAGAACGGGCGCATCACGATCATGTTCTGTGCCTTCGAAGGCGCCGCGCTGATCCTCAGGCTCTATGGCAAGGCGACGATCATGCAGTTCGATCATCCGTCATTCGCCCAGGAACTGGCGAAGTTTCCGGGCTTCAAGCGGGCGCGCAACGTGGTGTTCGTCGACATCGAGCGCATCTCCGACAGTTGCGGCTGGGGCGTTCCGTTCTACGAGTTCAAGGGGCCGCGCGACCAGCTGCAGCGCTGGGCCGAGAACCGTGAACAGGAAGAGTGGGAGCGTCGTCGCTATGAGAGCAATGCCCGCAGCATCGACGGCCTCACGGGGCTGGTGAAGGGCGCTTCTGGCCAGGGCTGACGTCGCGGATCCGGCTTGCGCAATATCTTGAGCGGGGCTGGTGATCGCGCCGATCCGGCATTCCCGCATGGGTTGAAGCGGTCCGACATTCCTGGCCAAACCACCCCAGGAAAAAAGTTGCGGCCGGGGGAATAAAATTTGAACGGGCCTTCACTGTATTTTCTGACAGGTGTTTTAAGCGATTGGCGTTGCAGGCGTGCAACGGCGTGGGAGTGTTTGCCGGGTGATCGGAATATCTTCCTCTCCCGTGTAACGCGGGTTCCAGATCCAGATGTCAATGGCGCGGCCGCGTGACAGGAAATCGTTCCTGAAGTGTTGGTGCGCCACCCTCAAGTAGGGCGCATCGCTCCCTGCGATTGTACTCACAACAGGTCTGTACAATACTGGAAGGACAAGTGGCGAGCGGAGCTGAAATACAAATAGTCTTAAATAAAACCTCCGATCGAGCCGCTTTCTATACTGATTTTCCAAATACTCCACTCTACCTCTTAAGTATAGCTCCGATAATGCTTAAGTGTAAAGGATAAGCCAAAAGGTGGGATGGATGCCTCCCTGCAGTCGCAATAGCGTCTGAGAAGCGTTCTCATCCTCGGCGGAAACACCTGCTGGTTGCAGCTTGTGGTTAATCCGCCGGTCGAGGGCGCTTCGCTTGGGGAGGCGAGGCTGTCTGCTTCATTTTCAAGGTGCGCGCGCCGTTCTGCGGCCGGGGTCCATTTGGCGGTCCCGGGCCACAGGCGTTCGTGTGCGCCCCGCAGACATTCGCGCCTGCTCCTGGCTGCTGACCAACGCGTTCAAGCCGCGCGCCTCTCCCCCAACATCCGCAATTGCCACCTGAAAGGACCCGCACAATGGTTGTCATGATCCGGCACGATCTCGAGTTCATCCTGAACCAGATCCTCATCGCCGAAGCCCACGCGGCGGGAGCCGACCTTGCTTCATTGCTGCCCAATCCGTTCCTGCCGTATGGGTTGCGGACGGTTGACGGCACCTACAACAACCTGCTGCCGGGCCAGGAGCAGTTTGGTGCGGCTGACAATCCTTTCCCGCGCGCACTGGATCCGAACTTCCTGAATGATGCCGATGGGGACACAATGTCCTTCGGGCCGTCGGCCCCGCCCGTCATCAACAACGACTATGGCACGACTGGCAATGTTGCGGACGCGGATCCCCGCATCATTTCAAACCTGATCTCGGATCAGACGGCGAACAATCCAGCAGCGGTGGGAGCGTCGGAAACCGGACTATTTGACTCGCTTGGAAACATGGAAATTCCGAATACGGCTCCGGATGAAGGCCTGTCGGCGCCCTTCAACTCATGGATGACCCTGTTCGGTCAGTTCTTCGACCATGGTCTTGACCTGGTGACCAAGGGTGGAAATGGCACCGTCTACATTCCGCTGCAGCCGGATGATCCCCTCATTGGTGGGGCGGACGGGATCATCGGAGATGTCATTGGGACTGCGGCCAACGAAGGCGCTGATGACCTGCCGGCCCACCTGCGGTTCATGGCCCTGACGCGCGCCACGCCGACGCTGGTTGAGGGTGAAGTCCAGCACACGAATACCACGACCTCATGGGTAGACCAGAACCAGACCTATACAAGCCATGCGTCCCATCAGGTGTTCCTCAGGGAGTATGCGTTTGACGGGCTCGGGAGAGCCGTTTCGACGGGGCATCTCCTTGAGAGTTCTGCGCCCGGCGGCGGACTTGCCAACTGGAACGAAGTGAAGGCGCAGGCGCTTGAGTACCTGGGCATTCAGCTGAGCGATTTTGACATCGGCAATGTACCGCTGCTGAAGACCGACCAGTACGGCAAGTTCATTCCCGGACCCAACGGATACGCGCAGGTCGCTGTTTCGGTGTTTGAGACGGTTGGCTCGGTCACCAAAGAGCACATGGTCTTTGTTGAAGGTTTCCATGTTCCAGCAGATCCTCTTGCTCTTCCTCCTACTCCTGCGTCGGGCCTCGACATCAACAGTCTGGACCTCAGCGATATCACGCTTCCGCCGGGTGTAGTCCTTGATCCAGGTGCCACCGTCACCGTGTCGGTCATGCGAACCGGGCACGCGTTCCTTGATGACATTGCGCATCACGCAGCCCCGGGCTTTGTCGATGATGATCACAATCCGGCGACGCCGAAGATCCAGCAGGTGGCTGACTCGGATCCGGGTACCGGGGATGATGGCAATCCTTTGACCTATGACGACGAGTTGCTGGGCGAGCACTTCATCACCGGCGACGGTCGTGGCAACGAGAATATCGGCCTCACTGCCGTGCACTATGTCTTCCACGCGGAGCACAACCGCATGGTGGAGCACGTCAAGGAAGTGGTGCTGGCGACCAATGACCCGGCGTTCATCCAGCAATGGCAGCTTCCGGATGGTTCCTGGAACGGCGAGCGCCTTTTCCAGGCGGCGCGGTTCAGCACGGAAATGCAGTACCAGCACCTTGTGTTCGAGGAATTCGGACGCAAGGTCCAGCCGATGATCAACGTCTTCAGCGCCTATGACGCGACGATTGATCCTTCGATCGTGGCCGAGTTTGCGCACGTGGTCTACCGCTTCGGGCATTCAATGCTGAATGAGACCGTCGATCGCTACGAAGCCAACTTCGCCGACAATCACATCGGGCTGATCGAGGCGTTCCTCAATCCCGTCGAGTTCACGGAGAGCGGGCTGACGCAGGGGGATGCTGCGGGAGCGATCGTGCGCGGCATGACGCGCCAGGTTGGCAACGAAATCGACGAGTTCGTCATCGAGGGCTTGCGCAACAACCTGCTTGGCCTGCCGCTTGACCTTGCGACGCTCAACATTGCCCGCGCCCGGGAAACGGGTGTGCCGACGCTCAATGAAGCGCGCCGGCAGTTCTTCGAGGGTACGGGTGATGCACAGCTGAAACCTTATGAGAACTGGGTGGACTTTGCCCAGAATGCGAAGAACGAGCTTTCGGTCGTCAACTTCATTGCGGCGTATGGCACGCATGCGGACATCCTTGCTGCCACCGACGCCGCTGGCAAACGTGCAGCCGCACTGGACATCGTGCTCGGTGCGGTGAACGGGGGGACGGAGCAGGAGCAGGACTATTTTGACTTCCTGAATGGTCAGGGAATTTACGCCAACCTGCCGGGTGGCGTGACCGTCACCGGCGTTGACGATATCGACTTCTGGATCGGCGGTCTGGCTGAAGCCAAGATGCCGTTTGGCGGCATGCTCGGGTCGACGTTCAACTTCGTCTTCGAAACGCAGATGGAAGCGCTCCAGGACGGAGACCGCTTCTACTACCTGACGCGTACGGCCGGTCTGAACTTCCTGAGCGAGCTCGAGGGCAATTCCTTTGCCTCGATGATCATGCGCCATACGAATACAACGCACCTGCCTGGCGACGTGTTCTCGACGCCCACGTACTTCCTTGAAGTTGACCGGGCGCTGCAATTCAATGAAGGGCTGGGCAACCTGGATCCGACGGGGGCCAGCATCTTCTCGCAGCTCGTGTCGCGCAACAATCCGGCAACGCCGGGGGCTGATACGAACTACCTCAAGTTCAATGGCGCGGATCACGTCGTCCTCGGCGGTACGGACAATGCCGACATCCTGATCGGCGGCCTCGGTGACGACACGCTCTGGGGTGACGGTGGCAATGACCGCCTCGAAGGCGGCGCCGGCAACGACATCATCAATGGTGGTGACGGCGATGACATCATCACCGACAGCTTCGGTGACGACAACATCAAGGGCGATGCCGGCAATGACGTCATCCAGGCGGGCGCCGGATTTGACCTCATCCTGGGTGGTGACGGTCATGACTTTGTCATCGGTGGCGAGGATCCGGACGAGACGTTTGGCGGCACCGGGAACGACTTCATCTCGGCCGGCGAGGATGCGAATGTCGTCTTTGGCGGTGACGGCCACGACTGGATCGAAGGTGGTGCCGGGGCCGATTTTCTGCAGGGCGACAACGGAGATCCGTTTGACGCTGGCAATGTCAGCGGCAATGACGTGCTCATTGGCGATGGTGGAGACGACGACCTGGTTGCCGAGGCCGGGGATGACATCATGGTGGTCGGTGCAGGTGTCGACGGGGCTGACGGCCAGACCGGTTTCGACTGGGCCATCTACCTGAACGAAACGGCCGGCATTGATGCGGACCTGACCATTGAGGTGTTTGCTGCTCCGCCGGCTCCGTTCTCGCCGAACTCGTTCCTTGACAAGTTTGATCAGACGGAAGGGCTCTCAGGCACGGCGTTCTCGGACATCCTGCGGGGAGATGACAGCACGGCTTTGGACCTGGTGGGTCACGAGTTGACAAACTTCGACCTGATCGACGGGCTGAAGAACGGTCTCAATCCGCTCTTTGGCGCCGACGTGACGATGTTCAATGGCGGCAACATTCTTCTGGGTGGTGACGGCAGCGACCTCATCGAAGGGCGCGGCGGCAATGACATCATTGATGGCGATGCCTGGCTGAATGTCAGGCTGTCGGTCCGGGATGCGAATAATCCGGCCCTTGAGATCTACTCGGCAAAGAGCATGAGCGAGATCCAGGCGCGGATGCTGTCCGGCGAGATCAATCCGTCGCAGATCCGCGTGGTACGCGAGATCCTGCGGGGACCGGATGCGGACTTCGATACCGCTGTGTTCTCCGGCAACCTCGTCGACGCTCTGACCGGAAACGCGCTCTACACGATCGAAGGGCTGGGCACGGACCTGTTCGGCAACTTCTTCGTGGAAGACCTGAACGGTGACGGGTTCATCTCGGTCTCGCATGATGATCCGACGCTGGGCGCGGGCCAGGGGATCGATGGCGTGGACCTGCTGCGGGGCATCGAGCGTCTGCAGTTTGCGGACACATCCATCGTGCTGGCCGGCGGCAATGCGGGTCCTGCGGGACTGCTGTCGATCAGCGACCTGACGCCCATCGAAGACCAGGTTGGCATCACGGTCAGTGCTGCCGGTGTTACCGACGCCGACAACGTTTCGCCTGCGAACCCGACCGGTGCGATCACGGGTGCCATCACCTATTTCTGGCAGGTGGAGGTGGAGCCGGGTTCCGGAGAGTTCGTGGACCTGGAGCGCGACCTGCTGGGTGAGGTCGTCAAGGTCACCGGAACGACGTTTGTGCCTGGTGATGACGTGGTGGGACTCGGCTTGCGCGTGCGTGCGGTTTACCAGGATGCGCATGGCGTCATCGAGACGGTATTCTCTGAAGTCACGACTGCCGTTGAAGGCGTGAATGACCTTCCGGTCGGGACCGTGCTGATCAACGACATGACGCCGGCCGAAGACGCGCCGCTGCTGGCGACCAATGCCTTCACGGACGTGGATGGCCTGGACGGCGTGACTTTCACCTATGTGTGGGAGGCGTCCGCCGATAACGGGCTGACGTGGGCAGAAGTCACGGGCGACGGCACAGCGACGTTTGTTCCGCCGCAGAGCACCGTGGGCCAGATCCTGCGGGTCACGGCCACCTATGTCGATGGCCAGGGCTTCACGAATTCCGTGACGTCGGCTTCGACGGCGATTGTCAGCAACACACAGGATGCAGCGACGGGCAGCATCGAGTTGAGTTCCTATGAGCCGGGCCTCGGTACGCCGATCACGGCCACGCCCACGGACATCATGGACGAAGATGGCCTGCCAGATCCCGTCACGTTCACCTATCAGTGGTTCCGGTCAATCGATTCACTGGATCCGTGGGAAGAAATTGTCGGGGCTGAGGAGGCCACTTTCACGCCGGGCGCCGAGCATCTGGATTACTTCCTGAAAGTCGTGGTCAGTTTCACGGATCTTGAGGGCCACACGGAAGTCCTCGAGTCGATGATGACCGGTCCGGTGGGGCTGGTGAACGAAGACCCGACGGGGGCGCTGGTCATTGGTGACCTGACGCCGACGGAGACGCTGTTGCTGACGGCGACGGACACGGTCGCGGATGCGAACGGCATCACGGACGGTGCCAAGTTGTATCAGTGGGAGTCATCCGCGGATAACGGTGTCACCTGGGATGCAATCAGCGGGGCGAACGACCTGACATTCACGCCGGGACAGGACCAGGTGGGTCTGGTGCTGCGTGTGGTCGTCACGTTTACGGATGATCAGGGCTTCAATGAGCGCGTGGAATCCCTGCCGACCGAAATCGTTGGTGACCAAAACCCGGGAACGGCGGCCAATGACACCATCAACGGCACGGCTGGCCAGGACATCCTCAATGGCGGCGGCGGACGTGACATCATCAACGGGGGAGCGGAGCGTGACATCATCACGGGTGGTGCGGGTCGCGACACTCTCAACGGTGATGGTGGCGCGGACACGCTGACGGGTGGCGCTGACCGCGACATCATCAATGGCGGCGCCGGTGCCGACACGATCAACTACGTGATCGGCGACGGTGAGGACACCATTGATGGTGGAGCCGGCAATGACACGCTGAACATCACGGGTACGGCGGGTGCGAACACGCTTGATGTGCTGTTCAACGGGACGTCGATCACGGTGTTCGATGGCAGTACGGCGATCAATGTCGAGAACATCAATGTTGATCTGCTCGGTGGCAACGACACGTTGACCTACGATCCCGCCGGTGGTGCCGTGACAACGGCTGACATCGTCGTAAACCTGCAGGCCGGAACGGCGTCGGGCTTCTCCGCGATCACAGGCATCGAAAACGTCGTGGCGGGTTCGGGCAACGACACGTTGCGCGGGCGTGCAGGGGCGAACACCCTCAATGGCGGCGCAGGCGACGATACGTTCATTGCATCCAACAATGACGGCAACGACACCTACATTGGTGGCCTGGGTTCGGACACGCTCAACCTTTCGCTCACGACGGCGGGTGCGACTGTCACGGCCATCTCGGCCCAAAGCGCCCAGATCGGCAACGATGTCCTCAACTCCATCGAGAACATCATCGGCAGCCAGGGCAATGACACGATTACGCTTGGCGCCGGTGCCAATGTCATCAATGGTGGCGGAGGCGCTGACACCATCAATGCCGGTGGTGGCGCTGACACGATCACCGGTGGCGCCGGCAATGACAGCATGAATGGTGGTGCCGGCAACGACACCTTCATCTTCGCTTCCGGGTTCGGGAACGACACAATTACCGGTTTTGATGCCCTTGCGGCTGGTGGTCAGGACAGGTTGCTGCTCGACAGTTCCCTGGGCGTCACGCTGGCAAACTTCAACACGCTGGTGGGAATCTCGAGCGCTGGCCCGAGCACGCTGATCACGATCGGCTCGAACACAATCACGTTGCTGGGGGTCAACAGCGCGAACGTGGATGCGACGGACTTCCTCTTCGGGCCGTAAAGGGTTCGTTTACCTCCGGTCGCGGAAATGGGCGGCGCTTCCCCGGAAGTGCCGCCCTTTGCGTTGTTGCGGGATTAACCCGAAATTTTGCCGTGAATGGCAGAATGGAAGTTCCAGTCTTCCAGGAATGCCCATGAGTGCCGCTGCGCGGTCCCGCAAGCCGCTGATCCTCATGTCCGACGATGTCGAACCCGCGCACTGGGATGCGTCGGGCGAGAGCGAAATCGTGTCCCGCCTGTCGGTGTGCCAGGATATCTGGGGACGCAATGCCTACGCGCCGGGCCAGTACCAGGCGATGCGGCAGGCGGCGACGGCGCTTGCGGTGAACAAGTCGCAGATCTATGGCGCCATTGGCGTCAACCTGGGTGGCTTCGGCTTCGTCACGGAAGAACTCGGGGCGCATGTCGAGCTGTTCGAGGCCGATCCGCTCCTGTGCGATTTCAACGGTTCCAACCCGCATTTCCTCGGCAAGCTCATCAAGCATGAGCGCTGGGTACCGGGGGAACTGCGGCTGAAGGCCAACAGGTACCATCGGCTGTCCACCTACTGGGCCTTCTCCGCCACGCGCGATGTCGCTGCGCTGGTGAAGGAGATCACGTCGGCGCTCAAGCCGGGCGGCTATCTCTACATCGACGAGATCTGGGCCAACGATGCCGCGAGTGCCCGGCAGCTCGCCTGCGCGACGTCGCTCTGGCAGGACAGCCTGTGCTTTCCGCGAAAGGGTGAAGTCCTCAACCTCTTTGCGAAGGAACTTGAGTTCCGGGCCGCCAACGAAGCCAACCGGCTGGTGAAAGGTGACATTCGCGACGGCCTGGCGCACGCGCAGTTCGTCGCGCAAAGGCTCAAGCAGGTTCCGGAGAACGTGCGCAAGCAGCGCCTCATCGCCCTGACGAAGGAACTGCAGCGGGCTGTCGTCCTGTTTGACGCGCTTGACCGGGGCGCCGTCACGGCGACGCGACTGGTGTTCCACAAGAAGAACGAGCTCTAGCGCTCTCATCCCATTCACGGTTTCGTGGCCTCACGCGAATGTGTGACGTGGCCGGTTGCGGCCCGCCCTCGCGCCTTCCTAGAGTGCAGGACGAGGGAGAGCTGCCATGTTCCGTGCCGTTGTTGCATGCGCCGTATTCGTGTGTCTGAGCCTGTATGCCTGGGTCTCCGAGGCAGGGACGCTGGAGCGGCGGGCCGTGTTTGGCGCGGCGCTGACCTCCAACATTCCGGACGATGTCCGCAAGGCGCAGAACGTTCCGGCGGGCCAGGGCGTTCTTATCGTCAATGTCCTGCCGGGCCTGAGCGCGGAGGCGGCGGGCCTCAAGGCGGGCGACATCATCCTGTCCCTGGCCGGGGTCCCCACGACCGGCGCGGCGGACGTGCAGAATGCCGTGCGGGCCCGGCGGGCGGGCGATGTGCTGCAGGCGACCTATCTGCGCAATGGCCAGAAGGCGGATGTCGGGGTGAAACTCGCCTCGCTTCCGCTTGAAAGTGCTGCCGACATCGACATTGCCTATGATGAAGTGCGTGCCGGGGACAGTGTCCGCCGCACGATCATCACGCGGCCGAAGGCGGGCGGGCGGCATCCGGCGGTGCTGCTTGCGGGCGGCATCGGCTGCTACAGCATCGACGGTGCCAACAAGGCGCAGGATGCCTACAGGGACCTGCTG
Source organism: uncultured Flavobacteriaceae bacterium (assembly GCA_964646885.1). GTDB lineage: Bacteria > Pseudomonadota > Alphaproteobacteria > Micropepsales > Micropepsaceae > SZUA-430. The sequence goes on from CAZYFM010000058.1 coordinate 14,547, forward strand.
TACAGCCTGACCCGGCGTGGTTTCGTCACGATGCGCGTCGAGAAGACCGGCATGGGCGACAGCACGGGCTCTCCCTGCGCGACGGCGGATCTCGACAACGAAGTGTCGGGCTATGTTGCGGCGCTGAAGGCGCTGAAGCGCCTGAAGGGCGTCGATGGCGACCGTGTCTTCATTCTCGGCCACAGCATTGGTGGCGTCACGGGACCCCTGGCAGCAAAGCAGGTGCCGGTGCGCGGCCTCGTGGTGATGGAGACGCTGGGCATGACCTGGTACGAGTACGAGCTCATCAACACGCGCCGGCAACTCAAGCTGTCGGGAGTTGCTCCCGCCGACATCGGTGCGCAGATGATGCTGAAGGCCTCATGCAGCCTGCGTTTCCTCATCAACCGCGAGCCGCGCGAGCAGATCCTCAAGGACAATGCGGCCTGCGCCGACTTCATGTCCTATCCTGCGTCGGACGCCTACCTGCAGCAGGTGGCGAGCCAGAACCTGGAAGCGCTGTGGGGTGAGCTCAAGGGGACGGACGTGGCGGTGATCTATGGCGCCGCGGACTTTGTCACCGGGGCTGCCGAGAGCCAGGCACTCGTGGATGCGGTGAATGCGGCGAGGCCCGGCAAGGGCGTCTATATCGAGATCCCCGACATGGACCACTATCTCTTCCAGATGGGCAGCCAGGCGGAGAGCATGCAGGCTGCGCAGTCCGGCACGGTGAAGCCCTTGCATCCGCGGCTCGCCGGGATCGTGGCGGACTGGCTCACGAGCCGGGCGCGCTGAGCGGGGGCTTCAGGTCAGGGCTTCGAGCTTCTTTGTCCGGGCGCGCAGGCTGCGGATGTGGCTCATGATCATGAGCGTGATCAGGGCCATCACGCCGAGGGACAGTTCTGTCCACGGCATCGTGGCCGATACCTTCAGCGGCTTGTGGCGCGCGAGCGAATGCATGGTCGCGCCGACCTTTCCGGCGAGGGCGCTCGCCGCGTCGTCGACGGTCGAGGCCATGCCTTGCAGCTTGTTTCCCTGACTGCCCGGGCCCTGGATGTCGCTCACGGTCTGTCGCAATCCCGGGAGGGCGGGAGCACTCTCGATGATTGCCACGGAGCCCGTCGTTTCGCTGCCTGTTTCCGGGGCGGAAGAGAGGCGCAAGGCCTCGTGATCGGAAGCCGATGTTACTTCGATCGCGATGGTGCTGTCGCGCAGGCCGGTCAGGTTCGTGTGATGCGCCGATGGTCCCTGGTCGGATCCCGTGCGCAACAGGGCCGCTCCGCCGCTTCCGCCCGACGACGAGGCTCCTGGTCCGCCGCCGGTGGACGATCCGCCGCCCGAACTCCAGCCACCTTCGTTGGCCGTGATCAGGCGGTGCGAGCCTGCGCGGTCCTGCAGGTCGATCTGGCGCTGGTCCGCCTGTCCCACCCGGGCGGTCATGCCGGGCTTGACGAGTGTGACGGCAGCGCCTGCGTTCGTCGACACTTCGACGGCGCCTTCCGTCACGGCCACGTCCGCATGTGACCCGTCGACCGACACGGTGAACACGGTGCCTTTCACGATGGCGGCGAGATAGGGCGTGTCCACCTGGAAGTGGGGCGTGCGCTTCTTTCCGATGTGATAGAGGGCCGAGCCGGTCGATTGCAGGAAGCGCGTGGCCGTTGGCGATCCGTTCGTCAGCTTGAGCCGCGTCTGGGGCTGGACGACGATCTGCTCGTCCCCGCGGCGGACGACGGCGCGGCCGTTCTTGCCCGTCGCGATGATCGTGCCTTCCGGGAGTGCGGCATTGGGATCGATCGCCACTGTCTGGACACCGTCGACAAGGATCACGACGTCGCCGGTTCCCTGCACGACTTTCCAGTCGCCGAGCGGACGTGCCTGTGCGGCCGGCATGAAGGCGCAAGCCAGTGTGACGATGATCAGCCCGAACACGCGCTGCATGTTGATGTCCATCCCGCATTACGGCGTAGGCGCCAATCTCGCCCGGACAAAAGAAACAAATTGCAAATAATTTGAGTTAATCGGCGGCCATCCGCGTGGTAGTGACGGCAGGTACGGTTTAAGCCTAATGAAGTGTGAAGGTGCTGCGCGTCATGAAGCTCGTCTCTCCCCGATTTGAAGCAGGTCGCGCGATGCTGGTGGCGGGCCTGCGCCGCACGCATCCCTTTGCGGAGGCCTCGCGCCGGCTTCCGGCGCAGTGGGACGCCTTCGTGCAGATGATGCCTGTGGCCAATGCGGCGTCGGCGGTGACCTATGGGGTCATGTGCGGCTCCGACATGGCGGCGCAGACGTTCGAATACATGGCTGGCGTCGAGGTTTCGACCTTTGACGGGCTTGCCACGGGCCTCGATCGCATGCGCATCCCGCAGGCCCATTATGCCGTCTTCACGCATGAGGGCCATGCCTCGACAATCAGCCAGACCTGGGGCGCGATCTGGAACAGCTGGCTTCCGGGCTCGGGCTGGGCTTCCGCTCCGTCCCCGGATTTCGAGCGCTATGACGAGCGGTTTGATCCGTCGACGGGGGCAGGCATCGTCGAAATCTGGTTTCCCGTGGTTCGGCCTGCCGGCTGAAGACGATCATCGCAATCTTCAGTGTTTACCTTTACGTCGGCGGGAAAAGCCGCGGTGCAGGTTTGCAGGCTGAACCGGTCCTTAAACTCTGCGGGCGAGAATGACGGTGCAGGCCAGACGTTTGCGTCGCGCCTGCATCGACTTGCGGAGGCATCATGGGGCAGGAACACTTCAAGCCGTCACTGGTCAAGGATCCCCAGGAGCAGCGAAAGCTCGTTGCCCACCTTGAGCAGATCGACTTCGCGACGTTCGATGCCAACCGCGTGCTGCTGGCCAAGAGCGTCGGGCGCGTGGACCTCGGGCATTTCAAGCGGCTCGCCAACATGGCCGCTGCCGCGCGCGCGAGCTGGGTGAAGGAAGCGCTGGCGATTGCCGACAAGGGCACGACGCCGACCGAAGCGCAGGTCAAGCACCTCGCCGGGCTGCGATCGACCTACGAGGAACTCTCCGAGGCCTATGAGGGCACGCGGCGCATGGTCGAGCGCGGCTATCTCTGCTACCTGGAGACGGGCGGCTGAACTAGCCGCCAAACGCGTAGGCGTTCATCGACAGCGAGCCGTATTCGTAGGACGCGTGGAGCGCGCGTGACGTTTCGCCGGCTGCGGCGCCGCGGGCGACGAAGATCGGGTCGAAATGCTCCGTACTCGGATGATTGATCTCGGCGTAGGGGGCCGTGCGCTGCCAGTCGAGCAGGGCTTCATCGTTGCCCTTCGCGAGCGTGTCGTCCAGCCAGGAGACAAAGCGCGTGGCCCATTCCGCCGGTTCGGGCGTGGGGCGGGCGCGCAGGTTGTGCGTGACGCTGCCAGAGCCGATGATGAGCACGCCCTCGTCCCGCAGCGGCGCGAGCGCGCGGCCGATCGCGGCGTGCGTTGCCGGTGATGCCCCGGCAACCAGCGACAGCTGCACGATGGGCACGTGCGCTTCAGGCCAGGCGAGGATCAGGGGCGCCCAGGTGCCGTGGTCGCGGCCGCGGCCGGCATCCGTCGTCGCGCGGAAGTCCTTCAGCAGTTCGGCTGCGCGGGCGGCGACGTCACGGGCGACCGGCGCGTTGTACGTCATCTCGTAGAGCGGCTTCGGGAAGCCGTAGAAATCGTGGATCGTGTCCCCGGACAGGCCCAGCGTGGGCTGGCGCTCTTCCCAGTGGGCGGAAATGACGAGGATTGCACGCGGCGCCGGCACGTGGGCCGGGAGCGCGCGCAGGAAGCGGCTGGCCGGCGTGTCCGTCAGCACGAGGACGGGCGCGCCGTGCGAAATGAAGAGCGTGGGCATGCGGGTCATGGGGCTTGTGTGCCTCCTGTTATGACGTGCCGTCAATGGGAGACCATGCCGCCTCGCGGGAGGCGGCATGGTTGGGGTCAGGCGCGCGCGGCGTGGAAGAAGGGTTCCGCGGGCAGGAACGGAATTCTCAGCACGAAGGCGCCGGGTCCGATCAGGGCGGACGCGAGGGAGGCTGCGGCCCAGAAGGCCGGATATTCCCAGCCGCCGCCGGTCGCGTTGAAGACCCAGCCATTGGGTGCGTGCTGCATCACGGCGCCAAGCAGGATCGGCACCATCAGCAGGGCGGCGGTGCGCGCATAGACGCCCGTGATGAGGGCCAGGCCGCCGGCAATCTCGCCGAAGATGACGAGATAGGCGAAGAGGGGCGGGAAGCCCAGGGACTCGAAGAACCCGACCGTGCCCGGGATGCCGAAGGTCAGGACCTTCAGCAACAGGCCGTGGGCGAGGGCGGCGACGCCCAGCGTCACGCGCAGGAGGGCTGCGCCATAGTCAGCTTGCGTATTCATGGTTCAGTGCCTTTCAGTGGTGAGGTTGCAATGGGAAACGGGTTCACAGGGCGAGGTCGAACAGCAGCACTTCGGCATCCTGTCCCTGGTCGAGGACGAGGCGTCCGGGCGCGCTGATCGAGGCGCCGTCGCCGGCGGAAAGCGGCGTGCCGTTCAGCGCCACGCTGCCGCGCGCGACGTGGATCCAGGCGCCGCGGCCGGGACGCAGTTCGTGCGCCGCCTGTTGGCCCTGTCCCAGGAGCGTCGCGTACATGTCGGCGTCCTGGTGGATGGTCACGGAACCTTCACGGCCGTCGCGCGAGGCGACGAGGCGAAGGCGTCCCTGTTTTTCGGAAGCGGGGAAGGCCTTCTGCTCGTAGCCGGGCGCGATGCCCCGGCGCTCGGGAATGATCCAGATCTGCAGGAAGTGCACGGGCTCGGTCTTCGAGGCGTTGTACTCGCTGTGGCGGATGCCGGTGCCGGCGGACATGCGCTGCACGTCGCCCGGGCGGATGACGGAGCCGTTGCCGAGGCTGTCCTGGTGCTGCAGGCCGCCGTCGAGCACATAGGAGATGATTTCCATGTCGGCGTGCGGGTGCGGGGCAAAGCCGCCGCCCGGGGCGACGCGGTCGTCATTGATGACGCGCAGCGGGCCAAAGCCCATGTGCGCCGGGTCGTGGTAGGAGCCAAAGGAGAAGCTGTGGCGGCTGTCGAGCCAGCCGAAATTGGCCTTGCCGCGGCTGTCGGATTTCCTGAGGGCGAGGGTCATGTAGGGTCTCCATTCAGTGGGCCTCCCGGGAGCAATCGTTCCCGGCGGCGCGTTGGGGAGAACATGGTGCCAGGCGGCTTAACTGACAATCCGCCGCCATGTTGACTTATTGTATCCATGGTGTTGACAATTGCCCATGGACCGATTTCGCAGCCTTGAGATCTTTGCCGCCACGGCCGAGCGCCTGAACTTCGCCGCGGCCGCCCGTGACCTGAAGATGACCCGCGCCATGGTGTCGAAGCACATTGGCGACCTGGAGGAGCGTCTCGGCGTGCGCCTCTTCAACCGGACCACGCGCCGGGCGAGCCTGACGGAGGCCGGGCGCGCGCTGGCCGACCGGGCGGCGGGCCTGATCGACACGCTGAACGAGACCGAGGACGCCGTGCGCGACATGCACACGGTGCTGCGCGGACGCCTGCGCGTGAATGCGCCGGTGACCTTCGGCGCCCAGCAGCTGGCGCCCCTGATCGCGCGCTTCCTCGGCGAGAACCCGGGCGTGGACGTCGAGCTGACGCTCAATGATCGCGCGGTTGACCTGATCGAGGAAGGCTATGACGTGGTGATCCGCATCGGGGTGCCTGCGGATTCAAGCCTGATCGTGCGGCGGCTGGCGCCTGCGCGGCTGATGATTGCGGGGTCGCCCGCCTACCTGAAGGCCGCGGGCATGCCGCGCACGCCGCAGGACCTGAAGCGGCACAACTGCCTTGGCTATTCCTACTGGTCGCTGCGCGACGAGTGGCACCTGACGGCGCCGGACGGGCGCGTGGAGCGGGTGAAGGTGAAGGGCTCGCTCGTCGCCAATAACGGGGACGCCTTGCGCGCGGCGGCGATCGAGGGCGTGGGCCTGATCCAGGTGCCGACCTTCAGCCTGTGCGAGGACATCCGCCG
>CAZYFM010000059.1:0-20019 GCA_964646885.1 uncultured Flavobacteriaceae bacterium
GCACGCGCTGGATCACGAACATCACGTCCGGGCGGCCGGCGTCGTATTCGTCGAACACGAGGGCGACGGGGTGCTGGAGCGCCCAGGGCAGGATGCCTTCGCGGAACTCTGTCACCTGCTTGCCGTCCTTCAGGACGATCGCGTCCTTGCCGACGAGGTCGATGCGGCTGATGTGGCTGTCGAGGTTGATGCGGATACAGGGCCAGTTCAGGCGTGCGGCGACCTGCTCGATGTGGGTCGACTTGCCGGTGCCGTGATAGCCCTGGACCATGACGCGGCGGTTGTGCGCAAAGCCCGCGAGGATCGCGATCGTCGTGTCGCGGTCGAAGCGATAGGACGGGTCCGCGTCGGGAACATATTCGTTCGGCTTCGCGAAGCCCTTGACCTTCATGTTGATGTCCAGGCCGAAGGTCTTGCGGACATCCACTGTGGTATCGGGCTGGCTTTCGATGGCCAATCCGTTCTGGTTCGTCGTCATCCGTTTGAGGCTTTCATTGGCAAGTGGCTACGCGATTCTTTTACAGCCCCCAAAGGTGCGGCTGGAAGCGCGTTTGGTCACACTCGATCACGAATAGCCGGAGGACCTGAGTTGCCCATAGGCCTTGATGACCTGACGCAGACGCTCTTCCGCTCCGCGGTCGCCGCCGTTGGCGTCGGGATGGAAGCGCTTCACCAATTCCTTAAAGCGGGTTTTGACGTCCTGCAAGGTTGCGTCGGGATCAAGATGAAGTGTTTCCAGAGCCGCCAGCTGCATTTTGGAGCGCTTGCGCTCGGGATTCTCGGGCTTACCGTTACGTTTGTCGGCCGTGTCCGCGGCTGACCCGGTGTTCGGCCCGTCGTTAAACACGAGCGAGGGGTCGACGTAGGCCCCCCTGAAATAGAAGTTCAGCTTGGGATTGGGACCGGCCGAGCGTTCGCCCAGCTTCCAGGTCGGCCGCAGGCCGGTCAGGGCCTCGCGCTGGTACTTGTCGACTTCGCCCGGCGTCATGCCGCGGAAGTAATCCCAGGAGAGATTGTACTCGCGCACGTGGTCGAGGCAGAACCAGTAGTACTCGTTCAGGGCTGTCCGGCTTTTCGGTGCGCGGTGGTCACCGGCGTTCTCGCAGCCGGGCTTTTCGCAAAGGCGCGTGGGCTTGGTGACCGGCTGGCGCTTCACGCGCAAGTCGTTCGCCCACTTCGACGTGCCTCTTGTTCCTTCACCCATAGCGCTCCGAGTATCCCGAACGAAGGTAAAGAAGACAAGAAAACCTCTTGCTTGACTTTGGGCGTTTTGTTGCTCAAGTCAGCCTCATCATGCGCGTGGCAGAAACCATAAAGTCCAAGCTCGAGGCCGCGTTTTCGCCGGTCTCGCTCGTCGTCGAGGACGAGTCCCACAGGCATGCCGGGCATGCCGGCGCGCGGCCGGAAGGCGAAACCCATTTCCGTGTTGCGATCGTGTCGGCGGCGTTTGCGGGGCTGAGCCGCGTGGAGCGGCAGCGGCGTGTCCATGCCGTGCTGGCGGAGGAGCTCAGCACGCGTGTCCACGCCCTGAGCCTCAGCCTGTCGGCTCCCGACGAGGGACGCGGCGGCTGACGGCGGTCAGGCGCCCGGCGCCGGTGCCTTTGACGGGTCGGCAATCGGCGTCACGCGGATGCCCGTGATCTGCAGGCGCTGCTTGCGCAGGATCTCGAACTTGAAGCCATGGAACGAGAAGACCTGGCCCACCTCGGGAATGGTCTGCGCCTCGTGGATCACGAGGCCGGCGACTGTGGTTGCTTCCTCGTCCGGCAGGTTCCAGCTCATCACGCGGTTCAGTTCGCGGATCGTGACCCAGCCATCGACATTGGTCGTGCCGTCGGGCTGCGGGCGCACGCCGGAGACGGGAACGTCATGCTCGTCGCGGATTTCGCCGACGATTTCCTCGAGGATGTCCTCGAGCGTGATGAGGCCCTTGAGGGCGCCATACTCGTCGATGACAAGGGCGAAGTGCGTGCGGCGCTGCAGGAAGGCGCGCAGCTGGTCGGTCAGTGTCGACGTCTCGGGGATGAACCAGGGCTTGGCGATCAGCGAGGCGATGTTCAGCGCGCGGATGTTGCCCTGCGCGCGGGACAGGGCCCGCAGAAGGTCCTTGGCATGTAGCACGCCGATGATGTTGTCGCTGTCGCCCCTGTAGACGGGCAGGCGCGTGTGCGGCTGGGTGAGCACGCGCTCGATGATTTCCTCGGAGGGCAGGTCCGCATCGATCATCGTGATGTTCTTGCGATGGATCATGACGTCGGAGACCTGCAGTTCCTTCAGGTCGAGGATGCCGCCGAGCATGTTGCGGTCCGTCGTCTGCACCGCGCCCTCCTTGTGGTGGAGGTCGATGGCGCCGCGCAGTTCCTCGTGGGCGGCTTCCTCGCGGTCCTCGACGAGGCCCTGCGACTTCACGCCGATGGTGCGCAGCATGGCCGACACCAGAAGGCCGACCGTGGCCACAATCGGGGAGAAGACGAGCGCGCAGGCGCGCACGGCCCCTGCAATGCGCAGCGCCACGCCATCCGCATTCGTGATGGCATAGGTCTTGGGAAGCACTTCACAGAACACGAGTACCATCGCCGTGGTGATGATGGTTGCAATGGCGACGCCGGCGTCTCCGAATATCGAAAGCAGGACGCTGGTCACGAGTGCAGACGAGGCAATGTTGACGAACGTGTTTCCCAGCAGCACCGCGCCAACCATTCTCTCGCGGTTCACGAACAGCCAGTTGACGTGTCGCGCGCGCTTCTCGCCTTCCTTTTCAAGCTGGAACATCCGGGCGCGGGATGCAGCGGTCAGTGCCGTTTCGGATGCGGAGAAGAAGGCGGAGAACAGCATCAGGATCAATGTCATCAGGACCGAGAACACCAGGTCCATGCTGGACAGGGCTTGGGTGGTAGCGGCTGCGTCTTCCATGGCGATGCGTCTTTTCCGGTGGAGGCGGGGGTGAGTTACTGCTTCAGTATGTCGGCGAGATAGCTGCGCACGACGGCTTCGTCGACATTGTGCTCGATGAAGGACTGGCCAATGCCGCGCGCAAGGATCAGCGTGAGCTTGCCGTCCTTCGCCTTCTTGTCCTGCAGCATCATCTGGACGAAATCATCCGGCCCGGCGCCCAGGTCCGGCAGGTCCTTCACTGATGCAGGAAGGCCGGCCTGGGCAAAGAGCTGGTGCACGCGCGCGGCGGTCCCGCGTTCGCAGAGCTTCATCCGCTCGGACAGTTCAAAGGCCATGACGCAGCCGACCGCGACGGCCTCACCGTGCAGGATGCGTCCGGTGAAATTCATGCAGGCCTCGATCGCGTGTCCAAAGGTGTGGCCGAGGTTCAGCAGGGCGCGCTGCCCTGCCTCGCGTTCGTCCGCTTCGACCACACGGGCTTTCATGCTGCACGAGGTGATGATTGCGCGAGTACGTTCGGGCCCGGGGCCCGCAAGGATGCGCTCGACATTGCTGCCCAGCCATGCTGCGAAGGATGCGTCCGAGATCAGGCCGTATTTCAGCACCTCGGCATAGCCGGCCCTCAACTCCCGAATGGGCAACGTTGCCAGCACGGCCGTGTCGGCCAGCACGAGGACGGGCTGGTGGAAGAGACCTACCAGGTTCTTGCCCTGCGGCGTGTCGATGGCGGTCTTTCCGCCTACGGATGAATCGACCTGGGAGAGAAGCGTCGTGGGCACCTGCACATAGTCAAGGCCGCGCTTGACGATGCCGGCGGCGAAGCCCGCGAGGTCGCCCACAACGCCACCACCCAGCGCGATGATCAGTTCGCTGCGCTCGAGGTTGGCTTCCAGCATCCGCGTCACCACGCGCTCGAGCATGGCGAAGCTCTTGCTGGCTTCACCCGGCGGCAGCACCATGTCGATGCACTGGATGCCTGCTGCCGACAGCGACTGCCTGAGCGGCTGCAGGTGATGCCTGGCGACGTTTTCGTCGGTGACGATGAAGGCGCGACGTGTCTTGCGCAGGCGGGTGATTTCGCTTCCGGCGTCGGCGAGCACGCCAGCGCCGACCACGATGTCGTAGGCGCGGCCCGACAGGTCCACGCGCAGTCGTTCGGTCGTCATGTCCTTGTTCTCTCGTAGAGCGCGGCGAGTTCCACCAGGATCTGCTGGACCACCGCATCATGCGGACCGCCGCTGGAGTCGATCGTGATGTCGGCCTGCGCATAGATCGGGTAGCGCTCGTTCATCAGGCGCTGCATCGTGCCGCGCGGATCGGCCGTCTTGAGGAGCGGGCGCGTCTGGCGCTTCGAGACGCGGGCCATCAGCAGGTCGAGTTCGGCGCGCAGCCAGACCGAGATGCCCTGGCGCTTGATGATGTCGCGTGTGGTCGGATCCATGAAGGCGCCGCCGCCGGTGGCCAGCACGTGCTTGGGTCCTGCGAGCAGGCGGGCGATGACGCGTCGCTCACCCTCGCGGAAGGCCGGTTCGCCATAGCGTTCGAAGAAGTCCGAGATGGTGCAGCCCGCGGCCTGCTCGATCTCGTGATCAGCGTCGTAGAAGGGAAGCCCCAGCGCGGAGGCGAGGCGCCGGCCGACCGTGCTCTTGCCGGCTCCCATCAATCCCACGAGGACAATGGCGCGCTTCTCCACGGGCGGCGGCGCTTCGCATTGACCTGTGTGTTCCTGCGGTTGCATCTTGTGTGTTCCACTTGGAATCAGCATGTACAGGAACCGGCGGGGTCCTGCCAGAGACAGAAATCCGCCACTGAGGGGCCCCACAGCATGCGTCGCAGGCGTCAATTCCGCGATTTTAACCGACCGAGCGGCTTTGTTCAGCTTGGCCGGATGTTCGCCGCTGCCGTAATACTACTGGCAATCGGCGCCGGCGGGTTGGCCTATTACGGGTCCACGCTGCAGCCACAGCGCCACAAGGTGGAAAAGGTTCTGTCCGATGACAGGTTCCCGCGTTAAGGTTTTCGGCGCCGTCCTCACAAGCGTCCTCAGCGTTTCGAATTTTGCCCATGCCGAGGAGAGCACGGCTTCCGGCGCTCCACGCGGGCTGGGTCCCGCGACGACGTCGACTGCGCCGTCCATTCCAGCCGACGAACCTGCCAGCGTGCCTGACGCGGAAGCGCCGCCACCGCCTGCGCCGCGGACCGAGGAGGTCCTGCCGGACCAGGTTGGCAAGCCCAGCGGGCCGAAAGTGACCGTCAGCGGCCTTGACGAGATCGATCCGTCGGGTGCCGGTATCCTAGATGGTTCGAGCGGAGGACTGCCCAGCAACATCTACGCTGGCAGCCCGCGCGCAGCGATCGTTGCGCGCATTGCGCAGCTGCCTGCGGCTCCGAACTCGCCGGCGATGCAGTCGCTGCTGCGACGCGTCCTGCTCAGTTCGACCAAGCCTCCCGCAGGCACGACGCCGCCTGACGAACCTTCGATGCTGGCCCAGCGCCTGCGCAAGCTCGTCGCCGGCGGACGGATCGCGGAAGCTGCGATGCTGGGCGCGCAGAGCGGACGTGATGACCGCTTCGCCCGTCAGACCTGGGCCGAGGCGCTGCTGCTTCAGGGACGGGACAATGATGCATGCGGTGACGCCACGTCACTGCGCCAGTCGCTGAGTGACGAGTTCTGGATCAAGCTGCGCGCCTATTGCTATCTCGCCGAGGGCGATACATCGGCTGCCACGCTGACGATCGATGTGATGCGCGAGCGCGGCATCTCCGACGACGTGTTTTTCAACCTGGCGAGCGTGCTCACCGACGGCAGCAAGGCCAAGGTGGATGCGTTGCCTGCTCCCGGTGCGATCCACGTGGCGCTGCTGAACCGGACGCGGACCCCGGTTCCGGCGTCGCTGGCCGGATGGCTGCCGGCGCGCAATGTCTTCCTTACGGGCAGTGATGCAGCCTCGAAGCTCGTGGCGCTCGAGCGTGCTGCAACAGCGGGCCTTGCCTCCGTCGAGGAACTTGTCGACGCCTACAACGCGGAAGGCTTCACGCCCGACCAGCATGATGACCCTGAAGAGTGGGCGCCGAAGATGAGCCCGACGCAGGCGAATGCGCTTTACTTCCAGGCGATCGAGCGGCGCACGCGGCCAGCTGCGCGTGCGGCAGCCTTTGCCGCAGCGCTTGAGCGCGCGGACGCGCAGAACCGCTTCGCGCTGTTTGCGCAGGCGAGTCGCACCATGGCGCGGCAAATGCCGGCCGTCGCCGAGACGGCGTGGCTGGCGCCTGCGATCATGCGTGTGCTGCTCTACAACGGTGATGCAAAGCAGGCGGCGCAGTGGCTTGCCATGATGACGTCGCCAACCGACGTGCCAACCGTCAATGCGATGCGCATCCATTCGGCGATTGTCTATCCGTCGGCCGAGAACCTGGCGCATCTTCCGCAGGCGCTGGAATGGCTTGGCGAAAACGCGCTGAAGGCTGGCGGCTCGAAGGACTGGCTGATGGCGCGGGCGCTGCGCGAAGTGCCGCTGCTCGACGCGCTGGGCTACACGATCCCGCCGCAGGCGCAGTGGGCGCTGACGGCTGCGCCGCCGCAGGCGCCTCTGCAGGGTGCTGCGGGCGAAGCTGCCACGGCGATGACGCGCTCGGCCTACCAGCAACGCGTCGGCGAAACGGTGCTCAACGTCCTGGTGGCGCTGGGCGCTCCGGGACCTGCAAAGGCGCCGGTGTCCGTCGTCGCGCGGTCCGTTGACGCCTTGGCAACGATTGGCATGCGAGATGAAGCGAGGGCAATTGCGGCTGAAGCCGTGCTCGGTTCATCCATGCGGCCATCGAAATGAATGCAAAGCCTGACCAGGGACTTTATCACCTCGAAGCCTTCCTTGAGATGATGAGTGCGGAGCGTGGCGCTTCCGTGCACACGCTCGACGCCTATCGCCGTGACCTCGTCGACTTCAGGGCGTTCCTGTCGGCGCGTTCGGTGCCGCTGCAGAAAGCGTCCGCGGACGACATCCGCTCGTTCCTCGCGTCCCTTTCTCAGGCCGGACTGTCGGCGGCGACGCAGGCGCGCCGCCTCTCGGCCATCAAGCAGCTCTTCCGCTTCTTCCTGGACGAGGACGTGCGCAAGGATGACCCGACTTCCATCATCGAGGCGCCCAGGCGTGGGCGTCCGTTGCCGAAGGTCGTCAGCGAAGACCAGACGCAGGCGCTGATCGCTGCTGCCGCCGGCATGGAGGGTCCGGAGGCGGTGCGCCTCCTGTGCATCATCGAACTGCTCTATGCGTCGGGATTGCGCGTGTCCGAACTTGTGTCGCTTCCCATGAATGCCGTCGCGGGTGAACGGAAGATGCTTCTCGTTCGCGGCAAGGGCGGCAAGGAGCGTCTTGTGCCCCTGGGAGCTCCCGCGCGTGAAGCGATCAAGGCTTATCTTGCCGTGCGCGAGCGCTTTCTTCCGCCGCTCGAGAAGGCGCAGCGGTTCCTGTTCCCCTCGCGCGGTGTCGAAGGCCATCTGACCCGGCGTCGTGTCGGGCAACTCATGAAGGACCTTGCGGTGCAGGCCGGCGTCGATCCGGCGCACCTTTCACCCCACGTCCTGCGTCATGCCTTTGCCAGCCATCTCGTCGCACATGGGGCAGACCTGAGGAGCGTGCAACAGCTGTTGGGGCATGCCGACATTGCAACAACCCAGATTTATACGCACGTTCAGGATGAACGGTTAAGGCGCCTAGTGGCGGAAAAGCACCCTTTGGCCCTCCGCCGAAGTCGTTGACTGTGCAGTGCAGCGAGCCTAGCTTCCCGGCCTCGCGGAGAGGGAGTCCCTGCCAATCTGCAGGGCATGTAAATGAGCTTCACAAACGTTGAACGCATCGAACCGCGCCTGAACCGGTCACAGCTGTTTGTTCCAGGCGTCCGTCCGGCCTTGTTCGAAAAGGCCGCCACTTCGGATGCAGATGTCATCTGCCTCGACCTGGAAGACAGTGTTGCGCCGGCCGACAAGCCGCAGGCGCGCGCGAACATCATCCAGGCGCTGAAGACCGTCAATTTCGGCAGCAAGTCCATCTCCGTGCGCATCAACGGGCTTGATACGGCGTGGTGCTACCGCGACGTGATCGACATCGTGGAGCAGGCCGGCGAGCGCCTCGACCTGATCATGATCCCGAAGGTTGGCGTCGCCGCCGACATCTATGCGATCGACATGCTGATCTCGCAGGCCGAGATGGCTGTCGGGCGCAAGAAGAAGATCAAGCTCGAGGTCATCATCGAGAGCGTGCTGGGCCTCAACAACATCGAATCGATTGCCGGTGCCTCGAAGCGCCTGGAGTCGCTGCACTTCGGATCGGCCGACTATGCGGCCTCGGCCGGCATGCGGACGACGAACATTGGCGGCCCGAACAAGGACTATGTCGTCCTGACCGACAAGAACGCGGCCGGCGCGCGCGATACGCACTGGTCGGACCTCTGGCATTACGCAACGGTGCGCATGGTTGCGGCCGCGCGTGCGCATGGCCTTCGTCCGATCGATGGGCCGTTCGGCGACTATTCCGACGCCGATGGTTTCCTCGCGCAGGCGCGCCGCTCGGCCGTCATGGGCTGCGAGGGCAAGTGGGCGATCCACCCTTCGCAGGTGTCGCTCGCCAACCAGGTCTTCACGCCGCCGGCTGATGAAGTCGAGCGCGCCGAAGCCATCCTGAAGGCCATGCAGGAAGGTACCGAGAAAGGCATGGGCGCCGTCGCCCTTAACGGAAAGCTTATTGATTTGGCCTCTATTCGACAGGCTGAGGTCATTGTGGGTCAGATGAAGATGATCCGCGAACGGACCAAGAGCTAGCGTCCCCGCCTGCGCCAACGAAGCTCCGATGGAAACTGTCCATAAAGACCCCAAGCATCACGCCATGCGTCAGCGCACGCTGGCGTTCGCGGCGCTTGGCGTCGTGTTCGGGGACATCGGAACCAGCCCGCTCTACATGATGAAGGAGACGTTCGGCGCCTCCGGCGGCATGGCGCTCAACGAGGGGGCCGTCTACGGCGTGCTCTCGCTGGCGTTCTGGTCGCTCATGATCATCGTGTCGATCAAGTACTGCGCCTTCATCATGCGTGCCGACAACAAGGGCGAAGGTGGCGTGCTGTCGCTGGCCTCGCTGGCGCTGCGTACGGGGCATGCGGCCCCGAAGCGCCGGCGCATGATCTCGATGCTGGCGCTGCTGGGGCTTGCGCTGTTCTACGGCGATGCGCTGATCACGCCTTCCACGTCGGTGCTTTCGGCCGTCGAGGGCCTTTCGGGGTCCAAGGAATTCAAGCCCTATGTCGTGCCCATCGCGACGGTCATCCTGATCTCCCTCTTCCTCTTCCAGAGCCGTGGCACGCATGGCGTGTCGAAGTTCTTTGGTCCGGTGATGGTGCTGTGGTTTGGCACCATCGGGTTCCTGGGTTTCCTGCAGATCCTGCAGAGGCCCGAAATCCTGATCTCGATGATGCCGACCTATGCCATCGAGCTTGCAGCCGAGCAGCCCTGGATCGCCTTCGTGGCGCTGGGCTCGATAGTGCTGTGCGTGACCGGCGCCGAGGCGCTCTATGCGGACATGGGACACTTCGGCAAGGGTCCGATCCGCATGGCGTGGGCCGGCGTTTCGATCTGCCTGCTGTGCTCGTATTTCGGGCAGGGCGCGTTGCTCCTGTCGTCGCCCGGATCGCTCGAGAACCTGTTCTTCAAGATGGCGCCGGACTGGGCGCTGTTCCCGATGGTGGGCCTTGCGACCTGTGCCACGGTGATTGCCAGCCAGGCCGTCATCTCGGGCGTCTTCTCGCTGACGCGCCAGGCGATCCAGCTCGGCTACCTGCCGCGCATGGACATCAAGCATACCTCCGCCACCGAGATGGGGCAGATCTACATCCCTCAGATCAACTGGATGCTGATGATTGGCGTGGCCATCATCGTCATTTCGTTTGGCAGTGCCAGCGCCCTGACGCACGCCTACGGCCTGGCCGTGACCGGCGCCATGACGATCGACACGATCCTTGCTGCCATCGTCGCGCGCTGGCTGTGGGGCTGGAGCCGCTGGGCGACCTATTCGGTGTTCGGCATCTTCCTGGTGGTGGACGTGCTGTTCCTCGGATCGAACATGCTGAAGATCCCGACGGGAGGCTGGCTGCCGATCGTCGTGGCGGCCGGCGCGATGACGGTGTTCATCGTCTGGAACCGCGGCCGCGAGATCCTGGTCTCGAAGCTCTATCGCGACGCCATGCCGATCCACGAGTTCCTCGACCGCTGGGACCGCACGGTCGAGCGCGTGACCGGCACGGCCGTGTTCATGACCTCGAACCCCGCCGTGGTGCCGACGGCCTTCCTGCACAACCTGAAGCACAATCACGTCGTGCACGAGCGCGTCGTGATCATGAAGGTCAATGTCGAGGACGTGCCGCGCGTGAACGACGCGCAGCGCATCGAGGTCGAGAAGCTCGGCAAGGGCTTCCACAAGGTGACCGTGCATCTCGGCTTCATGGAGCGTCCCGACGTGCCGCGTGCGCTTGAGCTCTGCCGGCAGTATGGCCTGTCGTTTGACCTCATGCAGACGACGTTCTTCCTCGGGCGCGAGACGCTGATCCCGGCGAACCGGTCCGAGCTGCGACGCTGGCAGGCGGCGCTCTTCATCGCGATGCAGGCGGCGGCGCTGTCGGCGACGCGATTCTTCCGCATCCCGGCGAACCGCGTCGTGGAAATGGGAACCCAGGTCGAAATCTGACGCCTGGAATCCCGCGGCAATCAGCCAAATTCATCTACATGAACGCCGTTCATCCTGCATTCAGCCGCGGGATTCCATATCTGCGCCCGACAGCGGATGGCCCTCCAGCCCACACCGGACTGACCACCGCTTCGGGAGACGTGAAATGAAGAAGTTGATCGTGTCGGCCTTTGCCGCAATCGCCCTTCTCGCCGGTGCTGCAAGTCCTGCGCTGGCCAACCATGACAGCGGTTACGGACCGGGCTACGGCCCTGGCTATGACGGACCGCCTCCGGGCTATGGTCCGGGTTACGGACCGGGATACGGGCCGCCTCCGGGATCCGGTTACGGACCAGGCTATGGTCCGGGCTACGGCCCGCCTCCGGGATATGGCCCGGGCTATTACGGACCAGGCTATGATCCGCGCTATGACCGCGGCGACCGCCGCCGCTGCCGCAAGGATGGCACCGCCGGTGCCGTCGTCGGTGGCATCATCGGCGGGATCATCGGCAACAATGTTGCCAATGGACGCGATCGCGGCCCGGCGACGGTTGTCGGCGCCATCATTGGCGGCGTGGCCGGCAATGCGATCGCCCGCGACGGCTGCAAGCGCGACCGTCGCCACTACCATCGCGACGGCTATCGCTACTGATTTCCTACCCATGACCTGGTGACGGTCAAGGCGCATCGGCTCCGGCTGGTGCGCCTTTTCATTTGCGGGTGGGTCAGTGCAGGCCGAGATGCGCGAGCTTGTCGGGGTTGCGCACGATGAAGATCGCCCGGATCGCGCCATCGACGACTTCAAGCTGCATGGTCGTCCCATAGCCCTGCGAGTCGCGGAGCCACAATGCGGGAGCGCCATTCAGCGTCACCGGCCGGATGAGCTGCGGTCCACCCTTCGAAGAGGCGATGTGGAGCACGACGCGCGCGACCTCGTCCGGCGCATTCAGCACGCGCAGGGCCGCCGGGCGCTTGCCGCCGCCATCACTGACGAGCTGAATGTCCGGCCTGAAAAGGCTGGTCAGCTGCGTGGTGCTGTTGGACGCCACGGCGGACATGAACTGCGTGAGCAGGTGCTGGTGGACTTCCGGCCTGCTCTCAAAGCGGGGTCGTTCCTCGCGGACGCGCGTGCGGGCGCGCGAGATCACCTGGCGCACGGCCTGCTCGCTCTTGCCGAGCGTGGCGGCGATGTCGGCATAGGGGACGTCGAAGGCCTCGCGCAGGATGAAGGCGGCGCGCTCTTCGGGGCCCAGTCGTTCGAGCACGTGCAGGAGACCCAGGGACAGGTCGCCGGCCAGGCTTTCGACCTGGGTGTCCGTGCGTTCGCCGCCTTCGGGCGTCAGCACGGGCTCCGGCAGCCACGGGCCCACATAGACTTCGCGCGAGGCGCGGTTGCGGCGGATCCTGTCGATGCTGAGGCGGGTGACGACCGTCGTCAGCCAGGCTTCCGGGGACCTGAGGTCTTTCCGGTCGGCGGCCTGCCACCTGAGGAAGGCGTCCTGCACGGTGTCCTCGGCTTCGCTCCAGCGACCGAGCATGCGATAGGCCAGCGCGGTCAGGCGCGGGCGTTCGTGCTCGAAGAGGGTCGTGTGCTCGTCGCGGGTCATGCTGCGTGCACTGCCGGTGTGGTTTCGCCCCCGACCATAACGCGCTCGCAGGCTTCGGCATATCCCAGGCCGCGCTTGACGGCCGGATAGAAGCGGGCGGTTGCGATGGTGAAGGCGAGTTCTGCCACGCCCCTGTCGCCCCAGGCCGCGCGCACGCGCTCCCTCAGGTCCTGCGTGGGCGTAGCGCGGGCCACGGCGTCACCGTATCTGAAGCCGAGGGCGATGTCGGCCGGCACTTCGTCGAGGCGGCGCTGCACGAGGGCGCGCAGCACACCGGGATCGATGCCGTCCCTCAGCGCCAGGTTCACGTGGATCTGCACGCAGGGACCGCAATCCTCGACCATGGCGGCGGCAAGGCCCGCCGCGTGCCAGACGCCGGCCGGTGTCACGCGCCTTGGTCCTTCCACGGCGCGGATCAGCGAGAAGCGCCACAGACGTGACGGTGCGACGTCGCGCAGGTGCCATGCATAGTCCATGTTCACGTCGCCGAGATAGCGGCGCGCGCCTTCCAGCAACTTGCCCAGCAGCCAGCGGTTCATGCGGTCCTCCCTTCGGCTACTGCGCGATACTGCAGCCAAGTGACGCCAGCCGCGATGGCGGTCGGTAGGTGGATGGCGACGAGGTCGTCGAACGTCGAGCCGTGGTGGTGACCCACGAGGCGCTCGGCCACGTGGAGGGCGGCGTGCAAGGCAAAGAACAGAGTGCCGGTGGCGCTGACCTTCCAGCCGCCGCCGAAGGCGCCCCAGACCAGCGCCAGGCCGGCGGCGAGGTAGGCAAAGCCGATGTCGCGGACGAAGTGAAGGTTCAGGGGGCCGGTGTCAGATACACCGGGCACGGTGGCGTACCAGGCTGGCGGGTCGACCACCATGTAGATGCCGTTGCCCGCCATGAGGGCGCCGGTCAGTGTTGCGAGGATCCTGATCATGCCTGTCTCCTTTCAGGGGCATGACGCAGGAGCGGTCCTGTTTGTGACGCGTGACGTTAACCCATTGAATCTGAACACATATTTTCGGGTTGGCAAGGCCCGCGACCGGTGTTACCCAATTGCGCATGACAACCTATCTCGATTTCGAAAAGCCGATTGCCGACCTCGAAGGCAAGATCGAAGAGCTCCGCCGCATGTCGGCGCAGGGCGAAGCCATCTCGCTTGAGGAAGAGGTCTCCAAGCTCGAGCAGAAGGCGGCGCTGCTGCTGCGCGACACCTACTCTAAGCTCACGCCCTGGCAGAAGACGCAGGTGGCGCGCCATCCGGAGCGCCCGCACTTCCTCGACTACATCCACGCCCTGTTCCAGGACTTCACGCAGCTCGGCGGCGACCGCGCCTATGCCGACGACAAGGCGATCCTGGGCGGGCTTGCCTCGTTCCGTGGCCGTTCGGTGATGGTGATCGGGCACGAGAAGGGCAACGACACGAAGTCACGCCTCAAGCACAATTTCGGCATGGCGATGCCGGATGGCTATCGCAAGGCCGTGCGCCTCATGACGATGGCCGAGCGCTTCAACATTCCTGTCGTCACGCTCGTCGATACGTCGGGTGCCTATCCGGGCCTCAGCGCCGAGGAGCGCGGGCAGGGCGAGGCGATTGCCCGCTCGACGGAACGCTGCCTGACGCTGGGCGTGCCGCTTGTGTCCGTCATCATCGGCGAAGGCGGATCGGGCGGGGCGGTGGCGCTGGCGACGGCCGACCGGGTGTTCATGCTCGAGCATTCCGTCTATTCGGTGATTTCGCCGGAAGGCTGTTCGTCGATCCTCGGCAAGTCCAAGCTGGGCGCGCCGCCGAGCTTCACGCCGCAGGATGCTGCTGTTGCCATGAAGGTGACGGCGCAGGACCTGCTGCAGCTGCGGATCATCGACTCCATCATTCCCGAGCCGGTGGGCGGTGCCCAGCGTGGCCGGGCCCAGGTGATGGAAGACACGGGCGACGTCATCGACCTTGCGCTGACTGAGCTTGAAGGTATGCCTTCGGACGCGCTGAAGAAAGCGCGCTGGGACAAGTACCTGGCCATGGGGCGCGTCGGGCTGGCCTGACGCGCGCTTCCGGATCCTGATTTTTCCTGCCTGTCACCGAGCGATTGGAAGATGACACTTCCTCCGCAGAGGTGTCTCGTTTTCTCCCTGTTTCAGGCCGTTTTTGCCGATGAAGATGACACTTTCGTCGGCCGTTTTTCATTTTCTCCCGTTGCTGAACCTGCTGTCGGAACACCTGCGCGCCGCGTTACAGGGTTCGACAACCAACAAAGAACAATATATGAACATATTCAGAGGTACAACCTGACAGCTCGCCGCATGCGTCAGTGCGAGAGAAGCACCGGCAGGCTCAGATTTTCGAGCACGCCCTGGGTTGCCCCGCCCAGCACGAAGTCCCGCAAACGAGAATGTCCGAACCCTCCCATGGCGAGGAGTTGCGCCCCTTCGGCAATGGCTGCGGCCTGCAACGCATCCGAAATGGTGTTGCCAGCAAGGCTGATCCCGCGCGGCTTTGCCTTGTAACCGCGCGTTTCAAGCGACGCTGCCAGAGACGTGGCAATGTCGCCCTTCTTCAGCGGCTTTTCATCGTTGACCGTCAACACGGATACGCGGCCACCCTCGGGCAGCAGGGACAGGGCATCACCAAGCGCGCGTGCAGCCACACGGCTTTCATCCCAGGCGATCGCGATGTGGGTGAGGCTTGCGGGACGGGCCGAGGGCGGTACCAGAATGGCGGGCCGACCGGAGCCGAACACGACGGCCTCGGACATTTCCTGCCCCGACGCGATGTCGCCAGACCACGGAAGGATTGCCAGGTCGTAGTAGCGGGCCTCGGCTGCGGCGGTGTCCTGCGCTGCACCCAATGCGACCTCCCTGGATGTGAAGTGCACGCTTGATGCCGACTGCGCCGAGCCCTCAAGCAGCTTCTTCAGGCGATCGGACTCAGACCTGCTTCTTTCCTCCAGTGTCCGGATCATGCCTGGCACATCCAGCAGCATGCCACCCAATGGCGAGTAGACGTTTGGGATGTCGGCGCAGAAGGCCTTGACGTGAAGCCGACAGCCGAGGGCCTCGGCGAACCGGGCCGCCGTCAGTATTGCCCGGTCATCCATGGGTTCCGGATAGGTGGACAGGGGCATGTAGGCGGTACGGATGGGCATTGCGATTGCTCCCGCTTGAAGGCGGCACCGCGCTCCAGCACATCGCCGACAGCTTCGCGTGCCTTTCCTGCCTGCGTATAGCGAGACAAAACTCGATCATTCTTGACCTGAGTCAACCAAACGCAATTAAACTTCGCTACTCTTCAGTAACAGGCAACCAGAGGACCCAAGCATGCCCCAAGACCGGTATCAGACGGTTCAGGCGATCGCCGAGCGTCTCGACGTGGCCGAAGCCACCGTGCGTCACTGGATCAAGTCCGGGGAGCTGCGTGCCATCGACATCGGCAAGGGCTGGCGCATTGCAGACACGGACCTGGATCAGTTCCTTCGGGCACGGGAAACGGCGCCGCGTGGGGACCTGGCAAAGCCCGGCGAGAGCCAGTGCAATGCTGATTGAGTGCGGGCCTGATTGAGGGCGGGAGCGCTGCGTGGTTCCCCAACGCAAGTACTGTTCACTCGGCAATCCTCTGCTCGCCGCGGGGTTGGGATGCGGGCCGAGTTTGCGTCCCGCTTCCCGGCTGATACGCTCGGGCGTCATCAGCTTGGTCTTAAGGTGCAGGCTCGTCGTGCTGCACTTTGGCAAGGCGCCTGGTCAGCCGAACGAGCGGTACGGGAGATGCTGGTTCGAGTCCGGCAGTTGATGGCGCCTTGCTGCGCCGGCGAGCCGTGCGATGATCAGGGGCCGTTGCCGCTTGTGTTCGCGCCTGAAGTTGCGGGCTTCCCGAAGCGACCGGGGATGCACACCAGCTTTTCGAGGGCGCGCAGCTCCTCTTCAGCCGAGGGGTTTGCTGACGGTGTACGATCCAGGGCGCGTTTGCATGCCTTGGCCAGGCGCGCCATTGCTGACGCTTCTGCCTTTGCCATTCGCGCATCACGCTCCGCACGTTGCGCTGCTTTCGTGGCCTCCTGGCGGGCCGCGATGATCGCCGGCTGAATGCGCGTGATGGCCTGTCTTGCGGCAGCGATCTCCGGCTGAACGCGCGTGATGGCCTGTCTTGCGGCAGCGATCTCCGGTTCGATTTCTTCCAGCATCGCCAGACGGGCCTCGGTCATGGCCGCACGCGCGGCCTTGACGGCGATGTGCGCCTGCCTGGCCGCGTCCTTTCGAGCCGCCTCGATTGCAGCTTCCGCCTCCCTCAGTGCGAGGCGTGTCGTCGTACGCACGTCTTCTTCCATTTCCAGCGCTTCCAGATCAGCTTCGTCCACGGGTTCGACATTGTCGGTGTCTTCGGCCTCAATCGGCATGTCCAAGGTGTCGAGCTCATCCAGTTGATCCAGCTCTTCCAGTTCGTCCAGGCCATCTTCGGCCTCGATGACAGAAGCGGGGCTGACAGATGCGGGGCCGACAGACGCGGCGTGCCCAGGCGCCGGTGCTGCCAAAACTTCGACAGGACGCATCAGCCAGACGGCGCCACATACGGACATTGCCGCCACGGCGATGAGGGACAGACCCAGGCCACGGCCCAGCCGTGAGGGAGAAGCTTTCAGCATGAGAATTCGCTCCTTCAGTGAATGGAAATGGGGGGCGTTCCAGGCGCAGCCGACGGGAACATGAAACGCCGTGGCGTGTGTCTTGAGCATTGCTTCTGCATAGGCGCGTCTGGAATTCGAGTGACGCGCGAGTACCGACGCATCGCATGCCAGTTCCTGGTCGATGCGAAGTGCGTGCGATGCGATGTGAACCAGCGGATTGAACCAGCTGACGGCACGCAAACCCATTGCCACCGCGTTGACCATTGGATCGTGGCGACTGACGTGCGTGCGTTCGTGCGCGAGGACAAGTGTCCGCTCTTCCGTCGAAAAGCGCGTGTCAAAATCCCGCGGCAGCAGGATGATCGGGCGCAGGGCACCGACCACGGCGGGACCGTGGGAGGGCGCGGCGCTGAACACGCCGTGTCCGAGTGCCGCGACGGGCTCAAGGGTGCCGGCAGACCGTACGAACAGGCGCTGCCTCATCGCAAAAACCGCCATCATGCCGGCGACACCCATGACCCAGACCGTGACGAAAATCAGTGACGGCAGGTCGGATGCCGGAGCCGCCGAGACGGTTTCAACGGCGGTTGCCGTCTGGTCCGGCGGCAACACCAGGGTGATCTGGCGTGCCGGCGCCAGCCAGGCCAGGAAAGCGAAAAACGGCAGAAGCCACAATGCGTAAGCGACCCGCGCGCCCGCCAGCCTGCGAACAGGCATGCGCAAGGCGAGCACGATCAGGATGCCTGCAGCCAGCGTGACATTCGCCCATGCCAGGAGTGAGAGCATCTCACTTGCCATCGTCGAGTTTCCTCAACAGGCGTTTCAGCTCGGCAATGTCGTCCTTGCTCAGCTGCCTTGTTTCCGCGAAGTGCGAAACGAGAGGTGCGAGGCGCCCATCGAACAGGCGGTCGAGCAGCCCTCGACTTTCGTTCTGCACGTAGGCGCTGCGTTCGATGAGTGGCGCATAAAGATAACGCCGACCATCACGCACGGCGGATACGGCCTTCTTGGTCAGAAGACGGTTCAGGAGTGTCTTGACGGTCTTGTCGGACCAGTCCTGTTCGTCCCCGATGGCGTCCACGATTTCCTCGGCGCTGAGGGGGCTCTTCCGCCACAGCGCTTCCATCACGACGCTTTCTGCACTGGATATGCGCATTCGATTACACCTGTAATTCATATGAATGATTACGGATGTAATTCTTTTCTGTCAAGCGCAGGCGTTCACAAGCCCGTGAGGGAACCGCGTGACCGGATCCCTGGCGCGACGGGCGTAAGGCCGTCCGCTCAGCGAATTCTGATCCGCCGCTTGCAGGTCAGTGGTGGTCGAAACTGATGACGCGGGTGAGCTTCCAGGTGTCGCCTGTCTGCTGCCAGAGCTGCACGAAGCGTGCGGGGCCCGCCGGTGACGTGCAGTTTCCTTTTCCGTCCGTCTGGCAGAAGGTGTGCGTTCCGATCTCGACGGCGCCGTAGCCCTTGAGCGGATGGACTTCAAGCGTTCCCGGCACCAGCGTGCGCTTCACTTTCCCGCAAATGTATTTCGAGATGGAGTCGATGAAGGCGGCCTTGCCCGTCATGAGGCCGTTCTGGTCGTGATAGAATTCAAGGTCATCCGCAACCAGATCGCCGAGCGTGTCGAGATCGCAGCTGTTGTAGGCGTTGAACAGCCTTGCATCGAGGGTGGTGACCGTTGATGCCAGGTCGGGCGTGTCTGCAGCCATGGACGCGGAGGACACGGACATGATCACGCCAAACGCGACAAGGAACTCACGCACCATCGATCTCCCGTGCAAAGGCGCGGATGTCTTCGATGAGGTCCTGCGGGCGTTCCATGGCGGCGAAGTGGCCGCCGCGCTTGAACTCGGTCCAGCGCTTCACGTTCATGTGACGCTCGACGAGCGAACGGGGCGGGAAGGGGATGAGGTCCTTGGGGAAGCGCGCGATGCCGACGGGCTTCTCGATGCGCGCCTTTGGCGGCACGGGCGTTCCGCTCATGTCCTCGAACAGGCCGCGATAGAGCCAGGTGGAGGTGCCGAACGTGCGCGTAACCAGGTAGATCATCACGTTCGTGATCAGCTGGTCCTTCGTGTAGACGGACTCGAGGTTGCCGTCGTCGAGGTCCGACCAGCCGTGGAATTTCTCGATGATCCAGGCGGCCATGCCGACGGGTGAATCCATCACGGGATAGGACAGGGTCAGCGGCTTGGTGGACTGTTCGCGGAAGTAAGCCCCCTCGAGATTGAAGAGCAGCTCGGCATGCTGCGCGGCCTGCTTTTCCTCCGGCGTTTCCGGTTCGACGCCGGGCGATCGCCAGCCAAACATGTTCAGGTGCACGGCCCGGCAGGCGGCATGGTCGTAACCGAGCCAGCCCGAGACCGAAGAGCCCCAGTCTCCACCCTGCGCGATGTACTCCTTGTAGCCGAGCGTGTTCGTCATCAGCTCGTTGAAGTAGCCCGCTACCGTGCGCGGGCTGATCGGCTTTGCGGGCTTGCCCGAGAAGCCGTAGCCGGGCAGCGACGGGATCACGAGGTCGAAGGCGTCACTCGCCTTGCCGGCATGCTTTTCCGGATAGGCGAGCGGCTCGATGACATTCATGAACTCGAGCACCGAGCCTGGCCAGCCATGCGTGATCAGCAGCGGGCGGCGCTTTTCCGCGTTCGAGCGGACATGGATGAAGTGGATGTCGAGGTCTCGCACGCGGACCTTGTATTGCGGCCACCGGTTCAGCGCATCCTGTTCGCGGTACCAGTCGTAGCCGTGCAGCCAGTACTCGACGATGCGCTTCATCGAAGCGAGTTCTGCGCCATAGGCCCAGCCGCCGCCGGCGGGTGCATCCGGCCACTCGAACTGGCGCACGCGTTCCATGATGCGGTTGATGGTGGCCTGCGGGATCTCGATCTTGAAGGGCGTGGGCATTGTCGTCCTGCTCGCGTTTGTTCACGCGCATTGCAGCAGGAATGGGGGCCGGGTGCAATCACCTGACGCTGCGCGTGTCCACAATGAGGCGCGCATCACGTCATGGGTGGTCCGCCGGAGCCTGTCCTCGGGATACGCGAAGCGTATGCCCGGGGGCGGACCGTGACGCGGCTTTTTTGGGTATGGCGAGCAGGTAGCGTAGGGCGCTCAGTTCATGCCCCTAACCCTGGTTGTCATGGTCCGCGCAGGCCACGGCTGTCCGGTTCAGATTCCACACTACGCGCTGAATGTCTTTGG
>CAZYFM010000060.1:0-19845 GCA_964646885.1 uncultured Flavobacteriaceae bacterium
TCCACTTGTCCTGGAAGGCGAAGAGATTGTAGCTCGGCAGCGGGCCGCGATCGGCGGGTTGCGTGCGGACCTCCGCGATGTCTCCCTTCCAGCAAACGGCGCCGGCAAAGGTTCGTCCGCCCGAGACCGTGCACTCCCCGAACAGCGAAGGGGCTACCGTCTTTATGCAGGCCGTGGGCTGGCCGTTCACCGGGGCGCAGGCTGGTGCGCCGGCGAAGTGATGCGTGGTCGTACACAGGTGGCCCAGTTCGGCCGGCCTGAAGGCGGGCAGGTTCGCTGCGGGTGCCCAGTCGGCGGTGGTGAAGTTCGAGTGGGGGCGGAACCTGTCGGGTGCCTGGCGTGCAGCGACGCGGGCGACGTAAGCCTGCCGTCGCGCGATCTCGGCGTAGGCGTGGGGCGACAGCGGAAGCTGCTGGCGATTGAAGTGATGCGAGTAGGCATCGTCGGCGCGACCCAGCATGTGGAAGCCGGCGGTGCCGCCCGACTGGTGGCAGCCCATGCATGTCATGTTGTCCAGACGCTCGACGAGTGCCTCGCGCGACTTGATGTATTTCAGGCCGCTGATGTCGATGGACTGAAGGAGTTCGGGGCGCGCCGCGAACAGTCTCGCATAGGGCTTATTGGCGGTGCGGGCGCGGCCCAGGGTTGACCATGAAACGGAAAAGCGCGTGAGGAACCTGTCGTCGAAATTTACGACCAGCGTGCCATTGTCGAGCCGCTTCAGGTTGTCCCCGGATTTCAGGAACTGCGCGAAGCGCTGCAGCCGGCCTGCGTCGGCTGAGATCGCCTGGACGTCTGGCGTGTTCTCGAGCGGCACAGGCACAAGTGCGCCGCCCGATGGCCTGAAGATCCGCTGCATGTACATGGCCTGCCCGCCGAAGTCATGCATGTAGCCGGACGTAAAGCGCAGGGACTGGAAGTTGAGCTCGACCTGCTTGAGCGACAGGTCCTTCAGCACGACGGATTTCAGGACCGATGCCGTGAGCGTTCCACTGGGCGTCATCCAGCGTTGAGCGAATGCCGCGCAATCCGGCTGGCGCGGGTAGGTCTTCACGACATTGAGGAAGAAGGGAAGGGTGGAGCCGGACTGAGCCGTGCGGTAGCCCAGACGATAGACAAAGCGTACCTCGCCGCACGAAGCTGGATCGAAGTCGACGCGGTCCATGCGGTTGACGACACCGACAAGCTTCAGCTGGGCGTGAGGAGACTGCAGCCATCGCGTGTCGAAGTGCCGGGGTTCATCGCCGTCATATTCGATTGCATAGGGAAACTGCGAGTTGTTCGACAGCTGGCGAATGTAGAAGCCGCCCTTGCTGTCGTTTGGCGAGCGCCGGCCCTTGTCCTCGAAATTGCGCAGGAGGCGGACCATGTCGGGAATGTCACCGGCGCCTGCAGGAATGGACTGCGGCAGCTGGTCGGTGCGCGGGTCATGCGGCAGCGGCTTGCCGATTGTGTCGGCGAGGCTGCGAAATGCCGGGCTCGTATCGTAGAGGGCTTTTGTCGATGCGGCTGGCGCGCTGCCGATCTGTTCGGCGAAGCTGAAACCTTCGCGTTCGAGCGTGTTCAAGGTCGGGACATCGAGCACGTTCACGACGGGTGTCGTTGCCGGCTGCGCGTTGGCTGCGACGGCGGCTGCGACGAAGGCCAACGCAAATTGCGGCATGCGACGGAAGAGCTTGAGCATGTCGGGTCCTCAGTCGAAGTCGGGCTTCGATTTGCGCAGGCTCTTGATCTTGCCGCGCTGCTTCTTGCGGTCCACGCGTTCGGCCTTGGCGGCGCGCGATGGCTTGGTCGCGCGGCGCGGCTTCGGTACGTGGCAGGCCTCGCGAATGAGATCGACGAGCTTGGCGAGGGCGTCGGCGCGATTGCGGTCCTGCGTGCGGTGGCGCTGGGCCTCGATCACGATCACGCCGTCCTTCGTCAGGCGATTGCCTGCGAGCTTCTGCAGGCGGATCGACACGTCGGTGGGCAGGTTCGGCGAAAAGCGCGCGTCGAACCGCAGCTCCACGGCCGTCGAGAGCTTGTTGACGTTCTGGCCGCCGGGACCGGATGCACGGACGAAGGTCTCGTGGATTTCCGCTTCGTCGATGCTGATTTTGTCGTTTATCCTGATCATGACGGTTCCAAGTCCCGGCCCTGATTTGATATGACCTCAAAGGCAGGGCAAAATCAGCCAGTATTTTCCAAGGTAGTCCAGATGTTGAGAAGAACGGCTCTCGTGTTGCTGGTGTGCGGTCTCGCCGCAGGGACAGCATTCGCGGCGTCCAAGCTGCGCCTGTCCATCGCGACCGGCGGAACGGGGGGCGTCTACTTCCCCTATGGCGGCGGTATTGCGCGCGTCCTGACCCAGAAGGTTCCGGGCATGCAGGTGACGGCGGAAGTCACGGGCGGGTCGGTCGACAATGTGAAGCTGGTTGGGGCCGGGGAGGCCGATATCGGTTTTTCGACCATCGACTCCGCGCTTGATGGCCTGAAGGGTGTTTCTGCCTACAAGGATACGGGGCCGCAGAAGATTGCGGCGCTGGCGCTGCTCTATGACAGCTATGTTCATGTCGTCGCCCGTGCCGATCTCAAGATCACGAGTGTCAGCAAGCTGAAGGGGCGACGGATTTCGGTCGGGTCTGCCGGTTCGAGCACGGAAGCCATCGCCGACCGCATCCTGGAAGCCGCCGGCCTCAAGCCGTCGAAAGACGTGACGCGCGAGAACCTCAGCGTCGCGGAATCGACCGCGGCTCTGAACGACGGAAAGATCGACGCCTTCTTCTGGATCGGCGGGCTTCCGACGTCGGCGGTCACTGACCTCGTGACGACGGGGCGTGTGAAGGTGACGTTCCTTGCCACGGGTGACCTGCTGCCGGCGCTGAACAAGAAGTATCCCGGCCTCTATCGCAGCTTTACCCTGCCGAAGGGCGTCTATGCCAACACGACGGCGGATGTGCCCGGGCTCGGCGTTTCGAACCTCATGTTCGTCAGCGCCGACATGAAGGCCGAGACCGTCCAGAAGATCCTGGCCGGGATTTTCGACAATCTTGCCGAGGTACAGAAGATCCATCCTGATGCGAAGGCCCTGACGCTCAAGTCAGCGGCAGCCCGGACGGCGATTCCCTTCCATCCTGCTGCGGTCGCATTCTACAAGGCGCGTGGCGCGCTGAAGTGAGCCGTACGCCCGAAGACCTGCTGCTTTCGGAGGAGCAACCTGTCCGGCATCTCACTGGAGTGAGCCGGACAGTCGCCAACGTGCTGCTCTTCGTTTTGTCCTGCCTGTCGATGTACTGGACCCAGTATTCGATCGGTACGACCGAGTTCCGGTCGATCTTCCTGCTGCTGGTGCTGGCGCTGTCGTTCCTGCTCTATCCGGTGCTTCCTTCGTCAGCGTCGCGCGACAGGGTCTGGATCGTGGACGTACTGCTGATCCTGCTGTCATCGGCGGCGCTCGTCTACCTGATCACCCATGTCGAGGACGTGAAGACGCGCGCGACCAGGCCGATCGACATCGAACTCTGGCTTGGCATCGGGCTGATTGCCTGCATCCTGGAAGCGACACGGCGCACGACGGGATGGGTGCTGCCACTCATCACCCTCGTCTTCCTCGCCTATGCCTATCTGGGGCCCTACATGCCCGAGCCGCTGGACCATCGTGGCTATTCGATCTCGCGCATCGTGGGGCAGAATTACCTGACGCTTGAGGGCATCTTCTCGGCGCCCCTTGATGTTGCGTCGACCTTCATCGTGCTCTTCACGATCTATGGTGCCGTGCTTGCGCGCAGCGGGGCAGGGTCCTTCTTCATCAACTGGGCCTTCGCCCTGTTCGGCAAGCAACCAAGCCCGTCGGCGCCAGGTCGCGCGACGGTGGCTTCAGGGTTCCTGCTCGGAACCGTGTCGGGGAGTGGTGTGGCCACGACCGTCACGCTGTCGACGCTGGCCTGGCCCATGCTGAAGCAGTCGGGCTATCCGGCCCATGTTGCCGGCGGCCTGCTGTCGGCCTCGGGAATCGGGGCGTTGCTGTCGCCGCCGACGCTGGGGGCCGCCGCCTTCCTGATCGCCCAGTATCTTGAGATTTCCTATCTCGACGTGCTGGTCATGGCTGCGATCCCGACCGTGCTCTACTATCTTTCCTGCTGGCTGATGGTCGAGGCCGATGCGCGACGGCTGAATGTATCTGCCGTCAAGACGAGCGACGTGTCGGTGTGGGAATTGACCAGGCTGCACGGCTATCATTTCATTTCGCTTGGCGCGATCGCAGTGTTCCTCGCGATCGGCATGAGCGCCTTCATGGCCGTGTTCTGGTCGATCGCGCTTGCCTTTGCGCTGAGCTTCATCCGTCCGGAAACAAGGCTGGGGCTCCTGCAGGGTGCTGCTGTCGGGCTTGGTGCCGGGTTGGTGCTGTATGCGCTGGGCTTCCGGGATTCTGAGGCCGCGTTCCTCGCGATCTGCGTGACGATGGTCTTTTCGGGGGCGATGTTCGTCGGCTCTCGCGTCGAGGGGCTGGCGCCGGAAGCGAATGGAACAGCGATGTTCGACGCGATGGTCGATGGCGCGCGGAATGTCGTCAGCATTGCGGTGACCTGCGCCTGCGCCGGCATCATTGTTTCCGTCATCACGCTGACCGGGCTTGGCCTCAACATCTCGAGCCTGATCGTCGAGTTCGGCGGCGGCAGCGCGTTCCTCACGGTGCTCTTCGCCGCGATCGCGATGTGGGTGCTTGGCACGGCGGTGCCGGTGACCGCGTCCTACATTATTGCTGCGGTGATGCTGGTGCCGGCGCTGCGCGATGTCGGCGTGCCCGAACCAGCGGCGCACATGTTCCTGTTCTACTACGCCGTGCTCGCCGATGTTTCGCCGCCCACGGCGCTTGCGCCCTTCGCTGCGGCTGCCGTCACGCGCGGTGATGCATTCTCGACGATGCTGCAGGCGTGGAAGTACTGCCTGCCGGCGTTTCTCGTGCCGTTCGTGTTCTGCCTTTCGCCCTCGGGCATGTCGCTGCTCATGTTCGGCAACTGGATGGACATCGTCTGGACGACGGTCACCGCGTCAGCGGGCGTTGCCGCGCTGGCCGTTGCGTGTGGTGGCTGGTTCCTGGGACAAGCAGGGTGGGCGGTGCGTGTGCTTGCCGGATGCGCCGGGCTCGCGTTGCTCTATGCAGATCCTGCGGCGGACGTCATCGGCTCAGTCATCGCAGGGCTCGCGATTGCGTTGCAGGTGATGGGGAAGCGACAGGGTGAGGGTTCGTCTTGAGGACCCGGTCGAGCGCCTGGGCCTGAATGGTGCCGCCTGCGTGACTCGAACACGCGACCCCCGCATTACGAATGCGATGCTCTACCGGCTGAGCTAAGGCGGCTTCCAAAGAGGCGCGGAACATACGTTCCCGGCTTCACGTAAGCAATTGCAGAAATTCCCCAATCAATCGTTGCGCGGCAATTTGGTCACGCGCTTGCCTGGCGTGCGACGGGCTGCTATTACTAAGTTCATAGTAGTGGTGGAGGGGGCATGCGTCTCGCGGCTTTTTTGGCGGTGTTGTGGGCATTTCTGTCAGCGTCAGGCATCGCCGCGGCGGCTCCTGACGAGGAACTCAAGAAGAAGTTCCAGGAGACGATCCTGGCCAGTCGGCACGTGGTGGAGGTTCGTGATGGCTCTCTCAAGGGGGCCGGCGGGTTGCTTCTGCAGCAGCGTGCCGCATCGGCGGATTTCGTGCTGATCGGTGAAGAGCACGGGGTTGCGACGATCGCCGATACTGTCCGGTTCTTCTTCTCCGACATCGCGCCGTCGGGGTATCGGCATTTTGCGATCGAGACCGATCCGTACATGGCGGCGCGGCTGGAAGCCCAGTTGCGTGCAGGCGGGCTCAAAGGGCTTGCGGCGTTTCTTGGGCGCGACGAAGCGCGGTTCTCCCTGCCGTTCTATTCGTGGTCGGCCGAAGCGCAGCTTGCGGAGAGCGTCGTCAGAAGGGGTGCGGGAAGCGAGCCCGTGCTGTGGGGGCTCGACCAGGTCTTCATCGGTGCGGCGGGATTGTTGCTGAGGGATGTGGCGAGCCAGTCGAAGTTGCCTGAAGCCAAGAGCCTCGCCGGACTGCTGGCCGACCAGGCAAAGGGTGACCTGCAGTTTCTCGGGAAGGTTGATCTCAAGCAGCTTAAGTCGCTGAAAGACCTGCTGGCTGGCGGCGGTGAGGCCAGCCTGGCGCAGATGATCAACGACATGATCCTCTCCGCCGGCATTTATGCGCCCTTCGTCGGCAAGGATGGGATCAGCGTCTATCAGGCGAACCTGCAGCGAGAACAGTTGATGAAGTCAACGTTCATGCATCGCTACCAGAACAACGGTCGCCCGAAGGTGGTGTTCAAGTTCGGTGCCAATCACCTCACGCGAGGACTGTCTCCGGTGAATGTGCCGTCGCTATCCAGCTTCGTACATGAGTTTGCCCTTACCGAGGGCAAGAAGGTGTTCAGCCTCCTCATCCTGTGCGGCCCCGGCACGAAGGCTGGCGGGTTCCAGGGCGAGGTCGGACCTTGTGAAATGGACGTAACCAAGGAGATCCCGGAAATCAGCGCCCATCTCGATCCCAAGCGGCCGACGCTCTTCGATCTTGCCGGATGGAAGGACCGGCCCAAGCGCTGGGAACACCTGAGTGAGGCAATGCGTCGCCTGCTCTGGGGCTATGATGCGGTCATGATCGTGCCGAACGGAAAGCCTGCCCAAGACCTGAAGTGAGTGTGCGCATGATCAAGTTCGACCGGCTCGCTGCCGCCGTATCCCTGACCGTCCTGTTGAGCGGATGCGTTACGGCCGGGATGCCCTCTCAAGATGATGCGCGTAATGCGCTGGGCTACCAGGTCGTGACGTCGCTCACGACCGAAGTGGGAGCTCGCCTCGCCGGCACCGAGAAAGAGGCCGAGGCGCGGCGGTGGGCGATGGCCAAGCTCAAGTCTCTCGGCTTCAGCAATGTGCGGGAGGAGACCTTTACCTTTGCAGGCTGGCGTCGAAACGCCGAACATGTGCATCTGATTTCACCGACGCACATGATGCTGGTTGCTTCGGCCCTTGGTGGTTCGGTGTCGACGCCGCGCGGCGGGCTTCAGGCGCCGGTCGTCCTCGTGGACAGTCTTGAAGCTCTGATGAAGCTTCCGCCAGACAGTTTCACGGGCAAGATCGTGTACATCAATGATCGCATGAAGCGGGCACGGGATGGCTCGGGCTATGGACCTGCCGTGCGCAAGCGCTCGCGCGGTGCCATCGAGGCGGCCAAGCGCGGGGCGGTGGGCTTGCTGATCCGTTCGGCCGGCACGGACAGCGATCGTTTCGCCCACACGGGCAACATGCGCTACGAAGATGGCACGCGGAAAATTCCTGCCGCCTCGCTTTCGGGGCCTGATGCCGACCAGCTCGAGCGCCTGCTGCTTTCCGGCAAGACGCCCGTCGTGAAGATGGAGATCTCAACGCGCAGCCAGCCGCGGGCCCTGTCCGGCAATGTCATCGGCGAGATCGTCGGAACGGAAAAGCCGGAGGAGATCGTGCTCATGAGCGCGCATCTCGATTCATGGGACCAGGGCACGGGCGCCGTCGATGATGGCGCCGGCGTTGCGATGGCCGTTGCCTCGGTCCTCAGGGCTGCGGGCGAAGACAGGAAGCCGAAGCGCACGCTGCGTGTCGTTCTCTACGGTGCCGAGGAGTTTGGGGGGCATGGTGGCGAGGACTATGCGAAGCGCCGGCCTGACGAAGTGAAGCGGCACGTGCTGGCGGCCGAAGCCGATTTCGGGGTAGGGGCGCCGTGGCGCTTCAACACGAATGTTCCCGCGCAGGACCTGCCGTTCTTCGAGGACATTTTCCGATCGCTGAAGGAACTCGGCATCGAGCGCGGGCGGCTTGAGACGTCAGGCGGCACCGACATCGAACCGCTGCACAAGGCCGGCGTGCCGATCGTGGACGTCGACCAGGATGGCACGCACTATTTTGACCTCCACCACACCCACAACGACACGCTGGACAAGATTGATCCGGTGGCGCTGGAGCTGAACGTGGAGGCCTATGCGCGCGTCCTTGCTAGGGTTGCAAACCGATAGGGGCAGGGGCGAGGAACTCCCGCACGATGCGGGCGCTCTGGTCGGGAACTTCCTCCATCGGGACGTGCCCGACATTGCGGAAGACGACGAGTTTCGAACCCTTGATGGCCGCATTGTAAGCGGTGCCCATGTCGCGCGGCGTGAGCGTGTCGTTCTCGCCCCACAGGATCAGCGTCGGCGTCCGGATTTTTGCCGCGTTGTCCTGGACAAAGGTGTCGAACGGGGTCTGGAAACGCTTGAGGGACGCGGCGCGGTTGCCGACCTTGCGGTTCAGGATCCAGTAGCGGTCCACCATGTCCGGTGTGACGAGCGCGTCGTTGTCGATTGCCTTCTTCAAGCCTTCCTCGAACATGCCTCGCGGGGTCACGTAGAGCATCAGGTTCTGCAGGACCGGCGTGCGCGCAATGATGAAGCCGAGGCCCGGATCACGCTGCTCCTTCGTTGGCATGCCGGCGGCGTCCACGAGGATCAGGTGTGTCAGGCGCTCCGGATAATGGATCGCGAAGCGCGCCGCGATGCCGCCGCCCATGGAGTTGCCAGCCAGCGCGAAGCGCTCGATGTGCATCACTGTCGTGAACTCGTTCACGAACTGCGCCATGGCTTCCTGGCTGTAGTCCTCTCCCGGCGTGGGGCCCGTCAGGCCATGCGCGGGAAGGTCAATGCTGATCATGCGGAACTGGTCGCCGATCTGCGCGACCCAGGGTTCCCAGGTGTGGAGAGATGCGTTCGAACCATGCAGGAGCACGAGCGCCGGACCGTTCCTCTGGCCCTGGTCGCGATAGTGCACCGTCGCGCCCGACGGCAGCGTGATGAACTGCGAAGGAGGATTGCCGTATTTCTCCCGGGCTTCCACGTCCCTCACGTCGGGATCGGAGAGGAAGACAATCAGACCGATGCCGGCAAAGATGAGCAATGCCAGGACGACCAGAAGGCCGCGGAAAAAGCTCGCTACCATACCCCACTTCTCTTTCGTCGCTTGTCGTCGCCGCTCTGTGTGTAGTCTTCGGCGTCGGGACCCGGATCATCCGGGATGCCTGAATTTCCATAGACTATCGTACCATCCGGCGGCGTGGGAGAATATTCCGGACGGGCGGGGGCGTTGGAGGGTGTTGCAGACGGGTCCCTCTTAACCGTATTCCGGTAGAGCGGGGCTGAGTTTTCCGAGGCCTGGCTGTAGAGGCTGACGCTGTCGGCGGTGTCGTCGGCGCCTGAATCTGCCGGCGATCCGCTCTGCCACGACAGCGTGTCGAACCCCGCGCAGGATGCGCACACGGGGCTCCAGTCGTTCTGGGTGCGCAGGCAGGCGCCGCAGGCCCACAGCGCGTCACGCGGGGCCTTGAGCGCCCGTGTCGCCCAGTCACGCGCGGCCAGGCTCTCGCCGCCCAGTCCACGCTCTACTTCGGACATCATCATGCAGACGCGCACGGTCGGGTGGCGTTCTGCCAACGGCCGCAGGAACTCCTTGGCCTCCTCATACCGGGCCTGGGACATGGCTGCCGCGGCGTTCAGGATGCGGCTTTCGGGATGGTGCGGGCTCATGCCCGCCAGCGAACCAAGACGCTTGGCGCGTGCCGCCGGTGTTTCCTCGGGCCGCATCGCGGCATAGGCCTTTGCGAGATCGGGGTGGGGGCCCTGTGCCCATGCTGTCTCGATCAGGCTCGCGGCGCGCCAGAGCTTGCCCTGTGCTGCGGCGCCACGCGAGGCGATGATTGCGGCCGGTCCGAATCCCGGGGACAGTGACAGTGCTTCTTCCGCGAACTTCACCGCAGCTTCGTCCTGGCCGGATTCACGGGCGGCTTGTGCATTTGCCGTTGCCATGATCGCGCGACGGCGCTTGGCAATCGCAGGATCGAGCTGTCGCGCCTTCATCTGCAAGTCGACTGCGGCCGAGGCCTCAGTCCAGCGGCGCTTGGCAACATTGAGATCAAAGAGGGCGGCCAGCGCCCAGCGCGTCTTTGGACGCAGCAGGCGTGCCCGTTCCGCGATGAGCAGGGCCTGGTCCGTGTCTCCGCGGCGCATGGCAGACATGAACAGGCCACGCAGGCCGAGGAACTCCGTGTCCTTTGATTGCAGCATCTGCGTGAAGTAGCGCTGCGCCGCCTCTTCATCGCCGTCCATCTGGGCGGCCTGGGCAGCCAGGAGGAGGGCCAGCGGCGGTTCTCCGACCAGCGATATTGCCTTGCGCGACTGTTTGCGCGCTTCGTCGTCGTCTCCGGCTGCGACGGCGACGAGGCCTCGTGTCACGGCAGCAAAGCCACGGCGACGTCGGCCCATGGCGCGCCAGCGGAAGAATTCCGCCGGTGCATCCACGAAGGTCGTGATCACGCGATAGAGCAGGATCGTCGCAACGGACAGGACAATCACCAGCGCAATTGCCACGGGGATCGAGACGCGGATTTCCTGTGTTGGCAGGCTGATCGTCACCGATCCCGGCACGTCAGCGAGCGTGCTCGCCGCCACCGCAATGATGGCGATCAGGATGAAAAGCCAGAGCGCGCGTATCA
Organism: uncultured Flavobacteriaceae bacterium; assembly: GCA_964646885.1. Classification (GTDB taxonomy): domain Bacteria; phylum Pseudomonadota; class Alphaproteobacteria; order Micropepsales; family Micropepsaceae; genus SZUA-430. Next base: position 10,559 of record CAZYFM010000060.1, read on the forward strand.
TCTTGCTATGTCCTCAGGGTGGAGGCAGCTGGGGAACCGGCTCGCCGTCATCGGCGGATCCGGTGATGGCCTCGATGGCCGACGAGTTCAGTTGTGCCAGGGCCGTCTCGACCTTGATGCGTGCGGAGGCCTTCTGCAGCCAGGGCGACAGGCTCTTGCGCGCCGCGCCCTTGATGGCGCTGAGTTCGCGTACTGCGGCGGCGAGATCGCCTGCCTTCAGCCGGATCTCGGCACGTGCGAGACGACTTTCGGTGGAGGAGCCTTCCTGTTCGGCCGTGGAACGCCAGCTGACCATCGACGTGAAGTTGGTCCAGAGTTGCGACCATCCTCCCGTTCCGGCGGACTTGCGTTCTGCATCAAGCGCCACGCTTGCCATGTTGCCAAAGGTCGAGATGAGCGTGCCCGTGGTCGGCAACCCTGTGGTGGCATGGGGTGCCACTTCGCTCAGGGTCTGGTTGCCGGGCAAGAGCGCTGCCACGACGTCGAATTCTGTCTTGAAGGGCGATGAGCCCTGCGCCGCGCGTGTCAGGTTTGCGATGGCTGATGCGAGCGATGCGCGCCGTGCGAGATCGAGCAGGTCCGATGACTCAAGCTTCTCTAGGCGCGAGGACACATCGTCCATCTTCGTGGCGATCGTGGTCGTGGTCGTGCCGAGCGTTTCGAGCGTCGTTTTGGTCGACGCCAGCGCTTCGGGTACGCCCTGCGTCCTCGTTTCAAGCTCGAGCACGCGGGTGTTCACGTTTTCAAGCCGCTTCGCTGTTTCCAGGATTGTCCCGCTGAGCGGGGAGGGCGAGGTGCCCGGCTGCCCGCTTGCAGGGGTGGGCGTGGTCGGGACGCCAAGCGCGGCGAATGCTGTTTCCATCGCCGTGATGCGTGACTCGAGCTTGCCGGCGCGCTCCGCGAGCACTGTCGTCTCGCGCGACTGGATGAGGCGCGCGACCTTGCCCTCGAGTGTGACGAGCCTCGTGTCGACTTCCGTGCCTGTGGCCTGCGTGCCGCCTTCCATATCGGGCCAGAAGCGCGAAATGATGGCGCCGAAGAATGCAGCGACGAACAGCAGCAACAGGATGCCAAGCGCGTCGCGCCAATCCTCGATCAGGCCGTGGCGCACCTTGCGTTCGCCGGCATTGCGCGATGGCGTCGTGATGCTTGTTGAATTCTGTGGCTGGTTCATTGACTCAAGGCCCGGTCAGATGCGGCGCGAAATTAGGCAGTATGCTGGCCACAAACAAAGTGGCCCCGCTGTCACAGGGAGTCGAGCAGGTCCAGCATTGCCGAAGCCGTTGCATTCTGCGCCACCAAAACCTTACGAAAGGTGAGTGTTTCCAACGATTTGGCGGCATTGCGGCTGATCGCGCAGGCAGTGACGCGGTTTGCCCGGGCGGCGAGGCCCGCTTCGCCGACGAGCTCGCAGAAGATTTTGGCGGTTCTTGGCGAAAAGAAGGTGGCAGCCTCCAGCGTCTCCTGCTGCAGGTGCTGTCGCAGAGCTGGCGAAAGGCTCGTCGCCGCCACGGCGCGGTACAACTGCCGGCGCGTGATGCTGAAGCCCATGGCGCCTGCTTGCGTGAGCAGATCGCCTGCCACGTCCGCTCCGCTGATGTGGAGCAACCTCTTGCCGTTCAGGCCGGGGTGAGCTGCCAGGTGCTCGATGATGCCGCTCGTGCCTTCGCCGGCGATTGTCGTCACAGGCTTGAAGCCCTGCCGTTCGGCTTCCGACGCGGTGGCGGGGCCAACAGCCAGGACGGGAAGGCTGCGCGCCGATATCCGCCTCGCAGCGGCTCTCACGCCATTGGCGCTCGTGAATACGACCAGGTCGATGTCCTGAAGGTCGAGCATCGGTCCTTCTTCGAACTCGATGGACAGCATGGGTTGGGAAACGGGTTCGTGGCCCCGCTCGCGCAACTCTGCTTCGAACTCGCGTGCATCATGTTCGGGTCGGGTGACCAGAACGCGCATCATCAGACCTGGAAGAAGCTGCGGCCGGCGCGGGCGAGGAGTTCCTCTCCCGCCGAGCGTCCGATGGCCCGGGCCTCGTCAACCGTTCGTGCGCTGTCGTGCCGTGCCACGTCATGGCGTGTGCGGCCGTCCGGCGAGAGCGCGCAGCCTTCGAATGTCATGCGACCCTGCTCGCTGCGGCGCGCGTAACCGCCGATGGGTGTCTTGCACGAACCGTCGAGCACGGTGAGAAACTCACGCTCGAGCGTCACGGCCATCAGGGTCTCGGCGTGGTTGATGCGCGACAGGCATTCGATGAGCGCTTCGTCGCGCTGGCGGCACTCGATGCCAATCGCGCCCTGAGCCACGGCGGGGAGCATGTCGGTCGTCGAAATCGTCGCCTTCGCCACGGCCTGCTTGCCCAAACGCTTCAATCCGGCGATGGCGAGGATGGTGGCATCCATGTCACCGGATTCAACGCGGGACAGCCTCGTGTCGACGTTCCCCCGGAGTGGCACGATGTTCAGGTCCGGCCTGCGATTGAGCAGCATGGCCTGCCTGCGAACCGAACTCGTTCCGAAGCGGGCGCGCGGCGGCAGGTCTTCTATGCGCGTTGCAGATGCTGAAATCAGCGCGTCGCGCGGATCCTCGCGCTCGAGCACGCAGTCAAGCACCAGGCCCTCGGGCAGGGCTGTCGGCATGTCTTTCAGGGAGTGGACCGCGCAATCGATCTCGTTGCGCAGCAGGGCCTCCTCGATCTCCTTGGCGAACAGCCCCTTGCCGCCGAGGTCGGCGAGCGGCCGATCCTGGATGCGGTCGCCGCTTGTCTTGATCGGGACGATGGTCGTTCGGACGGCTGCTTCCTCCGCCGACCACTTCATGGCGCCGGCTATCGCGGCAATGACCGTGCGGGTCTGCGCGAGAGCGAGTGGCGAGCCACGGGTTCCGATGCGGATGGGTGTTTGCACGCGTGGAAGATCAGGTGCTAGAGGTTCCAAGTTCGCGCGCAAGCTATAGAGGATTGCCGGGCGACGCCATATTCTCACGCAACTTGAATGGGTTAAACATCTCGTGCTGACGGTTTTGGGCGTGGAAACAAGCTGCGACGAAACAGCCGCGGCGGTGGTTCGTGGCATTGCTCCGGGACCTGGAGAGATCCTGTCCAATGTCGTTGCCAGCCAGTTCGACGCCCATCGTCCCTATGGCGGCGTCGTGCCGGAGATTGCAGCGCGCGCGCATGCCGAGCTCATCGACACGGTGGTGTTGCAGGCGCTGGCCGAAGCGCGGATTTCCCTCGACGAGATTGATGGCATCGCGGCAACGGCGGGGCCTGGTCTTGTGGGTGGCGTTGCCGTCGGCCTGACGACTGCCAAGGCGCTGGCGCTTGCTGCAGGCAAGCCCTTGATTGCGCTCAATCACCTTGAGGCGCACGCGCTGACAGCGCGGCTGACGCACGGGACGGCCTATCCATTCCTGCTGTTGCTGGTGTCGGGCGGGCATTGCCAGCTCCTGATCTGCACGGGCATCGGGCAGTTCCAGCGGTTGGGAACGACGATCGATGACGCGGTCGGCGAGGCCTTCGACAAGACGGCGAAGCTTCTGGGACTTGGATTTCCTGGCGGTCCGGCCGTGGAGCGCGCTGCAAAGGGCGGAAATCCCAAGAGTTTCAAGCTGCCGCGGCCGCTGGCTGGCACTGCGGGCTACGATTTTTCATTCAGCGGGCTGAAGTCGGCCGTGCGGCGGCACGTGGAAGTGACTGAGCTGACAGATGAAGCGATCGCGGATCTCGCTGCGAGTTTCCAGCGGGCTGCCATTGAAGCGCTGATTGACCGGACGGCGGCGGCCCTTGAAGGACCGGAAGTGCGGCGGGCCGGGGTGCGGTCTCTGGTCGTTGCGGGCGGGGTGGCGGCGAACCAGGAGCTGGCCCGCGCGCTCGCCGGGCTTGCGGCTTCGGCAGGGGTGGCGCTGGTGGTTCCGCCCGCGCGGCTTTGTACCGACAATGCGGCGATGGTCGCCTGGGCGGGGATCGAGCGGCTGCAGGCCGGGATGACGGATGACCTTGGCGTTGCAGCGCGGGCGCGCTGGCCGCTGGACAGTTCGCGCGCCTCGCTGGCGCGTGCGAAGTCCTGACCCAGCTGAACGATTATCTCAGCCAGTCCTGATAATTCTTTGATTTTTATGGATTTTCTACACGCCCTGTTGGGCGGTGGAGCCGGATCGTCACGATTTGACCGATCCCGTTCATGCTTGGGTAACGCTTACTCGCGTTTACCTTGAGCCTTGTTCACCAAGGCATTGGCTCAAAAACGAAACGGACGACCGGGGAGGAGGGTCGTCCGTTCGTTTTTCCTGAAAGCCATCTGGGCTTACAGGAGGTTCGTGGCGTTCGCCAGGAACAGGATGCCGTAAGCGCTGAGCACGAAGACCGCGATCAGGGCGGTCACATCAGAGATCAGGTTGCCGTTGTTGGTCATTTTCATTCTCCTTGGTCTGCGGTCGGGCCGGGTGCCGTTCCGTTATGAGAATGATATAGATCAACGCTGACGACAAATCAATGAACAAAATCGTTTTTATTCACTCGTACAGTCGAAAGTACATTTTGTCGCATGATTTTCTGTCAAAATGGCTCAAATGGTGATCAGTTCGTCGGAGGCTGACTGGTGGACGGGCTTGGAAACCTGTTCCTTGCCGGCGCCGCCGTCGTCCAGGCCGTTGAGAAGCAGGTGCAGCACGCCGTCCAGTTCCCGCTCCAGCTTGTCATAGGACAGCTTTGAGTGGAGCTGGGGGTAGCGGAACTTCATCGTGGCTGACTGCAGCATCTCTGCCGTGAAGACGACGTCCTCAATGAAGAACTCGGACGATGCGTTGCCGGCGGCGAGGATCTCGGACAGCAGCGCTCGGTTCAAAGCGAGGATGCGGTTGGCGAAATGCGGCCGTTCCTGCGAGACGACGCGCGCCATCTCAAACACCTGTTTGTCGTACTCGAGCTGGTCGTATGTCAGCCGCATGTCGGCAAACAGGAAATCACGCAGGCGTTCCTTGGCCGAACGGCCAGGCCTGCGCATCACGTCCCGGAGCTTGGCAATCGCGAATTCCCCCGCCTCGGTGCAAATGGCTTCCGCGATGTCGAGCTTGCCGGGGAAGTACCGGTACAGATTGCCAGGGGACATGTTGCAGTCCGAGGCTATCTCCGCCATCGTCGTCTTTGCATAGCCGTAGTGAAGGAACCGCTTTTTGGCGGCTTCCAGGATGTTTCCTCTGACTGTGTCTTTGCACAACATTTCGATGCAGAGTGTAGCGGTTTCGAGTGAATCTTCAATAAATCATTCAGCGCAACAGAACTTGCAAGCGTGAAGATACACAAAATAAACCATATCGGGATTGCAGGTGCTGGCGCCTGGGGCACTGCGCTTGCCCAGTTAGCAGCTGCAGCAAAACTGCAGGTGACCCTCTGGGCCAATACCCCGCAGCTCGCCGACGACATCAACCGCCTGCACGAGAACCCGCGCTTCCTGCCCGGGCAGGCGCTGCTGCCGTCCATCCAGGCGACCGTCGATGCGCGGGCGCTGGAGGCTGCGGATGCCGTGCTGATGGTGTGTCCGGCACAGACGCTGCGCCACAGCCTTCGCCAGTTCAGGCTTCGCGGTCCCGTCGTGATCTGTGCCAAGGGCATCGAACAGGCGTCGGGGCTTCTCATGCATGAGGTCTGCCGGGACGAGGCGCCGGCGGCGACATTCGGCATCCTCTCGGGCCCGAGCTTTGCGGCCGACGTCGTGCGCGGCTTGCCCTGTGCCGTCACGATCGCCTTCGAGGATGCGGGGACAGCGTCGACGTTGTGCGAGGCGCTGGGATCGTCGAGCTTCCGTCCCTATGCCTCGACCGACGTGACCGGCGTTGCGATTGGCGGCGCGGTGAAGAACGTGCTGGCGATCGCGTGCGGTATTGTCGAAGGCCGCGGCTTCGGCGAAAGCGCGCGCGCGGCGCTGATGACGCGCGGCTTTGCGGAGATGGCACGATTTGGTTCCGCGCTCGGCGCGCGGCTCGAGACACTTTCGGGGCTGAGCGGGTTTGGAGACCTGGTGCTGTCGGCGACAAGCCGGCAGTCCCGGAACTTCTCGCTTGGCGTTGCGCTGGCGCGTGGCGAGCCCGTGACGGATGCGTCTCCGCTCGCGGAAGGGGCGGCGACAGCGCCGGCTCTCGTCAAGCGGGCGACGTCGCTCGGGATCCAGATGCCCATTGCCGAAGCCGTTGCTGACATTGTTGCGGGACATGTCGACGTCGACACGGCCATCCGCGCCCTGCTATCCAGACCTCTCAAAAGCGAGCACTGACACGATGCTGTTTGCCCTGATCTGCACCGACAAGCCGAATGCGACTGCGATCCGCATGGAAGCGCGCCCGCGGCACCTTGCCTATATCGAGCAACACAAGGCGCGCGTTCCCATTGCGGGACCATTCACGTCGGAGGACGGGCAGGCGATGACCGGCAGCCTGATCGTGCTGGAGGCGGACAGCCTCGAGGCGGCGCGCGCGTTTTCGGCGAACGATCCCTATGTGCAGGCGGGGCTTTTTTCGAACGTCGAAATCCGGCCCTGGAAGTGGACGATCGGCGGACCGAAGGCCTGAGCGATGGCGTACTGGCTTCTGAAATCCGAGCCCGAGACGTGGTCGTGGGCGCAGCAGGTCAAGCGCGGCGACAAGGGCGAGCCGTGGAGTGGCGTGCGCAACTACCAGGCCCGGCTGAACCTCCGCGCCATGAAGAAGGGCGAGCGCGGTTTCTTCTACCATTCGGGCGAGGAGAAGGCGATCGTCGGCATCGTCGAGATCATTCGCGAGGCCTATCCCGACCACACGGCGGAGAAGGGCGACTGGTCGATGGTCGATGTCGTTGCGGTCGAGAGCCTGAAGACCCCGGTCACGCTGTCGGATGCGAAGGCGGTGCCACTGCTGTCGAAGATGGTGCTCGTCAACAATACGCGCCTGTCGGTGCAGCCAGTCAGCGACGCCGAGTGGGCGCAGATCTGCAAGATGGGTGGCGTGACGTCCAGATGAGCAGGATCCGTCGCCTGCTGTGCAAGCAGTCAGATGTTGCTGACGGTGCCGCGCGCGGCATTGTCATCATCCATGGCGCGCACCGGCGGGACACGGTGCTGGTTTCGCGCGGCGGTCAGTTGTACGCCTATGTCAATTCCTGCCCGCACCAGAACACGCCGCTTGAGACCTTTCCCGACCGGTTCCTGAACCAGGATGGGTCGCTCCTGATATGTTCGATGCATGGCGCGCGATTTCGCGTCGAGGATGGCTTTTGCATCAGCGGTCCCTGCGCGGGGCGCTTCCTGAAGCCGGCCGACATCGAGATCGAGAGCGGCGATGTCTACCTGCTGATCTAGCCTGCTTCCATGAAGTTTCGGAAGTCGCTGATCAGGGCTTTCACGGCGGCCTTCACGATGCGCTCGCCCTTTTCCGGTGTTGCCTGGCTCGGGTCGGAGCCGATGCGACCGTCGGGGAACTGGCGTCGATAGTCGTCGGCGTCCCGGATCGAGCCGGTCGGCGCGATCTTCGGGTGCATCTCGACCTTCTTCTGCGCGTCGGGGTAGGCGAAGTAGGTGACGGAGACTTCGGAGGCCGTGGCGTGGCTGCCTTCGCCGACGGGGAAGATCTCGCGGCAGAGTTCGCCCACGCCGCCGAGTTCCCACCAGTTCCTAAGGAAGAGGCGGATCGGCTTCTGGTTGGAGCCGGCGCGGCGGAACGAGAACTCCGAATAGATCTCCGAGAAAGCGGCATTGGCCGGTGCCACGTTGCCGCCGTGGCCGTTGAACCAGTAGATGCGCTCGAAGCCGTGGCGCATCAGCGAGGCGGTCCAGTCGCTCATGGCCGCGATCATGGTCGAGGGCCGGAGCGTGATCGTGCCGGGGAAGCCCAAGTGGTGCTGGGCCGATCCGACATTGAAGGTCGGGCCAATGAGGATGCCACTTTCGTCGCCAGCCATCTTCGCGATGACCTCGGGGCAGATCGCGTCGGTGCCGAGCAGGCCGTTCGGGCCGTGCTGCTCGGTCGATCCGATCGGAACGATGATCCCCTTCGAGGTCTTGAGGTACTGCTCGATTTCCGGCCAGGAGGACTGGTGAAGTTGCATGGGGACCCTAGAAATGTGGTGGTTCTCGCGTCTAGGGTTAGCCTGTTGAGCCCATTTAGAAAAGAGAGCGTCCATGACCGCGAAAGCCGCGCCCGCCCCGGGGCCCCTTCACGGGGTGAGGGTGATCGACCTGACCCAGTTTGTCCTTGGCCCCTATGCGACGCAGACGCTGGGGGACCTTGGGGCCGACGTGATCAAGGTCGAGGAACCGTCCGGCGACCGGCAGCGCAACCAGGGCAAGGCGCCGAAGTCGCAGGTGATGGGGCCGCTCTTCGTCGCGCTGAACCGCAACAAGCGCTCGGTCGCGATTGATCTGAAGAGCGAGGCCGGAAAGCGCGCGCTGCAGAAGCTGGTGCGTTCCGGGGACATCTTCATCCACAACATGCGCCCCGAGGCCATCAAGCGCCTGGGCTTCGGCTATGCGGATGTTGCGGCGATCAAGCCGGACATCATCTATGTCGAGGCCGTCGGCTATGGTTCCGGCGGACCCTATAACGGGCGGCAGGCCTTTGACGACCTGATCCAGGCGGCGTCCGGGGCTTGTGACCTGCTGCCGCTTTATGATGGCGACAAGTCGCTGCGGCCGCTGCCGTCGATCATTGCGGACAAGACCTGCGGGCTCTTCGCCGTGATTGCGGCGCTGTCGGCCCTGCAGCACAGGGCGCGAACGGGCGAGGGGCAGTTCGTGGAAGTGCCAATGCTCGAGACCTTCACGGGCTTCATCCAGGCTGAACATATCTGGGGCAAGACCTATCCCGACGTGCCGGGCAAGTTCGGTCATCCGACCACGATCACGCCGCATCGCAGGCCCTACCAGACGAAGGATGGCTACATCGTCGTGCTGCCGGCGAGCCGCGAGGGTTCGGTGAAGTTCCTGGAGCTCGGCGGCATTCCGAACGCCTATGAGAGCGAGCGCTTCCTGTCTGCGGCGGACGGCAAGGCGCGCGTGAATGCCTATTACGACATGATGCGCGAGGCGGCGCTGAAGCACACGACCGAGGAGTGGATGGCGCTCTGCGACAAGCACCATATCCCGGCCATGCGCGCGAACGAGATGACGACGCTGTTCGAGGATCCGCACTTCAAGGCGGTCGGTTTCTTCGAGGAGCGCGAGATCGCGAGCGAGGGGCGCTATGTTGCGATGAAGCCGGGGCTCAAGTTCTCGAAGTCGCCGTGCTCGATCCGGCTGGATCCGCCGACGATCGGCGAGCATACG
>CAZYFM010000061.1:0-19560 GCA_964646885.1 uncultured Flavobacteriaceae bacterium
AGACGTGGTCCCTCAGGATTTCGCTCTCGACCTTGCGGGCGGCGGCGATGACAGCCTGGATCTGCGTGATCACGTCAATGCAATAGCGGTCTTCCTCGATCATCCTGACGAGGCCCCTGATCTGGCCTTCCATCCGCTTGAGGCGGGCCGTGCAGGTCATTTTCGTTTGTGACTGCATAGTTGAACTATACCCCCCGGGGGTATAAGTCTTCGGACACCCCCGCATTCACCATAAGTCTGGCCGGAACAGCATGGACCATAAGCCCATACATACTCCAAAGGCTGATCCGAGCAAAACCGAGCGGGATCCCGTCTGTCACATGATGGTTGATCCCCACCGCACCCCGCACAAGACAGTCCACGACGGGAAGACAATCTATTTCTGTGCCGCCAAGTGCCGGACCCGGTTCGAAGCGGATCCCGAGGTTTACCTGAAGCCTTCGGTTCCTGCTGTCGAACCGACACCGGCCCAGCGCCTGGTTGTCTATACGTGCCCCATGGATCCCGAGATCCGCCAGTTGGGGCCGGGAAACTGTCCGAAGTGCGGCATGGCGCTGGAGCCGGAAGATCCGGCGGCTGAAGATGCCGGAGCGGCTGCAGAACTGAATTCGATGTGGACGCGCTTCGTCGTTGCGGCGTGTCTCACCCTTCCGATTTTTGTTCTGGCGATGGGCGGGCGGGGCATGGGCCTTGTCGAGTTGCACAGCCTCGACATGCGCATATCGGCGTGGCTCCAGTTTGCACTGAGCGTGCCTGTCATCCTGTGGTGCGGGTTTCCCTTCTTCGAGCGCGGCTGGCAGTCTCTCGTCAACAGAAGCCTCAACATGTTCACCCTGATCGCCGCGGGCACGGGTGTCGCCTTCGTCTTCAGTGCGATTGCGACCACGATGCCGTGGCTGTTTCCGCATGCGCTGCATTCGGCGCACGGCATGCCGGATGTCTATTTCGAGTCTGCTGCAGTCATCATCACGCTTGTGCTGCTGGGGCAGGTGCTGGAGTTGCGTGCGCGGCAGCAGACAGCGGGGGCCATCAAGGCGCTCATGAAACTCGTCCCTGATACGGCCCAGCGCGTGCGGGATGATGGAAGCCTCGAGACCATCGCCCTTTCGCAGGTCAAGCTTGGTGACCGACTGCGCCTGCGTCCGGGCGACCGGGTGCCGGTGGATGGGCCTGTGGTCGAAGGTGATGGCTCGGTCGATGAGTCCATGCTGACCGGAGAGCCTTTGCCGGTGTCGAAGCCCTTGGGAAGCCGGGTTGTTGCCGGCACCATCAATGTCAGCGGCAGCTTCGTGATGACGGCGCAGCATACGGGGCAGGATACGGTGCTGTCCCGGATCGTCATGATGGTCGCGCAGGCCCAACGGAGCCGCGCGCCCGTGCAGCAACTGGCCGACCGGGTTTCCGCCTGGTTCGTTCCGGCGGTGGTTGCAATCGCCATGCTGTCGTTTGCTGCCTGGCTCTTGATTGGTCCCGAACCGTCGCTTGCCTACGCCATCGTGGCTGGCGTGTCCGTGCTCGTGATCGCGTGTCCGTGCGCGCTCGGACTTGCGACGCCGATGTCTGTCATGGTGGGCGTTGGGCGTGGCGCGCAGTCGGGTGTTCTCGTCCGCAGCGCCGATGCCATGGAGCGTCTGGAGAAGGTAACGGTCCTCGTGCTGGACAAGACCGGCACGCTCACGCAGGGCCAGCCCAGCATTCTTTCCGTCACTTCATTTGATCCGTATTCGGAAGAAGACGTTCTGCGGTTCGCTGCCTCCGTTGAGCGCGCGAGCGCGCATCCGCTGGCGTCAGCCTTCATCAAGGCGGCCGAGCAGAAGCGCCTGGAGATTCCGGTGGCCACCGCCTTTGAATCCATAGCGGGGCAGGGTGTCAGGGCGACCGTGGACGGCAGGAAGCTGTCGGTCGGGAACCAGAAGCTGATCCGGTCGCAGGGCACGATTACGCCGGAGGCCGAGGAAGCCGCCGAGCGCATGCGTCGTGAGGGACAGACTGTCGTCCATGTGATGATTGATGGCGTGCTTGCCGGCCTCGTGGGCGTGGCGGACGCCGTGAAGCCCACATCGCGGACTGCAGTTTCCTGGCTGCAGGCGCATGGCATTCGCGTCGTCATGCTGACAGGCGACAGCAAGGCCACGGCGGATGTCGTGGCGGCGCAGGTAGGTATTTCCGATGTGGTGGCGGAGGCATCGCCGGCCGACAAGCTGCGCGTCATCCAGGACTACAAGGCGCGCGGAGACGTTGTCGCGATGGCGGGTGATGGCATCAATGATGCGCCGGCGCTCGCGGCGGCAGATGTCGGCATTGCGATGGGAACAGGAACGGATGTTGCGATCGAGAGCGCCGGCATCACGCTGGTCAAGGGTGACCTGCGTGGCATCACGGGTGCGGTCACGCTGTCACGCGCGATGATGGCCAACATCAGGCAGAACCTGTTCTTTGCCTTCATCTACAACGCCGTTGGCGTGCTGGCGGCCGCGGGTCTGGCCTATCCGCTGTTCGGCATCCTGCTCAATCCGGGCATTGCCGCCGCTGCCATGTCCCTCAGTTCGGTCAGCGTGATCGGCAATGCCTTGCGGCTGCGCGGCCTGCGCCTCAGTTGACGGCGATCTTGCCTTCCATGCCGAGATCGGCGTGGCCCGGATAGTTGCACGCGAAGAGCAGGGCGCCTGCGCTCGTGAACTCCCAGACCAGTTCGCGCGTCTCGCCGGGCGCGACGTGGATGGCGTTGGCCGGCATGTCATGGCTGTGTTCGTCGTGGTTCATGTCTGACATTGACTGCATGGCTGCGCGATGGGCTTTCTGCTCCTCCGCCGTTCCGATTGTCAGTTCGTGCTTGAGCTTGCCCTTGTTGCTGACCACGAAGCGGACCGTCTCGCCGGCCTTGAAGGTGAGGCTGGTCTGGTCGAAGGCGTATTCCGACATCTCGAGCTTGACCGTGCGCGTCACGCGCTTGGGATCGCCAATCTTGCCGGTTGACGAAGTGCCGTGGTCATGCGCCAGGCTGGTTCCGCCCAACAGCATGAGTGACAGTGCGGCTACGCCAGAAACAATCCGCTTCATGTTCAGTACTCCCTTCTAGAGGCGGAAACGGAGGCCGAAACGAATGGTCGTGCTCTCCGGATCCTCGCCGTTGTCCTGCATGATCTGTGATGTCTCGCCCAGTGCCCGTTCATGGACGACTTCGACATAGGGCGCAAGTTTGCGCGTGATTTCGTATCGCAGTTGAAGGCCCAGGGTCAGGTCGCTCAATCCTTCACCCACGCCCCGTTCAGGCATGTCCTGCGCGAAGGCCTCGATCTCCACCTGCGGCTGGATGAAGATGTCCTGCGTGACTGCGAAGTCCATCTCGTATGCGGCATGGAAAGCAACATTGCCGTCGCGATCCACGTAAACGAACGCGTCGGTTTCGATGAAGTACGGCATCATGCCGTGGACGCCAAAGGCAGCCCAGGTATTCCCGCCATCCTCAAGGTCGAAGCGTGCGCCTGCCTGCAGGTCCCAGAACTCGTCCACGTTCCAGGAGAGCAGGGTCTTGAGCTCGCTGTGGTCGATGTCGCCATCCTCGGCTTCCCCCTCGGCTTCGAGGCGTAGCTTGAGGTCGTCGTCGCCAATCCATGCGTAGCCGTCCCAGGTTACAAGGGAGCCTTCAGCGTCGGATAGCCAGTCCTGCTCTGCATGGTCGATTTCGGCACCAGCGCCCCAGAAGAGCATCTGCTCGCCGTGCATGTCGTGTCCTGAATCGGAGGCCTGCGCCGTGACCTGGCTGGCGGCGCTTGCGAAGGCTGCGAGTGCAAGAAAGACGTGAGGCCTCACTTGTGATGCTCCCCGGCCAGGCGTGCGACCGTCACCTTTGTCATCATGCCGGAGGCCATGTGATAGAGCAGGTGGCAATGGAAGGCCCATTCGCCAGGCTCGTCTGCGGTCAGCAGGACGGAGTATGACTTTCCGGGTTCGACATTGACTGTGTGCTTGTTCGGGAGACGGTCGGCCGGCTGCCCGTTCACCAGCTGCACGAACATGCCGTGCAGGTGCATTGGGTGTGACATCATCGATTCATTGATGAAGGTCAGCTTCACCCGCTCATTGTAACGCAGGTCGATGGGCTCCGCATTCTCGGCGTTGCTGCCATTCAGTGTCCAGATGTAGCGCGTCATCGAGCCACCAAGGCGTACAACGATCTCGCGCTCGGGTTCGCGCGTGTCTTTCTGCGGAACCAGCGAACGCAGGTCAGCATATTTCAGGGCGCGCGCACCCGGAGGTGTTGCCGCGTCGGCCCATCCCCTCGGCTTGCGCGGCTTGTCTTCCTTCGAGGGTTCCGGTGCGCCGTGTCCCTCATGTCCCGCATGCGCGGCTGGTGGAGGTACGTGGCCGGCATGACCGTCGTGCCCGGACATGTCGTGCCCCTCATGCCCGGAAGACGCATGACCTTCATGCCCGCCGTGAGCCATACCCATGTCTTCCATCGTGAGGATGGTGCGCGGGCGTCGTTCCGGCAACTCGCCACGCATGCCCTCCCTGGGCGCAAGCGTTGCTGCCGCGTAGCCCGTACGGTCGATCGGCTCGGCAAAGATCGTGTAGGGCTGGCTTTCCCTTGGCGTCACGACGACATCGTACGTTTCGGCCGGCGCGATCCGGAACTCATCGACGACGACAGGTTCGACATTCTGCCCGTCGGCCTGCACGACGATCATCTTGAGGCCGGGAATGCGCACGTCCATGAAGGACATGGCGGACCCATTGATGAAACGGAGCCTTACACGTTCACCCGGCGCGAACTTGCCGGTCCAGTTGGAGGCTGGCGTCTTGCCGTTGACGAGAAAGGTGTAGCCGGTGACGTCCGCGAGGTCCGTCGGGTCCATGCGCATCTCGCCCCACTCGGCGCGGTCCTTCAGCGTCGCCGAAAGGCCCCGATCGCTCCAGTCTTCGAAGAAGGTCGATACCGTCCGTCGGCCCCGGTTGTAGAACTCGTGGTCGTTCTTGAGATTGCGCAGGATTTCGTAACCGTTCGAATCCGTGTAGTCGGACAGAAGCACGACGTAGTCCTTCTGCACGGAGACCGGATCCGGTTCCTTCGGATCGATGATGATCGGTGCATAGACCCCGGCCTGTTCCTGTGTGCCGGAATGGGCGTGATACCAATAGGTGCCCGACTGGCGTGCCCTGAAGCGGTAGGTGAAGGTCTCGCCCGGCTCAATGCCCTTGAAGCCGTTCAGCCCCGGTACACCGTCCATCTCACCCGGCACCAGCAATCCATGCCAGTGAAGCGACGAGCGCTCCGTCAGGCGGTTCGTCACGTGTATGACGACATCGTCTCCTTCCCTGAAGCGCAGGGTCGGTCCGGGCAGCGTGCCGTTGATCGTCAGGGCCGGGGAGGGTGTGCCATCGATGTCGACCTTGGCCGCACGCAGCTCCAGGCTGAATTCAGCCGCGCTGGCCAGCGTCGTGCCAAGCCCGAGGAGTGCAACAGTGAGTGCGAAGAGCGTGCGGAAAAGCATGCGTCACGTATACCCCCACGGGGTATACGTGACAAGCTGGCCTATTCGGCGGGCATCGGACTGGAATTGTCCTCGATGCGTCCCATTTCACCCCAGTGCTTGCGATTCCTCGAGAAGTATTTCTGCTCGATGGCCAGCAGGGCCGGCGTCACGATCAACGTCAGCAGCGTGGAGAATCCGAGGCCATAGACGATGGCCGTGGCCAAGGGTACCCACCAGTCGGCGCTGGGACCGCCAAACTGGATCTCGCGTGTGAAGAAGTTCACGTCGAACTCGTACATCAGCGGCAGCAAGCCGAAGATGGCCGTCCAGGTTGTCAGCAGCACCGGCCGCATGCGCTGGATACCGGTGCGGATAATGGCGTCCATCGGCTTGAAGCCTGCATCGAGCAGATGGTGGAACGTGTCCACCAGCACGATGTTGTGGTTCACCATCACGCCTGTAAGCGCCACGATGCCGGTGCCCGTCATGATGATCGAGAAGGGCTGGCCTTCAATCAGCATGCCCAGCAATGCACCAAAGGCCGACAGCACGACAGCCGACAGGATGACGAACACGTGCCAGAAGTTGTTGAACTGGATCAGCAGGATCAGGCCGATGACCACGAAGCCGACCGCGAAGGCCATCAGGAGGAAGGCGCCTGACTTGTTCTGCTGCTCGTCGGCACCTCGGAACTTCACGCGCACCTGCCGGTCAATGCCGTTGTCGGCGATCCACTTGCGGATGTTGGAGATCCGTTCGCTGATGTTGTAGCCGCCTTCGACGTTCACGCCGGCGCGAATGGTCCAGACGCGCAGGCTGTCCACGCGCTGGAGTCGGTTCACCTGCTGCTGGCCCTTGCGGGTCACGAAGTTCGTGATCGGCACAGCGCCGCCGCGCGTGTTGATGCGCAGTTCGTCGAGTGCGTTGATGCCCCTGTACTCCATCGGATAGCGGACCCGGATGTCGACTTCGTCTTCGGAGTCGTCCGGACGATACTCACCGACCTTGATGCCGTTGGTGACGAGCTGGACGGCTGCGCCAACCGTTCCGACGTCTGCGCCGAAGCGTCCGGCTTCCTCGCGATCGATGGTCAGTGCCCACTCGATGCCTGGCAGGGAGCGGGAGTCCTCGATGTCCCGCAGGCCATCAAGACCGTCCATGTAGCGGCGGATCTTGTCGGTGACCTGGTCAAGCAGGAGATAGTTCTCCGAACCAACCTCTACCTGGATGGCCTTGCCGGTCGGCGGGCCGCCCTGGTTTTCAAACAGTTCGACATACATGCCCGGCAGGTTTTCGAGGCGCTTGCGCACCTCTGACCAGATGGGCTTTGACGGTCCGCGCTCTTCGTAGGGCACAAGTTCGATCGCGATCCTTCCGATCGTGTCGACCGGTGCCTGGTTGCCGCCAAAGCCGCCACCGCCCACGCCGGACACGGCGTAGATTGCGTGCACGCCCTTCAGCCCGAGAAGTCTCTTTTCCGCCTGCAGCAGCAGTTCGAGCTTTTCCTTGGCGCTGAGGTTTCCGCGCGCGCGCACATAGACGGTGCCGTCATTGGAGTCCGTCTGCACGAAGAACTCGACGCCGTGGTTGAAATTGATCAGGGCAATCACGATGGCCACGAGCGTCGCCGCGACGATGCCCAGGATCAGGAAGGGCCGCTTCACGGCGAAGGTGACGATACGGGCGTAGCGACCCATCCAGCCTGGAATGTCATAGACATTGCCGTGCTCGGACAGGTGAATGGCCTGCTGCGTGGAGGGATGAGCTTCCTCCGGTTTCCCGAAGATGGTTCCGATCGCCGGCAGGAAGATCAGGGCCACCACCATGGATGCCGTCATGATGAAGATCATCGTGAGCGGCAGGTAGCTCATGAACTTGCCCGACACGTCGGGCCAGAACAGCATGGGCGCGAAGGCGGCCAGCGTGACAGCAGTCGACGAGACCACGGGCCAGAACATGCGCCGGGCCGCCTGCGAGAAGGCTTCCTTGCGCGAGTATCCCTCGAGCATCTTGCGGTCTGCATATTCAACGACGATGATGCCGTTGTCGACGAGCAGGCCGACGGTGATCACCATGCCGAACATGATCATCATGTTGACGGTGTAGCCGCCCAGATAGAGGCACAGGATGCCGATCAGGAACGAGGCCGGAATGGCGAAGCCCACGATCAGCCCCGAACGCAACCCGAGTGCAGCCACGACCACGACCATCACAAGCGCGATGGCGAGCAGGATGGCGTTGGTCAGGTGCGTAAGCTGCGAGTCGATCCAGTATGACTGGTCAAACGAGTAGTCGATCCTGATACCGCCGGGCAGCGATCCCTTGGCGGTCTCGACCGTCTGTTTCACCCGCTTGATGGTGTCGACGATGTTCTCGCCGATACGCTTGGTGACTTCGATGGCGATGGCCTGGTTGCCATTGTAGCGCAGGTAGGTTGTCGCGTCCTGGAAGGTGCGGCGAACGTCGGCAATGTCGCTGAGCGTCACCACGCCGGTACCGCTGACCTTGACTGGCAGGCGCAGCACGTCTTCCGGGGTCTCCACGAGACCGGGAACCTTGACGGCAAACCGGCCTCGTCCGGTGTCGACACTGCCTGCAGGAATGAGCTGGTTGTTGGCGGCAACGACCCGGAACAGGTCGCTGCCCGTCACGCCGTAGCTCTGCAGGCGGGAGGGGTCGATGATGATCTCGAGCACTTCCTCGCGCTGGCCGCTCAGGTCTGCCGACAGGACGCCAGGGATGGACTCGATTTCGCGCTCAAGCCGCTTTGCCGTTTGCAGAAGCGTGCGTTCGGACACAGGCCCGGACAGGACCACGGAGATCACGGGATTCAGGGCAATGTTGAATTCGTTGATCTGGGGCTCTTCCGCATCCTGCGGGAACTTTGGGCGTGCGAGGTCGACCTTGGTCTGGATGCGCTGTCGTGCGAGTTCCTTGTCGAAGTTGACGTCGAACTCGAGGTTCACGCCCGCGTAGCCCTGGGCGGCGGTCGACGTCATCTGCTTCAGGCCCTCGACCGTCTTCAGCTCGGTTTCGAGCGGCCGGACAATCAGGCGTTCGGCGTCTTCAGGCGAGATGCCGGGCTGGAAAACGAGGACAGAGAAGAACGGGATCTGGATGTCCGGATCGGCTTCCTTCGGAATCCAGGTATAGGCGAGCACCCCCATGATCAACAGCGATATGAGGATGCTCATCGTGAGCCTGAGGCGCAGCAGGAACCATTCGACGAATGCGCTCATGGGGTCGCGACTTTCTCTTCAACGACCTGAACTTCCTGTCCAGCCGAGACATATTCCTGTCCCACCGTGATGACGGTTGCCACCGTCGGGAGACCCGATACCCATACGCCTTCCGGCGTGTCGGCGACGATTTCCACCGGCACCATGCGCACGCGCTTCTTGTCGTCGACGATGCGCACGCCAATCTGTCCCTTCTCATCCAGAGCGAGAATGGCAGGCGTGATCCTGTGCGCCTGAACCTCTGCGCCGGCGATGTGCATCTCTGCGGTGACGCCATCGCGGATCCGGCCCTGCGGGTTGGGGATTTCGAGCTCGACGCGGAAAGTCCGCGTTGCGCTGTCGGCGCTCTTTGAGACGAAGCGAACCTTGCCTTCAATGCGCTCACCGGTCACGAGGTTGGCCCAGCCGCTGTCACCCTTGTTGATCTGGCCGACATCCTTTTCGGATGCCTGGCCCACGACGAGGAACGGGTCCTGGTCGATGACCATCGCGCAGGGCTGGCCGGGAGACAGGTAGTCGCCGACGTCCACCATGCGCGCATCGACGACTCCCTCGAACGGTGCACGCAGCTTCGTGTTGTCGAGCTCGTTCTGCATTTGCTCGACCTGGGCGGCGGCGGCCTCATAGGCTGCCTGGTCTCCGGCCAGGGCTGTCTCGGAGCGGAAGCCCTTGTCGCGCAGCTGCCGCGACGCTTCGTATTCGAGCTGGCGCTGCTTCATGACGGCGCGGGCCTGCTTCAGCATGGCCGAGCGCTCGTCCACGGCGAGCTCGCAAATCGTGTCGCCCGCCTTCACGGGTGTGCCGCGGTCAGCGCGGATGGCGGCCACCTTTCCCGCCGTCTCTGCTTTCACGATGACCTTGCGCAGGGCTTCGGTCTGGCCTCTCACGACGTGATCCTGCCTGCGCTTTTCCGATGTCACCTTCCGGACCTGCACACTCACGGTGTCTTTCGACGCCGCCTTTGCCTTGTCCTTTTCCGGTCCTGCCGCGAGTTCGGCTTTCGTGGCGGCATCATTCTTCTTGCGCGGAGCGCTTCCAAAAGCGCCAGATGCAACATAGGCAACGAGGACGAGGAAAATCACCCCTGCGATCACATAGGAACGCCGGATCGGGTTTGCTTTTGCCTGGTCGGCAGAGGGTGTCATGTAACGCTCTTTGGTGACTGGATGTGAGTACGCAGGATTCCGCTGGGGGGATTATCGCATCGCCGGGTTGCGGATTTGTCGCCCAACCCCCAGTCGGCGCGCCAAATTGCCAGTAAATTCGTCCGGATAAACGTCGCTCAATACCCCTGCTTCCGTGGGTCGGCAACTTACAAGAGCGTGATTGCGCGGTTTTTCGCCAGTTCAGGGGTGTCGGGGGCGTGAAGGGGCGGAAAATCAGCGTTAACCATAAATTCCTTTTTCTCCTGCGCCGCGAACTTCGGTCGCCGCCTGCAATCCAGCGGGGAGGCCGCCCTGTTCCGGGGACTGATTGCGCAGGCGCAGTAGGAACATATTCCTATTTTCCACGATTGGACGCCTGCACGCACTGCGCGTGAATGCTGCTGTGCAATTCAACCCGGTCGTGAAAATGCGGTCGCACCGTTGGCAAGACTGTGTCGTGGTGACAATATTCCATGAAAATATTCCGCCAATGTGCGGTTCCCGCTGGTGAATTTTGGGGTTTCCTTGATGAGAAGCTTGTCGTTCGTGGCAGTCGCCACGGCAGTGTCATGCTGCATTGGGTCAGTGTCTGTTGCGCAGCCCGTTGGCAATGCGTCGGCGATCCGGCCCGCTGCAACCCAGTCCGTACCTCAAGGTACGCGCACTGACCTGCGCTTGCGTGATCCGATCATCAGGAATGCGGAACTCGTCACTGCAGAGCGCGGCGCGCTTGAAGTCACGTTCCTCGATGGCTCGAGGCTGACGATGGGTCAGAATTCACGCCTGCGTGTTGATGAATATGTCTATGGCGGCCCTGGCGGTGCCGGAAAGCAGACGATCCGCTACACGAAGGGCCTCTTCCGTTTTGTCTCCGGTTCCATCCCTAAGAAGGATGTGCGGATCGAAACGCCGACCGTCTCCATTGGTATCCGCGGCACGATTTTCCGATCCGTGATCGGTGACGACGGTGCGGGCGCCGTTTCCGTCGAGTACGGGCCGAACGGGGAAGTCTATGAGGTCGTGCTGACGTCCAAGGAAACCGGGAAGACCGTCACGCTGAGGTCGGGCCAGAAAGTCGGCTTCGACAATGGTGGTGTCTTCGAAGGCATTGTCGATGGCCAGGTTGAGGGGTGTGACTGAGATGAAGATCAATCGCCCCTCATTCAGGAATTCACTCGCATCGCGCGCGTCGGTCATAGCCCTGCTGGCGACAGCGGGTGCCGTTGGCAATGTCGGCCACGTCAAGGCCAGCTGTGATGCGCTCTATGTATCGTCTGGCACGATCACGGGTTCGCATGACTGCGCGATTGCGCGCTTTGTCATCGGCGATGTCATCAACGATGGAACGATTGGCCCGACGGAAGACGGCGAGGCCGGGTTCTTTGTCGGCAAGGGCGGCATCGATGGGCAGTTGCTGAACCGGGGCACCATCATGGGTGGTGGCTACTACGGTGGCGAAGGCTACGAGATGTACGAAGAGTATGGCGGAGAGGGCGATGAGGGTGAAGGTCCCCAAGGCGCGCTCACCATTACGACGAACATCTCGGGCGGCGTACGCAACGAAGGCCTGATCAGCTCCGAGTCCGGCAGCGCGATCCAGCTCGGTTCGCTGGGTGGCTGCTACTACAACGTCCTGCCTGCGGGCATGACGGGCGACATCACGAACGCGGGGACGATCGAGTCGTTCTACGATGATGGGTTCAAGGCCCTTTACGGCTGGATGGACGGCGCCTTTGTGAATGAAGCCGGTGGTGTCGTGCGCGGATATCGCGGCATTTACGTTTCGTCGGACTTTGGAAGCTGGTCCGGCGGCATTTCAAACAATGGCACGATTGACGGGCAGTCTTCTGCGATCCAGATCGGCGATGATGACACCGAGTGCGTCGAATGCGTGGTGCTGGCCCTGAATGAGGGACCCAACCCGTATTTCGAGGGCAAGGGCGACGTCGTCTTCTCCGGCGGCATCTACAATGGCTCCCTGGGCAAGTATGTTGGGCGCACCAACGCGGCCCTGAACATCCACGGGCAGTCCTTCTCGGGTGGCATCACCAACCACGGCGTGATCACGCAGATCCTTCCGGAAGAGGGTTACTACGAGAACGACGGGTATGGCGTTGGCATCCTGATCGGCGCGGACTCGTTCTCCGGCGGCATCACCAACTCCGGCCGCATCGATGGCTTGGCCGGGCCTGCGATCTGGATCCGCGACGATGTCTACTCGTTCACCGGTGGAATCCAGAATACCGGCACGATCCAGAGCGTGGCGGTGGCGATCGACATTGACGCCTACTCATTCAGCGGCGGTCTCAGCAATGACGGTACGATCCGCGGTGGAAACGAGCATGCGGCTGTCTACATCCATGGCGACACCTTCAGCGACGGCATGACAAACTCGGGCCTCATTGAGGGTGGCCTTGCCGGCGTCGTGATCGACGTGGAGTCATTCTACGGGGACATCATCAATGACGGAACCGTTTCGGGTGGCGTCACGACTGACGGCATCATTCCGGTTGAAGACCCGGGCTACTCGATCACGAGCACCACGCATATCGGCAACATCACGAACAACGGAACGCTGGACGCGAATTCGGACGCGCTGCTGCTCGACATCGACAACCTGAGCGGAAGCATCACGAACAACGGGCTGATCGAGGCGCACACCTTTGGTACCAGGGCCGTCAATCTCGACATCGGTAATGGGGCCAGCTTCACCAATTCCAACAATGCCCTGATCCGTGGCGACGTCCTGTTTGGCGGAAAGAATGCGAGCTACCAGTTCAACGCTGTCAGTGGCGGCGTCGAGGGCGACCTGCTGGGCGTCGATAATTTCTTCGACGAGGTGAATGACGACACGATCACTGTCACGGGCGAGCATTATTTTGTCTCGCATGGTGGCGAAGGCGCGGGCTACGCGGAAAACTTCGCGAGCTTTGACGTGGAGTCCGGTGGTGTTGCGATCATGGGATCCACGTCCGTCGGCAGCTCGGGCGGCGAGGGCTACAATCTCTACAACGTGGATGCGCTGAACCTGTACGCGGGTGGCCATCTCTACATCGACAACCAGAGTACGCTCAATGTGGGCAGCTTCACGCAGGCGGGAAGTTCCCTCCTGTCGTTCTACCTGACTGAGCCGCCGACGGCGGAAGGCACGCCCGGCGTCGACTTCGGCCAGATCGTCGCGAGTGGCGATGTGCATCTGGCGGGGACGATCCAGGCCGTTGTTGATCCGCTTGCCTTCGCGGGCACGGGCCTGACCGAGTATGTCTATGAGGATGTGATTGCTGGCGGGTCCCTGACGGGAGATTTCGTCGAGGACCTTGTATCCGGCGGATCCGGCTTCTACACGCTGAGGCATGAGCTTGATGACGACAACACGGTCGACCTGTACCTGACGCGCAATCCGTTCACGTCGGTCTCGTGCTCGGACAATGGCAACAGGCTTGCCGCACTTCTCGAGCAGATGTTCCAGGGCGGCAACCTGACGCCGGAAGAGCAGGCGCTGCTGACGTTCCTGCTGCAGCTTCCCGAGGGGGAGATCTGTGGTGCGTTTGACGATGTCGGCGGTACGCGGCAGGCGGACCTCGGGTCGATCGTCGTGGAGACGGCAGGGCCGTGGAAGAGCCTCGTCAACGATCGCGTCAATGGCCTCGGCGCCGTGGGATGCAGCCTCGCCTCGACAAGCGGCAGCTGCTTCAACCGGTTTGCGGCGAACGAGACGGGTGCGACGCAGGTCATGACTGACGCGACGCCTGGCCAGGATCCGTTTGACTGGCTGCGGACTGGCACGCGCCGCGTGGGTGATACCGCGTCCTGGGGACGCCTTGTCGGCGTCTGGGGTGGCACGGACTCCGAACCCGGTGTGGGTGGCATGGACTTCGCGCTGACAGGTGGCATCGTGGGTGTCGACCATGTCTTTGCGGAAGACATCCTGGCCGGTGTCGCCATGCAGTACACGACCGATGACCTGAGCTTCAGCGGCAGTGCCGATGATGCGGACATCGACAGCTTCGAAGTGGGCGCCTACGCCTCGTTTGGCGATACACGGCTCTACCTGAACATGAATGCCAGCTTCATCTGGCATGAGTTCAACGTGCAGAGGATCATCAACCTGGGCGGCGCCTTCGCCAAGTATGACGGCACAACGCTGTCGGCCTACATGGAACTTGGCAAGATCTTCGAGACCGAAGACATGCGCATCCAGCCGGTGCTGGCGCTGAGCTTTGCTGACCTCGACACTGATGCCTACCAGGAGACGGGCTTCGCCTTCTCGAAGCTGAACGTGGACGCCGCGGAGTTCACCACGCTGAAGAGCATGATCGGGTCGCGCTTTGCGTTCCCGATCGACCTGGAAAGCGGGCGGAAGATGATCCCCGAAGCCCGCGTGGTGTGGACCCACGAGTTCGCGGACAACCAGTCTTCGTTCCTCGCGGCGCTGCAGTCCGATCCGGGCAACAAGTTCCTGGTTGAAGGCCGCGAGTATGCGCGTGACAGCCTTGTTCTGGGTGCGGGCGTGACGGCGCCGGTCTCCAGCGATGCATCGCTGACGTTCGACTATGATGCCTCGATCAATCCCGACATCACGACGCATACACTGTCGGCGGGCGTCCGCGTGAAGTGGTAGGCTTGCCCATCTGGCAAAGGGACAGGGGCTGCCACCATCGTGGCAGCCCTTTTTGCTGGGCGCTACATCCTGACCAGGTGGCCGATGCGGATGGAAGCCTGGGTCGTGTCCGAGCGGTAGTGGTTGCCGTGAAGCAGTTCGCCACTTTCACCCAGTGAGACGAAGAGTTCCGAGCCTGGCTCGAACTCCCAGCGATAGCGGGAGGAGAGGCCGAAGGTCTCGGAGATGTTGTCGTACTGCACCTGCGTGCGCAGCTGCATGTCCGGCGTGAAGTTGATCGCCAGGTTCATCGCGTAGATCTGGATCTCGACGTCGCCGGTGGGCAGGGAGATGTTCTGGAACTGGTGCTGAATGCCGATGTCCAGGGTCGTGTTTGGCCGCCAGTTCATCGCGGCAAAGGTGCGCAGGCGGTCGCCGCCGAAGAAGCTGCAGCAGGCGACCTCGACATTCAGCGAGATCGGACGGGCAGGCGAGGACTCGAGGCTGAGTGTGGCATTCGTCCACTCGTATTCTCCTGCAGGCACCAGAACGCCCTTGGGCAGGAAGAAGGGGAACAGCACGTTCTCGTAGCTGTTGTAGACATTCAGGAAGGCTGAATCCATCGACTGGGCCAGGAAGCCGCCCCAGATGCCGTTCTCGCGGGACTCGAGATTGTTCTTCAGGTCCGTCGTGAAGTCATACCAGGTTCCCACTTCCCACCAGCGCATGAAGGTTTCGCCGTTCAGCGGCTGGTGCCAGACGAAGTTGCCGTTGTAGTTGCGGATGCCGGGACGGTTCACGAAGCCGAGCGCCGGATAGTAGTTGGCTCCGATTTCCTTGAACGTGTGGCGGAACGAGAAGGGTTCATTCGGGAAGCCGATCGAGGCACCGAAGGAGTCGTCGTCGCCGAACACGTCGGAGAAGCTGCGCTCGTAGTAGAAGTCGGCCTTCAGCGTGTCGCCGTCGAACCAGGTGGAGTTGCGGTACTGGAAGTCGGCGCCGGCCACCGTGTTCTCGGTGTCGCCGGTCGGGTCGCCATTGGTGAAGACGATGCCGATCTTGGACTGGTCGAGGACCTGGTGCGTGATGCGCGCGGCCGAGAGGGTCTGCGCGTCCGTCGTGTCCGTGCCTTCCGTGCGCACGAGCAGTCCGCCCACGCCGAGTTTGCCGAGCTGTCCGGAAAGCTTTCCGCCCGCCACGATGTCGACAGGCTGTCCGTTGACGAGGCCGATGTTGCGGGAGAAGAACGGGATGCCGTTGACGTCGCAGCAGAGATTGTCGCCGCCAAATTCGAACACGGCGGCATCCTGGAGGAAGAAGTCGCGGGTCTCCGGGAAGAACAGGCCGAAGCGACCGGTGTTGATCTGCCGGTCGTCAAGCGGCGTGTCCGAGAAGTCGGTGTTGAAGGTCAGGGTGCCGGTCAGTGATGGCGTGAGCTTGTAGTAGAGATTGCCGGAGGGCTCGAAGGAGAGGTCATCCTCGCGGGGGATCTCCCATTCGTGCTTGAAGCGGAGCGAACCATAGGCCTGGATATCGAGGCCAAGGCCCTGATGCGTTCCCGAGATGCCCAGCATCGAGCCGGAGCGCGAAATGTCGACGGAGGGCATCTGGCGGCTGATCTGGGACCAGCGGATGCGCTCGCTCTTGCGCCGGATCAGGCGGAAGAAGTCGAAGCCCCAGTCGGTGCGTGCGGCGTCGTAGGAAATGCTCCGGAACGGGATGGCGACTTCGGTGACCCAGCCGTCCGCGACGATGCGGCTGTGGGCGTGCCAGATCGTGTCCCACTCGACCAGGAAGGAGGAGTTGTTCTGCAGCAGCGCGTCGGTCCGGGCACCGAGCGGGTTGATTTCGAAGGCGTAGCCATCGCGGCGGGACTGCTGCGGGTCCAGGTAGATGCGGACGAGGTCATCCTTGCCGAGCTGGCCGTCGCGGGCCTTGATCGAGGCGTTGATCGCGGAGGGGTTCGAGTCAAAGGCCTTCACGGCGAAGTAGAGGTTGTTCTCGTCGTACAGGATCCGGACCTCGGTGCGCTCCGAGGCGGGCGCGCCTTCGTTGGGCTCCAGCTGGTAAAACTCGCTGATGACCGGGGCCTTCTGCCAGATCGCGTCGCTGATATCGCCGTCGATCTTGGGCGCGGCTGCGCTGTCGATCCTCAGGGGGCGGACATCGGGCTGATAAGTCTGGAAGTTGCGCGCCGGTGCCGGCGCTCCCCCATCCGGTGTGGCTGCTGCCGACGCATGTGTCGCCAGCGCCAGCAACAGCACAGCGGCTGTGCCGGCATTCGATTTCGTCCTGCGCATGTGTCCCCCGTTGCGCCTCTCCCACGCAGAGAAAAGCACAGGGGGTGTGCACGTGCCCGTTAATTCAGCGAGACGCTTTTCACGTTCGGGTGAGAGCTTCGTGAGGCCGCGCGCATCCCGCGGTTGTGCGCGCGGAGCCAGGCCCGACTGGGGCGTCAACCGAAAAACTTTTGCGGCTTGGGTAAACTGCCCGGGAAATGGGCGGCACCTGCACGCAAGTTTCATCATTTAAGGGTTGCTAGCCCCTGGGGGCAGGCTGGTATAGAATACGCCTCCTTGGGGAAGTGAATTCGCGTTTCGGGCGTGTTGGGTGGGGGCCCAATTATGGGATCATTCCTTCTTTTTATCTTGGGTGTTGCAGCGCCGTTGGCCGTCGCCGTCGTGGTGATGTGGAACGAGGAACGCCGACGCTCATTCCTTCAGATGCGTTTTGACCGCCTCACGCAGGACAATCGCGGCCTGAAGATGGCGATGGGATCGAAGACCCAGCAGCCGGAAATCCCGGTTCAGAGCGAAGCCGAGCGCAAGGAAATCATCGAGCTGTCGACGAAGCTCGCCAATGGCGGGATCCTGCTTGAGTGGCTCCGGCTGGGCACGAAGGCGCCGGAGGAAGCGGCGGCCCGCCTGCTCGGCGTCAATGCACAGGAAGCCGCGCAGATGCAGTCGGTCGTCGAGGAGTGGAGCGTGGCCGGCGTCGTCACCGTGCTGGACCGCCTGAAGGAGCGCCTGACCTCCATCAGCGAGATGGAGATGGTCTGGGCCGATCCGCATGCGGCGGGCGAGCGCAATGCCAGCGCGATGGCCGAGCGGGCGCTCTGGGTGTTCGAGCCCGAGTACGTCGTCAACCAGGGCGACTATGAAGTTGACGGTCGCCTCGGCGCCGTGGCGCGTCCGTCGATGAGCGCCTCGCTGCAGAATGGATCGCACAAGGAAGGCGACCCGACGCTGGTGATCGAGCTCAAGGGCGCGCGCGTGACCGTGGGTGGCGAGCAGCAGATGCAGGCCTGGAACAACGTGCGTGACCTGATGCGCGCGGGTTCGATCCGCGAGCGCGATCCCGTCGATGTCTATGTCATCGGCGGCGCGGTCGACGAGTACGAGGGCAATCCGCGCCTCGAGGGCCGGTACCGCAACGTGCGCATCACCTCCTATGACTATGGCCAGCTCGTGACGCGCGCCAAGCGCCTGACGTTCGGCCTCTATGACGATCTCAAGGATGTGGCGCCCTTCCTGCGCGAGCAACGCGAAGGCATCGAGCACGAGCAGCAGGCTGCAGCGAACGCGGCGGCAGCGGAAGCCTCGCAGGCGGCGGAAGCGTCGGCCGACGATGCCGACGACAGCCACGTGCGCGAGGAAGACACGAGCAGCGATGTCGTGCGCGATGTCGAGTACGCCGATGACCCGCGGCCCGACGAGGCCGAGGCGGAGATCCGTCACAAAGACGCGGCGCAGTGACGGGAACGGCCGTCTCCTTCAATCTCCTTCCCTTTGACTACGCGCACCTGCCCGAGCTGGCGGACCTGTGGATCATGGCGTGGCAGAAGGCCATGCCGTCGATCGACTTCGAGGCGCGGCGAGGCTGGTTCGTCGACCGCGTGATAGCGCTCAATGATGGCGGCACGGACATGCGGCTGGCCTTCGACGCATCCACTGGAACGATGGCGGGCTTCGTCACGCTTGATCGTGGCAGCGGCCATGTCGACCAGCTTGCGGTGGCGCCCGCTTATTGGGGGACACAGTGCGCGCGGGGGCTGCTGGCGTGGGCGCGTGATGCGGTGCGGCAGGGCGGCGGCGGAAGCCTGTTCCTGGACGTGAACCAGGACAATCCGCGGGCCGTGCGCCTTTATGAGCGCGAGGGCTTCGTGCGCATGGGCGAGGGCACCAATCCGCAATCGGGCCTGAAGACCTGGCGCTATGCGTGGCGCGAGGCCTAGTCGTCCCGCGCGGCCTGGAGCAGCGTGTCGAAGTCGACGCGCGCGATGGGTTCGAGGCGATGGGCGAGGTCCACGGCGGCCTGGGTCATCTCGCTCAGGAAGTCGAAGCTGAGGTTTCGGCGCTCCCTCTGGTCTTCCATCCGCCGTTCCAGGACCTCGCGGCGCTGGGCGGGCATGTCGGGATTGGAGAGGAGCTCGTCCTCAATCTCGGCGGCCTGCGTGGCCGACTCGATCGTGCCCTCGACGCCCATCATGATGCGCAGCAGCGTGCGGTGGATGTGGGCGCGCATGACCGGGTCGCGCAGTTCGAACAGGCGCTCGCGGTTGCGGTCATAGACGTCGAGTTCCCGGCGGACCATCCGCAGCAGGCGCATCGTGACCGGGCCAAAAGGGTCCCCGATGCCCCGGGCCCGTTCGGCGGCCTCGGCGGTCATCCGGACCATGGTCATGATCTCCCCGAAAAACAGGGCAGATTCGCGCTCGCGCCGTCTTGTATCGACCCGGTGCTCGAGCTGGGTGGCGATCATGCCGCCGGCCGTGGCCAGCACGGCGCCGGCCACGATGGCCCAGATGGTGTCCAGGTTTGACAGGAAGTCGAAGGCTTCTGAGCGAACGGGCATGGTTTCCGGCCCTCCACGGCGGAACGGGCAGATTAGGGCGCTTCTGCCGCTTCGCGAAGTGCTTGAAGCGGCCTGCCACACAGTATATTCAGGCGCCCTCCGGTGGGGGATCGTCTAACGGTAGGACCCTGGATTCTGATTCCAGTTGTCTAGGTTCGAATCCTAGTCCCCCAACCAACCATTTTACCAAACCATGCTCTGCGCCTGCCCACCCGCCAGAAACGGCGGCGTTCTGCGCCGTTTTC
>CAZYFM010000062.1:0-19166 GCA_964646885.1 uncultured Flavobacteriaceae bacterium
GTAGTAGTCGTAGTACGACACGAAGTACTCGACGGCGTTCTCGGGAAAGAAGTTCTTCATCTCGCCATAGAGTTGGGCGGCGAGCGTCTTGTTCGGTGCGAGGATCAGTGCAGGCCGCTGCGTCGCTTCTATGACGTTGGCCATCGTGAAGGTCTTGCCTGATCCCGTGACGCCAAGCAGGACCTGGTCGCGCTCATTGGCGTTGATACCCTCGACCAGTTCGGCGATGGCCGTAGGCTGGTCGCCTTTCGGGACCAGGTCAGAGACGACCTTGAAACGTCGGCCGCCCTCGGACTTCTGCGGCCGTGCGGGCTTGTGCGGAACAAACAATGCGGCCGGTGGCTCGGCGACACTGGACTTGGAGCGTGTGGGTGGCATGCCCGTGAATATATTGTCGGCCCATCTGCAAGTCGACGTCTATCGATTCTCCGCGTGCCCATTGAAGCGGCATGCCGGTTCCGGGAATTGCGCGGAATTTTCCGGCCGGGGCCTAGCCGCCCCACACCTCGGCCATCACGCGTGCGAAGTTGCCGCCGAGGATCTTGGCAATGCGGGCATCACCGTGTCCGCGGGCGGACAGCATCGCCGCCAGCGTGTCGAAGCGGTCTGCGGTGTTGAGGTCAGGGATGAAGGTGTAGAGGTCGGGCGGACGGCCTTGTGCAAAGACGCCGTCCTTGACCGCGTCTGCCACCCATTCCCGATTCTCCTTCTCGTAGGCGGGTGTGCGCTCGACGGGTGCAATGCCGGCGTCGGTACCGATGCCGACATGGTCTTCGCCGCACACATTCACGGCATGCTCGATATGCCTGATGACGTCGATGGCCATGGGTTGCGTGTCCGTTCGCAAGTAGGGCCAGAAGATTATGCCGGCCACCCCTCCGCGATCGGCCAGGGCGCGCAACGTGATGTCATCCGTGTTGCGCGGAAGGTCGGCAAGGGCGCGACAGCCGGTGTGGCTGATGAGGGCCGGGGCCCTGGATGCCGCGATGCCTTCGCTCATCGTCCTTGCAGATCCATGGGCGAGGTCAACGACAATCTTCTGGGCGTTCAGCTGTTCGACGACCTGGTGGCCGAAATTGCTCAGGCCCGCGTTTCCGGGCTCCATGCAGCCATCGCCCACAAGGTTGCGGCGGTTGTGCGTCAGCTGGATCACGCGCACGCCACGCGTCCTGAAGCCGGCGATGCGATCAATGTCTTCGCCGAGCGGTTCTGTCCCCTGGAACGTGAAGACGATGCCAAGTTTCCGCTCGGCCTTGGCGCGCCGGAGGTCTTTCATCGTTCTTACGATGAGCAGGTGATCAGGATGGGCGGCAGCGATCGCATGCCATGTGTCGAGTGTCTTGCCAGCTCGCGCGAAGGCATCATCATCGAGCCAGAACCTGCCCTGCGGGGCCACGGTAAGAACGATGGCGGTGAGGCCGGACGCGCGGATTGCGGCGAGCTCTCCGGGTACCGCAGGATCGTCGGGCTCAATGAAGCCAAGGAGCGAGCCGCCGGCGCCATCGATGGCCATGGACCGTGCATAGGGCTTCCAGGCTGGTGCGGCGGTGGCAGGCCGTGCTGCTGCAGCGAAAGGTGCGAGGGCCAACCCCCTGATCGTCTGCCGGCGACTGAGCATGCGGGTGCCTATGCGCGGGGAAGGGCCTTGATGTAGCGCCACACGCCGATCACCCCAAGTGCGAGCATGATGTGTACCGCTATCACGGGCGGCCAGCCGATCAGGTACAGCACGTCATTGGCGAGACCCGGCTTGAAGGGACCTCCGCCAAATGCCAATCCGCGGGTTCCCAGCAGGGCGTGGAAGTAGGTTGGCACCGTGAAGAACCAGGCCGTGATCACCGCGCTCCAGAAGAAGATCCGGTGGTGCATGCTGCTCAGGCTGAGGAAGCGGCCTCCGAGGCCGAGTGCCATGAGCATCAACCCCTGTGTTATCGACTCCATGTGCACCATGCGCCAGGCACGATGGTCGTCGGGCAGCTTGATGTCGATGGAGGGGATCACCGGCCACAACACGATCTCGCCCAAGAGCGCGAAGAACCATTGCCAGCCGACAAAGACTCCGAAGCAGAAAAGGCCGATGCCATTGAGGAAGAGAAGGGCGCGCAGCCGCTCCGGCATTGCTTGCATCTGGGATTTCCTAACCGGCCTGGGGAACGGGTTCGGCTTCCGACAGGCGCGACGTGTCGAGGCGGCCGAGCCCGGTGCGCCCCTCGTCGTGCAGTCGCCGCCAGGCTGTTGCCCATGACGGGTCCGTGACCTGCCTCGGGTCATAGCCCGGCTTGAAGATCCGCAACAAACGTGGGACGAGGCGGGAGAACATGCGCGCCAGCAGGCCATAGACCACGAGCCGGTTGCGCAGGTTGAACCAGCGACCATCCTCGATGAGGAGGGCGCGGTATCCCTGCCAGGCCCGGAAGAAGATGTGGATCGTAGCGTAGAGCAGTCCGTAGATGCGCCACGAGTAGCGGCCGTCGAGCGCCTTGAAGACATCGTAAGTGACTGTCTTGTGCTCGACCTCCTCGACGAAGTGCCAGAGGATGAGTGAGGACACCGCGGGGTCGGCATTGCCGAACAGATATTCCCTATCCTCGATCAGCATGTGGCCCACGCAGAGGCCCATGGCTTCGAAACCTTCCGCATAGGCGATGTTGAAGGTCAGCGACCGGTTCTTGCCGAGCGCTTCATAGTCGGCCTTGAGCCTGGCTTCATGCGCCGGCACGCTTGCATATCCCATGTCCGCAAGGCGGCGGTTGAACTGCTGGTGCTGCCTGAAATGCGTGGACTCCTGGGCAATGTACAGGTCGACGTCCTGGCGCAATTGCGGGTCGGTGATCCTGGTGCGGGCCTGTTTCATCACCTCGATCAGGTAGGGTTCGAGGTAGGGCATCGAGAGGGAGCCAGCGTTGACCATGTGACTGAACTCGGGACGCGCCGCGTTCCACCAACCCTTCAGGGAGGCCGGATAGGGAAAACTCATCCGACGCACCAGCATTGTCGCAGCGTTCATCGAGGCCTCGCATGTGAAGCAGTGAGGAGAGCTTACGCCCGTCCATCAGGCTCCGGAAGGCCTATTCGATTTCGGGCTCTTCGGCCGGTGGCTGCTCGATGTCGGAATCCCCGGTCGTACCCTCGGGGTCTTCATCATAGTAAGTGTCCGGCGCGGGTGGCGGGGTCGGGGCCACCTTGTGGTTCCGGTTCTTTGCCTTGGACTTCCGTTCGGCCATCTGCAGCGGATAGCGAATGTCCTCGGGTGCGTACGTGGATTCGATGACGTCCGGGTCGTGCGCCTGTGCCGCCGGCTCGGAGAAATAGAACGAGCTCACGACCAGCGTCCCGATGACGGCTGCAATCAATCCAAACGCAATTTCCCGGTCCATCACAGCGTGTTCCGCGCCTCCCGGCCGGAGGTTAGGAAAAGCAGGTTAACGATTGATCAACACCTGCAGACGGGGTCACCACCACCAAACCAGCAGCGCGGCTTCGGCAATGATGACGGTTATCAGGAAGGAAAAGAAAATGATCTGGGTTTTCCGATCAAGCCAGTTCCATTCCCTGGCCTGCCCGTAGGCCTGGGTTCCCTCCGTCACCGCAAAGAAGGCCATGGCGGCGCCGATTGCTGCGAGACCGGCTGAGCCCATCACGCCGAACCAGATCAGTGCCCGGCTGAGCAGGTGATTGGCAATGAAGAGCGAACGTTCGAGAAAGAATGCGCGCCAGTTTGCGTTGTCCTTTGTCTTGCCCTGCGACTTTCCGAAATGGGCGGACAGGGCTGCCGGCAGGAGCATGATAAACTCTGCGAGCGCAGCTCCCAGCGCTGCGACCAGTGCGTCTGCAAAAGTTGCGGACCAGATCCAGAGCGCAGCTGCGAACAGTCCGAGCTCGCACAGTGTCGACCACACGCCAGACAGGACGGCTGCTGCCCAGTCCTTCAGTTCCGCAAGGTTTGAACGCTGGACGAGGTAGTCCGCGAGGACCTTCAGGATGATCGCCAGTGCCCACGTGCCGGCACCAACCAGAAACCAGTTCCAAATCGACATGGATGCACTATGTCGCCCGGCACAAAGGATGTCGAGCCAGTCCCTGGCACCGCGCAGTCATCCGGTGATGCGCTGCTACGATCGAGGGGCTTGACGCCCCTGAATGTTTGTTCCATATTTGTTCTGTCGTGGTGCTCGTGGCGCCCATCTGTACGCGTTGCCGCGATCCTTCAGGTGGCCTGGGGGGAGGCGTTGGTCGGTCCGAGCTTCCACGGAAAGCGGCTGGCAGCGGCTGCGCAGCCATTTTGCACGAGTCCGCCGGATTTTCCGGGGCCGGAGGTTCAAGAATCCTGTGCGGTGAGGCGTTGATGCAACCGCGAGGTGTTTATGGGGCTGCTATTGTAGCCTTGCGAGAGAGCGGCGGGTTTGCGGGCGGGCGTCATGAAGCGCCTCTGCAGGCTGCAGCCAGAAGGAAATGGGTGCTGACATGGTACGGAAAATTGCGATTGGATTTGGTGCGCTGGTCATCCTGCTGATTGGCGTGGCGTTCATCCTTCCGTCGACAACGCATGTCGAACGGTCCACCGTCATCAAGGCCTCACCCGAGGAAGTGTTCTCGGTCGTCAATGACTTCACGCGCTTCCAGGAGTGGTCTCCCTGGGCCGAGAAGGATGATGCGGCGAAATACACCTATGACGGTCCGCCCACGGGCGTAGGCGCCAAGATGAGCTGGACCAGCGACAAGCTCGGTGCGGGATCACAGGAGATCGTGGCCAGCGAGCCGTTCAAGCATGTGCGCACGAAGCTCGATTTCGGGAGCGGCAGTCCAGCCTTTGCGTCCTTCAACATCGAGCCAGTCGAAGGCGGTACAAAGATTGTCTGGGCGCTTGATGCCGATTCCGGCATGAACCCCATTGAACGCTACTTCGGCCTGATGCTGGACACTTGGGTCGGTGCCGATTACGAGCGCGGGCTGGCGAAACTGAAAGATCTCGTCGAGGCTTCTGCCGATGCTGCGACGCGTGAGGCCCTGGCAGACCCGGGAACCGGTGCGATGCCACCTGATATCTACACGCCCGTTGCTGCTGATCCGACAAAGGGACCAGAGGTGGTGACCGTGGAAGCGCGGTCGATCATCAAGACACAGGGATCGGCACCCGCCGCTGATGATGCTGCATTGTCGGCCGCACTCGGCGGAGCGTTCCAGAAGATCCTGACGTTCGCAGAGTCAAATGCGCTTGAGGTTGGCGGCGGAGCGCCGACGGCTGTCACGGTTTCGCATGAGAATGGAGTCTGGGTGTTTGAGGCTGCCATGCCTCTGGCCGCGCAGCCCGCGACTGCGCCCGCTGAAGCGGAAGGCGTTGAGATCGGCAAGAGCTATGCAGGGAAGGCCGTCAAGGTGACCCACAAGGGTCCTTATTCGACGCTCAAGTCAGCCTATGAGCGCCTGCACGCCTATACCAAGGAGAACAAGCTCAAGGAAAAGGGGCTTGCCTGGGAAGAGTACGTGGGCGATCCGGCGGAGACGGGTGATGAGAACCTTCTCACCAACGTCTACATCGCGGTCGAATAGCACATCCAATCGTTGGACCTGTCCGGGCGCGCAGTCTTCCAAAGGGCGCGCGCCCGCGTCGCGAATTCAGCCTGGTGAAGGCCGGTGTCTGGAGGTTCAGCGCTGCTCGCAGGCTTCGGCTTCTTCACGTCCAGCCATAAGCAGGGTTGCGTTTTCGCCGTTGATCCAGAACACCGACGTGCCGTCCGAATACTTGCGGCCCTGGTCGGCCGGAACGCTCTTGAGCTGAACATCCTTGCCGCGCGTGGCGAGCGTGATCGTCTTTCCGTCCTCGCCAACCGGGCGCACAACGACCACGCCTGTTTCCTCGCACTTGAAGGTGGCAGGGCGGGTGTTCAGCATCGGCGGCAGGATAAGTGCTGACTGGGAAGAGTCCGTGCGCTGGTCCGGATCCACGCAAGCCGCTACCGAGACGAGAACAGTGCAGATTGCGAGGGCATTCAGTCGGGAGTTACGGCGCACGATCAACCTCTGCAGATAACTGGTTCAATCATGTGCACAGTTAGCAGGAGGCTGCAATTGCGGGCAAGTGTGGTTTCGAGAAGCCTGGTGGCCGGCTTCAGCGCAGTCCCGCTTCGCGCCTGATCTTGTCGATCGCCGTGCAGTAGGACTGGTGATTGCCCTTGGCGCCGAAGCGCGTGCCAGCGTCGAGAATCTTCGCGCCGAATTCTCCGAGGCGATATGCGTCGATGCTGCCGGCGGATTCAGCTGCGAGAAGATCGTCACTCAGGACCGAGACTTTGATCGCAGCGTCCTGGGCACTCGTACAAGAACCAGCGACCGAGCGCTCACACGCAGAAAGTGCAACCGCTGCGATGCAGACGGCGGCCACTTTGCAAAGGCTCTGAAGGCTCGACATGCGTGGAACTACCCAAGTGTTAACAGAATAATGCCTGAATCCTGCCCGAATTGCCATGCCGACATGGCGTCAGGGCGATCCGGCTACCATGAAATTTTTTACAGGGTGCAGCCTGACGTGTTCCGTCAGCTTTCCTCCTGCATAGAAGTTGAAGACCATGCTGCGGTCCTTCGGCTTGTACACAAATAGCGGTGCCACGCCTCCGGCCCGACGCAATATGTTGTCGCGAAAGTCCACCTTGCCCCTCACTGCATGCTCCCATTCGAGGGGAAGCATGCGTTTGACCTTGTTCCCCAAGCTTAATCGCTCCGGCAGGCTGGTGTCCTTGACCTGGATCGAAAGCGCGGTCGCGTGAATGACATTTCCCTTATCAACCTGCAGGCGAACGGCGACGATCCAGTTTGCGGATTCGGAGAAACCCTCCCAGCGGCCCACAGGCGCCTCTTCCTTCCCGCAGGCGGAAAGGGTGAGAACGGCAATCGCGATCGCGATGATCCTTGCGAAACGGGGCATCGTTGGTCTCCGGCTGAAACCCTCCGCTGCAATTGTTGTACCCGGCGCCTAAGGAAGCTTTAATGAGCATTAACCAAGTTTTGGTCAAAACGGCGCAGTGGCACGCTGTGGCGTGCGCCGAAAGGGTCGAATCGGGTAGCTGAACTGGGTCAATCCTGAACAAGGTGGACTTCCCATGAGCGGATCAGCCTCGCTGCCTTCCGGGTTCCTTTCCCGCGCGCTCTCGCGCATCAAGCCGTCACCCACCATCGCCGTTTCGCAGAAGGCGCGGGACCTCCTGGCCCAGGGCCGGGACGTCATCGGGCTTGGCGCGGGCGAGCCGGACTTTCCGACGCCGGACAACATCAAGCAGGCTGCATTCAGGGCGATTGAGCGGAACGAGACGCGCTACACCGCCGTGGAAGGCATCCCGGAACTGCGCAAGGCGATTTCGGACAAGTTCCGCCGCGAGAATGGCCTCGACTACAAGCC
The DNA here is from genome assembly GCA_964646885.1 of uncultured Flavobacteriaceae bacterium. Taxonomy (GTDB): domain Bacteria; phylum Pseudomonadota; class Alphaproteobacteria; order Micropepsales; family Micropepsaceae; genus SZUA-430. Next base: position 7,394 of record CAZYFM010000062.1, read on the forward strand.
GTCGCAGACGCTCGTGTCTCCTGGCGGCAAGGCCATCATCTTCAACGCCTTCCTGGCGACGCTCAACCCGGGCGATGAGGTCATCATCCCGGCTCCCTATTGGGTCAGCTATCCGGACATCGTTCAGCTGTGCGGTGCGACACCGGTCGTGATCGAAACAAACGAGAGCACGGGCTTTCGCCTCAGCGCCGACCAGCTCGCGCGCGCCATCACGCCCAAGACGAAGTGGCTGATGCTCAATGCCCCGTCAAATCCGACCGGGGCGGCCTACACCGCCGCGCACCTGAAGGCGCTTGCCGACGTCCTCCTTCAGCATCCGCATGTCTGGATCCTGACCGACGACATGTACGAGCACATCCTGTTCGACGGGTTCACGTTTGCGACCATGGCGCAGGTCGAGCCCCGGCTCTATCCGCGAACGCTGACGATGAACGGCTGCTCGAAGGCCTACTCCATGACGGGGTGGCGTATCGGCTATTGCGCCGGACCCGAGCCCCTCATCAAGGCCATGGCTGCAATTCAGTCTCAGTCGACGACGATGGCGACGTCGGTCAGCCAGTGGGCGGCGGTCGAGGCCCTCAATGGTCCCCAGGATTTCATCCCCGTGCGCGCTGCGAGTTTCCAGAAGCGACGCGACCTTGTGGTTTCGATGCTCAACCAGGCCAAGGGCATTTCGTGCCCGAAGCCTGAAGGCGCGTTCTATGTCTATCCATCCTGTGCAGGTGCAATAGGAAAGGTCGCGCCTTCGGGCCGGACCATCAGCAGCGACGAGGCGTTTGCAGCCGAGCTGCTTGAGGCCGAAGGCGTTGCCGTGGTGCATGGCGCCGCGTTCGGGCTTTCACCCTATTTCCGCATCTCCTACGCCACTTCGGAAGAGGTGCTGGAGAATGCCTGCGCGCGGATCCAGCGGTTCTGCGCGGGCCTGCGCTAAACATTTTTTCCGCTTGCGCTCCGTCCGATTCAGGCGGAACGTAGTCATGCCCGGTTTTCAAGGGCGTGCCTTATCGCATTGGTTGCGCCCGCCGGGCTTACAGGGAGCAACCTCATGGCAGACAAGAACGGCAAGGGAGGACATGGGCCACGTTGCGTGGCCCTCGTGGGACCCCAGGGCAGCGGCAAGACTACGCTGCTGGAAAGCTTGTTGTGGGTAACCGGCACCATCAGCCGGAAAGGAAGCCACGCACAGAAGAATACGGTCGGCGATGCTTCTGCCGAAGCGCGGGAGCGGATGATCAGCGTCGAGATCACGCCGGCGACAGTCAATTATCTTGGTGACACGTTCACATTTCTCGATTGCCCGGGTTCGATCGAGTTCCTGCAGGAAACGCTGAATGCCCTGCCGGGTGTTGATGCGGCCATCGTGGTCGCAGAGCCTGATCCGGCGAAAGCGGCCATGCTTCAGCCGCTGCTGAAGCGGCTCGAGGATCTCTCGATCCCCCATTTCCTCTTCGTCAACAAGATCGACAAGGCCCAAGGGCGTATCCGCGACCTGCTTGCCGCGCTGCAAGTTTCGAGCGCCAAGCCGCTGGTGCTGCGTCAGGTGCCGATCTGGAAGGAAGGCATTGTCTCCGGCTTCGTGGATCTCGCGCTGGAGCGGGCTTACGTCTATCGCGAGCACGCGGCTTCGGAAGTGGTGGCCATTCCCTCCGACGTGGCGGATCGCGAGCATGAAGCGCGTTACCAGATGCTCGAGAAGCTCGCCGACTACGATGACCACCTGATGGAGGAGTTGCTGTCGGACATCGAGCCGCCCCGCGATGAAGTGTTTGCCGATCTTTCGCGCGAGCTGGCCGAGGGCCTGATCGTTCCGGTACTGATCGGGTCTGCCGAGCGGGACAATGGCGTGCGTCGCCTGCTCAAGGCGCTGCGGCACGAAGTTCCAGAGGTTGCCCGAGCTGCCGAGCGCCAGGGCCTGACAGCCAAAGGCGAAGATCCGGTGCTCCAGGTGGTCAAGACACTGCATGGCGCCGGTGGCAAGCTGTCCCTTGCACGCGTGCTCAGGGGCATCCTCAAGGATGGAGCGGTGCTCGTGCGCGGGGATGGCGGCGAGGAGCGCGCATCCGGCCTGTTTTCAATGCTGGGCGAGAAGGCAACGAAAGTGCCTGCGGTTGGCGCGGGCGATCTTGTTGCCGTCGGCCGGCTCGAGAAAACGCACACGGGGGACACGCTGTCTTCTCCGCGGCCCATCCGGGACCTTCGACGACCGGAGGTGCTGCCGCCGGTGTACAAGATCGCCATCAAGGCTGCGAACAGGAATGATGACGTGAAGCTCTCTGCCGCGATCGCGAAGCTCAAGGATGAGGATCCCGGTGTTCATTTCGAGCAGGTGGCCGAGACGCATGAAGCGGTCCTCATGGGGCAGGGCGAGGTGCACCTTCGTACGGCCCTGTCCCGGATGGAGCGCAAGTTCGGCCTCAAGCTCGCAACGCACGCGCCGCATGTCGGGTATCGCGAAACGATCCGCAAGCCGATCGAGCAACGCGGCCGTCATCGCAAGCAATCCGGTGGACACGGCCAGTTCGGCGATGTTGTCCTGCAGATCAAGCCGCTCCCGCGTGGTGGCGGGTTCGAGTTCCTGGACCAGATCACGGGTGGTGTCGTGCCCCGGCAATTCATTCCCTCCGTCGAGAAGGGCATTCGCGAATACATGAACAAGGGGCCGCTCGGCTTTCCAGTCGTGGACATCTCGGTGGCCCTCACGGATGGCAGCTATCACGCGGTGGATTCGAGCGACGCCGCTTTCCAGATGGCAGCCCGGATCGGCATGGCGGAAGGCATGGAGAAGTGCTCTCCCGTGCTGCTCGAGCCGATCATGTCGGTGGAAGTGCATACGCCCTCGGACCACACCTCGCGCATCAACCAGATCATCACCGGAAAGCGCGGGCAGCTGCTTGGCTTTGACGGGCGGCAAGGGTGGCCGGGCTGGGATACCGTCCAGGCGCACATTCCGGAGTCGGAGCTGCAGAACCTCATCATCGAGCTGCGTTCCGCGACCCAGGGTGCGGCGACGTTTGTTTACCGCTTTGACCATCTGGCGGAACTGACCGGGAAGCTGGCAGACCAGGCCGTGGCGCTGCGGGCGCAGGCGCACGCGGCCTGAAGGACCGTGCGGGCAGCGCGTGGGTGGTGTACAACCACTCACGCGTTTGTGATCGGTGTGCCGCGATCCGAACTGCCCTGTTCGGACGAACTGCATACCGGAGGTCCCCGCCCATGGAAAATCGCAGAAGCCTGCTCAAGACGTTCCTTTATGCCGGTGCCGGTGCAGCCCTCGCTGCGCCGGTTGCTGCCGCCTCGACGCGTGGCAAGTTCGAAGTGACGAAGACGGACGCCGAGTGGAAACGGCAACTCACGCCGCAGCAGTATTATGTACTGCGCGAGCACGGCACGGAGTATGCGGGATCGAGCCCGCTGGACCGCGAGAAGCGCAAGGGGGTGTTCCATTGCGCCGGCTGTGACCTGCCGCTGTTCTCGTCGGACACGAAGTATGACAGCGGCACGGGCTGGCCGAGCTTCTGGCAGCCTCTGCCCAATGCCATCGGGACATCGATCGACCGGTCGCTGTTCTCCGTGCGCACGGAAGTGCATTGCCGACGGTGCGGCGGTCACCTGGGCCATGTTTTCGAGGACGGCCCGGCGCCCACGGGCCTGCGCTATTGCATGAATGGCGTGGCGATGACGTTCAAACCGGCGAGGGCCTAGACCCACATGAACAGGATCTTTCTTGCAGCCAGCCTCGTGGTGCTGTCGGTGTTCGGTCTGGCCTTCGTCCTGCCGGAACGCAGCGGTATGGCGCGCGCGGCCGATCCGGCGGGAACCGAAGTCGCCATCTTCGCGGGAGGCTGCTTCTGGTGTGTCGAGTCCGACTTCGACAAGGTGCCCGGCGTGATCTCGACGACGTCCGGCTACATTGGCGGGAAGGTGCCGAACCCGACCTATCGGCAGGTGTCAGGCGGCGACACAGGGCACGCAGAAGCCGTGCGGATCGTCTATGACCCGAACAGCGTCAGCTATGAGCGGCTTCTTCATGTGTTCTGGAGGACCGTCGATCCGGTCACGAAGGACGCGCAGTTCTGCGATTACGGGACACAATACCGGACGGCGATATTCCATCTGAATGATGCGCAGCGGCAGAAGGCGCTGGCGTCGAAGGTGGCGCTGGAAAAGTCAGGGAAGCTGAAGCGCCCGATCGTTACGGAAATCGTTCCGGCCGGCACGTTCTATCCGGCAGAGGACTACCATCAGGACTATTACCGGAAGAACCCGCTGCAGTATAACCTCTACCGGTTCAATTGCGGGCGTGATGCCCGGCTCGAGGAACTCTGGGGCAAGGAAGCGGGCGGTGGCACGCACTGAAGGGATTGCATGTTCGTAGTCGAGACGTTCAACGGTACGCCGGAAGAAATGCATGAGGAACTGCTGCGCCAGGCGCAGGGCCTTCTTCATGGCGAGCGGGATCCCATTGCCAATACCGCAAACCTCGCGGCCCTGATCTGGCAGATCGTTCCCGACCTGAACTGGGCGGGTTTCTATTTCATGCGCAAGGGCGAGCTTGTTCTGGGACCCTTCCAGGGCAAGCCGGCATGCGTGCGGATTGCGGTCGGCAAGGGTGTCTGCGGAACGGCCGTCGCTCGCCGCGAGACCATGCTGGTCGAAGACGTCCACGCGTTTCCCGGACACATTGCCTGTGATGCGGCGTCGAACTCGGAGATCGTTGTTCCACTCATCAAGGATGGCGTGGTCGTTGGCGTCCTTGATCTCGATAGTCCCAAGACCGGGCGCTTCACGGCGACAGACCAGAAGGGCTTTGAGCGGCTTGTTTCGTTCCTCGTTTCGGCAACGGATTTCAGCAATGCTTGAATTGCGGCCCAACTGTGAATGTTGCGATGCCGATCTTCCGCCCGGCTCGACGTCGGCCTTCATCTGTTCATTCGAGTGCACGTTCTGCGAGGCGTGCCGGAACGACCGGCTCAAGGGTGCCTGTCCCAATTGCGGCGGCGAATTGCTGCGGCGGCCCGTGCGGCCTGCACAGGCTCTTGCGAAGTATCCGGCGTCCGTCAAACGGGTGCTGAAGCCTGCGGGATGTTCAAGCTGAAAAAGCGTCGGCCGGACCGACTGGGGTTAGCACGGTCCGGCCTCGTCACGCCTTCTGCGCCAGCATGAAGGGGCATTCTGGCGCATGTCCTGGAAGGGAGGTTCCAGTACCGGAGCGGGTTGGCTTTTCTCAGGGGAGAGATTTGCTCCGGCACAACTCAGATAGGAATTGGTTTCCTGGGTTCCAAGGTCCGGCTTTCAAAAAAGACCGGCTAGAACTGCCACTCACGGGCTTGTGAAACGAGGAATTCGCGAAACGCGGAAACGCGCTTCGAGCCGCGCATGGTTTCCGGATAGCACAGGTAGACCTCGTAGTTCGGGCCGGGCGTGTCCTCGAGAATGCGGACGAGTTTCTGGTTTCCGTGCGCGAAGTAGTCCGGCAGCGCACCGATGCCCATGCCGTTCTCGATCGCCTTTCCCATCGCGATGATGTTGTTGACGTAAAGGGCAGCCTCTCGCGGGTTTCCGTTCTTGCGACCGACTTCCGACAGCCAGTTGACCTTGTCGAGTTCCGGCGGGGCATCGCCGTAGACGATGATGTCATGACAGTCGATGTCGCCGATGTGGCAGGGCGCGCTCTTGCGGGCGATGTACTCGGGCGAGGCGTAAATATGGTAGCCCACGTCGAAGAGCTTGCGCTGGACAAGGTCGCCCTGGACGGGCTGGCGCATGCGCAGGGCGATGTCTGCTTCGCGATGGCTGAGGTCGAGCTCTCCGTCGTGCAGCAGCAGATGCAGCTTGATCTCGGGATAGAGCTGGCTGAACTGGCGAAGACGCGGTGTCAGCCAGTAGGTTCCGATGCCGACCGTGGCCGTCACCCTGAGGTTGCCCCGCGGTGTTTCACGGCTGTTGAGCAGATCTTCCTCGACCGAGTGCAGTTCCTCGAAGATCCGCGTGGTCGTGCGGAAAAGTCGCTCGCCCTGTTCGGTACGGATCAGGCCGCGTGCGTGGCGGGTGAACAGCGGCAGCTTGAGTTCGTCTTCAAGCGCGCTGATCTGGCGGCTGACGGCCGGCTGGCTGAGCCCCAGTTCCTCGCCGGCGTGGGTGAGGCTGCCTGCCTTGGCCACCGCATGAAAGACACGCAACCGGTCAAGGTCCATCGGCATGGTGCGCCTACTCCGCCGCAGCCTGCACGTGGTGCTGGTGCGCGAGGTAACGCTCGGCTTCCAGCGCCGCCATGCAGCCCATGCCAGCGGCTGTCACGGCCTGGCGGAACACGCGGTCCTTCACGTCGCCGGCCGCAAACACGCCGGGAATGTTTGTGGCTGTCGAGTCGGGCGCCGTCCTGATGTAGCCGTCGGCGTCCATGTCGACCTGTCCGCGGAAGAGTTCGGTCGCCGGGGAGTGACCGATGGCGACGAACATGCCGTCGACGGGCAGGTCCGTCTTCGCGCCGGACTTCTCGTTCCGCAGGCGGATCGCGTTCACCGATTTCGGTTCGCTGCTGCCGAGCACTTCATCAACGCTTGAGTCCCACACAACCTTGATCTTCGGGTGCGCGAAGAGGCGCTGCTGCATCATCTTTTCGGCGCGCAGGCTGTCGCGGCGGTGCACGAGCGTGACCGAGTTGGCAAAGTTCGTCAGGAACAGTGCTTCCTCGACCGCGGTGTTGCCGCCGCCGATGATGGCAACGTCCTTGCCGCGATAGAAAAAGCCGTCGCAGGTGGCGCAGGCGGACACACCGTGTCCCTTGAAATGTTCCTCGGACGGCAATCCCAGCCAGCGGGCCTGTGCTCCCGTTGCGATGATCAGCGCGTCGCAGGTGTATACGTCGCCGCTGTCGCCGTTCAGGCGGAAAGGGCGGGTCTTGAGGTCGATCGATGTGATGATGTCGCTGACGATCTGCGTGCCGACATGTTCGGCCTGTGCCTTCATCTGGTCCATCAGCCACGGGCCCTGGATCGTCTCGGCGAAGCCCGGATAGTTCTCGACATCCGTCGTGATCGTGAGCTGGCCGCCGGGCTGGAGGCCTGCGATCAGCATGGGTTCCAGCATGGCGCGCGCGGCGTAGATGGCGGCCGTGTAGCCGGCCGGTCCTGAACCGATGATGATGACCTTTGCGTGTTTCTTTTCCGACATTCCGAGCCCTTTGGCCTGGCCCGATTCAAGCGGCGCCAGTGTTCGTGCGTGTTTCCGCCATATAGGGATGGTTGGCTTGCTGCCGCAAGATGGCCTCACGGCACATGGCAGCGCAAATCACAGTGATTTGCTTAGTTTTCTGCGAATTAACTCGCCAACCCGCGCCGTCTCGTTCAGCGGCTGGTAGGTCCATGTTTCGATTTTGCCCGTGAAGCGCCGGGCGGCGCCATGGTCAACAAGGCGTGCAACCAGGCGGTCGAACTTCGGATTTGAACATTCGAGCGGAACGACGTGGACCGGCTTTCCGGAACTTGCGGCCTCGACCATCATGTTGGTCGAATCCGACGTGACGAGAATCGCATCCGCGAGCGCCAGCATTCCCATGTAGGGGTTCTCGCCCTGGCCATCCCAAATGAAGGCATTCCGGGCCTGCAGCGATTCCCGCAGGATGCGAGACTGTTCCTCTCCGGTGCGTCGTGAAGTTGTCACCATCAGCGCGTATCCTTCATGCAGGAGCGCACGCAGCTGGTCTGCGAGGGCAAGCGCGTCCGTCTTGTCGAAGCGATGCGATTTCGACTTGCCGCCAATCAGCACGGCAATGCGTGGCGACGGGTATGAAAGGAAGAATGAGTGCCACTTGCGCGCGGCGTCACCGAGGCGCATCGCCGTGATGCCATTGGGGCTGCCGATGATCGGCACGACATTGGCGCCCTCGAGTTCATCGTGCTCCGGTGGAACGACAAGGTCGAAGATCTCGGGCGGGACCTTCGGATCCTGGAGCTGGACGGCAAAGGTACGCCCGCCGGAGCGGCGCTTCACCTCGATCACGAAGGGGATGCTGCGCCAGCCACAGCCGATCACAAGGCGGGGCCAGGGCGGCTCGAAGGATGAACTGCCGGGTTTCAGCGAGAGGAACGGGGCCGGCCAGGAAGTGACGGGCAGGGCTGTCCAGGGGAACCGCGGGAGGACCTTCTTTGCCTCCACTGGCAGGCCGACGGCGTCAGCCAGGCCCTGGCACTGGTTGACCATCCCGATGCGGCCGTCAGTAACGATCCAAGTTGCGTTTTTCAGTGGAATTTCGTTCACAGAATTGCGCAACCCTGAAATTTTATTGCTGAATTCCCGCCGCCAACGCTATACAAGGCCGTCGCGAAACAATCTTTCTCGGTGGGCAACCCCATGCAGCGAAACAAGCTCGATGCGATCGACCGGCGCATTCTCCATGAATTGCAGGCTGACGGGCGTATCACGAATGTCGAGCTTTCCCAGCGTGCCAAGATTTCGGCGCCGCCCTGTTTAAGGCGGGTCCGCTCGCTTGAGCAAGATGGATTCATCCGGGGGTACCACGCGGACCTCGATCCCAAGGCGCTGGGCTACGAGGTGACGGCCTTCGCTTTCGTCGGGCTCACGAGCCAGGCGGAACCCGACCTGAAGGCTTTCGAGGACCAGGTGCGGCAATGGCCGATCGTCCGCGAGTGCTACATGATGTCGGGCGAAGTCGATTTCGTCCTGAAGTGCGTCGCGCATGACCTCGGCGAATGGCAGAGCTTCGTGACGCAGACGCTGACCGCGGCGCGCAGCGTTGCATCAGTGAAGACCGCACTGACCATCCGTGAGTCGAAGCGCGAGCCGGGTGTCCCCGTCGAGGTCTGAGCTTTCCGGCGGCTCCTGCTGTTTCAGGCAGAGGCCGCAGCCTCGAACACGCGCGCGAGGCCTTCAATGAGCTCCTCGTCGGTGTAGCGCAGCGGGTCGTTGACGCTCTCGACCATGCCTTTCATCGTGGCCAGGCCGATCGCCGACAGGTAGGCGAGGAACGCCAGCATGCGTGGATCGACCTTCATGCGGCGCTTCTGGTGGCGCGCGTCCTCGGCGAGCTTTCCGGCAGCTCCCGCAAACCACATGTCGTTCAGGGGGCGGACCTTCTCGAGCTGGCGCTCGTCGATTTCGACTTCTCCCTGAGACGCGACCTGGGAATGCAGGAACACCAGGCGGAAGTCGTCAATCTGGCCGGCGAACTGCCTGGCCGATTCCGAGACAACCGTGCGCAGGGCCTCGCTCCCCGTGCGCGCCTTTTCAACGGCAGCGCCAACGTGCTCGGCGTAGCGGCGCTGGATGCCGAAAACGAGATCAAAGAGCAGCGCGTCCTTCGAGGGGAAGTAATAGTAAAGCGAAGCCTTGGACAGGCCGCACTCGCGCGCGACAGCCTCGAGCGTCAGGGCCGGGATCCCGCCCTTCAGCATGAGGCGGCGGGCGGCGGCCAGGATGTCTTCCCGTGATCGTTCCTGCTTGCGCGTGCGCCGTTCGCTGCGCGCGCGATTGGCCGCTTCCGGATCGGCCGTGCGGCTGTTCCTGGCGGGAGCGGGCTTTCTTCGCGGTTGTGGGGGCACGGTTATCAAACTCTGGTTGACTTTTCGACCGACGGTCGATAAATCTACCAATAGTCCAGTATCGGGCAGGCTTCAAGGGGGTGCCGGCGATGGAACTGAAACTCGAAGATCCGCTTTTTGCGACCTATGCCATCGCGGCGTCGCTGATGATCCTGAAGGCCGTTTCGATGTCGTGGCTGACCGTGCTGCGCATGATGCAGGTGAATGGCGGGTTCCGTGCGCCGGAAGACCTTAAGAAGACGCCGCTCAATCCGCATCCCGATCCCTCGCAATTGCTGCCGAACGAAAAGGTCGAGCGCATCCGGCGCATCCACCTGAACGATCTCGAGAACATTCCGTTCTTCCTGGTGGCCGGCTTCCTGTTCGTGGCAACGGGGCCCGTGCTCGAGGTCGCACAGGTGGTCCTTTACGGGTATGTCGCGTCACGCTTCCTGCACTTCATCGCGTACCTGTCGGCGCAGACCCATGATGTCCGTGCCACGCTGTGGACCATCGGTTCGCTGATCCTGATCTACATGTGCGTGCACGTGCTCATGGCCGCATTGCCGCTTGCGGGCATCGGGTTGCCAGCGCTGCAATGAAAAAAGGGCAGCAACCGTGTTGCTGCCCTTCCGGCTTTCCTGACTTTCGCAGGACTTACTTGTATTCGACTTTCGCGATCTCGTAGGTGCGGCCGCCCGAAGGGGTGTTGACCTCGACGGTGTCGCCGACGGTCTTGCCGATCAGTGCGCGTGCCAGCGGGGACGACAGCGAAATGCGGCCCTTCGCGAAGTCGGCTTCCATGTCGCCGACAATCTGGAACTTCGATTTCTGCTCCGTGTCCTCGTCAATGACGGAGACGGTCGCGCCGAACTTCACGGTCTTGCCCGACAGCTTGCTCACGTCGATGACCTGGGCGCGGGACACCTTGTCCTCAAGCTCCATCACGCGGCCCTCGATGAAGCTCTGGCGCTCTTTCGCGGAGTGGTACTCGGCGTTTTCCGACAGGTCGCCATGGGCGCGCGCTTCCGAAATCGCCTTGATAATGGCCGGACGTTCCACCGTTTTCAGATGCTTGATTTCCGCCTCGAGAGCCGCGAAGCCCTGGGCGGTCATGGGAATCTTTTCCATAGCCTGATACTCTTAACTTCCTCGTCGCACCAAGGGACAACAGACTGAAGCGGCCCTGGCGGTGCGACCGACCAGAGCCCCTGAACTGTCAATGGCGCCTGGATAAGGTGCAGCGCCGCTCGTTCCCGGGACTGGTCCCGGGCGTCTGGGTCAATATAGCAATACCCCCGCGGGATTTCAAGGACTGTTCCTGAAATACCCCAGATGAAAACTCTTTTATATCAATGGCTTAGCGTGCGTACGCCTGCAGCGGTGCCACGTCGAGTTCCGTTGTCCGGAGTGCCGAAATCGCCTGAACAGCGGCCGCGGAACCCGCCATTGTCGTGTAGTACGGGATCTTCTGCATGAGTGCCGTACGCCGGATGGACAGCGAATCCTTGAGGGCCTGCGCCCCTTCGGTCGTGTTGAAGACGAGGGCGATGTTTCCGTCCTTCATCGCGTCCACGATGTGCGGGCGCCCTTCATAGACCTTGTTGATCCGGGTTACGTCCAGGCCATTGGCGATGAGGTGCGTTGCCGTGCCTCCGGTGGCGACGATGCGGAAGCCCATGCGGATGAGGTCGCGCACGGGCTTCAAGATGTCTTCCTTGTCGGAGTCGCGGACGGAGACGAATACGGTGCCGCCGGAGGGCAGGGTCAGGCCGGCCGCGATCTGGCTCTTCGCGAAGGCGCGCTGGAAGTCCTGGTCGATGCCCATGACTTCACCCGTCGACTTCATCTCGGGACCGAGAACGACATCCACGCCGGGGAAGCGCGCGAAGGGCATCACGGCTTCCTTGACCGACACGTGCTTCGGCATGGCCTCGCTCAGGCCGAAGGAAGAGAGTTTCTGGCCGGCCATCACCTGCGAGGCGATGGCTGCGACCGGAATGCCCATGGCTTTTGCGACGAAGGGAACGGTGCGGCTGGCACGCGGGTTCACTTCGAGAATGTAGATCTGGCCGTTCTGGATGGCGAACTGCACGTTCATGAGACCGACGACGTTCAGTTCGCGTGCCATGGCGGATGTCTGACGCTTCAGCTCTTCCGTCACCTTCGGGTCGAGTGTCCAGGGCGGGATCGAGCAGGCGCTGTCGCCGGAGTGCACGCCGGCTTCCTCGATG
>CAZYFM010000063.1:0-18777 GCA_964646885.1 uncultured Flavobacteriaceae bacterium
GCATCAAGATCTTCTCCTGGATCGCGACGATGTGGGGCGGCTCGATCGAGTTCAAGACGCCGATGCTCTGGGCGATCGGCTTCATCTTCCTGTTCACCGTCGGCGGTGTGACGGGCGTGGTGCTCGCCAACTCCGGCATCGATACGTCACTGCATGACACGTACTACGTGGTGGCGCACTTCCACTACGTGCTGTCGCTCGGCGCCGTGTTCGGCGTCTTCGCCGGCTTCTATTACTGGTCGGGCAAGATGTGGGGCTACCAGTACAGCGAATTCCTGGGCAAGCTTCACTTCTACACGACCTTCATCGGCGTGAACCTGACGTTCTTCCCGCAGCACTTCCTCGGCCTCGCGGGCATGCCGCGCCGCTATGTCGACTATCCGGATGGCTATGCCTACTGGAACTACCTGTCGTCGATCGGTTCGTTCATCTCCGCCGGCGCGACCCTCATCTTCCTCTGGGTCGTGATCGACATGTTCGTGAAGAAGCGCAAGGTTGCTGACAATCCGTGGGGCCCCGGCGCCACGACGCTGGAGTGGACGCTCCCGTCGCCGCCGCCGTTCCACCAGTTCAACACGCTGCCGCGCATCACCGACAAGGGGCACGGGCATTGAACGCTGCCGTGACAGCATCAGAGATGGAAGGGGCCCGCGCATCGCTCGCGGGCCCTTCCGACTATTTGGCTCTCCTGAAGCCGCGGGTGATGTCGCTCGTCGTCTTCACCTCGCTGGCGGCCATGATCGCGGCACCCGGCGCGCTGCATCCCGTCATTGCCGTCATCGCGCTGATCTGCGTGGCGGTCGGCGCGGGGGCGTCCGGCGCCCTGAACCAGTGGTACGACGCCGACATCGACGCGATCATGACGCGCACGCGCACGCGGCCCGTTCCGGCAGGCCTCATCTCGCGCCAGGCCGCGCTTGAGTTCGGCGCAACGCTCGCTCTCTTCAGTGTGCTGACGATGGCATTTGGCGTCGGCTACGTGCCGGCGGTCCTGCTGGCCGTGACCATCGGCTTCTACGTCTTCATCTACACGATGTGGCTCAAGCGCTCGACCGTGCAGAACATCGTGATCGGTGGCGCCGCCGGCGCATTGCCGCCCGTGATCGGCTGGGCCGCGGTGACAGGAAACGCGTTCGACCCCGCCGCCTGGTCACTCTTCCTGTTGATCTTCCTCTGGACCCCGCCACATTTCTGGGCGCTGGCCCTCGCCGGCAGCGAGGACTATGCGCGCGCGAAGGTGCCGATGCTGCCCGTCGTCCACGGCTCGCGCGCCACGCGCAACCAGATCCTGGCCTACAGCGTGATCATGTCCGCATCGGCCGTCGCGCCCTGGGCGCTCGGCTATTTCGGTCCCGTCTATGGAACCGTGGCCGCCGTTTTCAGCGTCGGCTTCCTGCTGCTTGCAGCATTGCTGTGGCGTTCACCCGCTGAAACCGAGCGGCGCGACGCCCTTCGGCTTTTTGCCTATTCGATCCTCTACCTGTTCGCACTGTTCACGGCCGTTGCAGCCGAAAGGCTCGTTGGCCTTTCACCGATCGCGTCCTGAGGTCCGGCATGGAAATGACACCCGAGGAAAAGAAGAAGCTGGCACAGCGCAACTGGGCGCTGGCAGGTCTCTTGCTGGCCTTCATCGTGCTCGTGTTCGTGGTCACCGTCGTGAAGCTGGGCGGCAACGTCGCCCAGCGTCCGATGTAGGAGGTCGTGATGCGGAAGATGTCGCGCAATGACAGGGTGCTCGCGATCTGCGTGGGTGTCATCTGCGCCATGATCACGCTCACCTATGCCTCGGTGCCGCTGTACCGCATGTTCTGCCAGGTCACCGGGTTCGACGGCACGCCAATGCGCACCGAGACGCTTTCCAGCGCGGTCACGGACCAGGTGATGGAAGTCCGCTTCGATGCCAACGTGGGGCAGGGACTGGCCTGGGATTTCCACCCCGAAGCCAGGTCGGTCAAGGTTCGCTTGGGCGAAAACGGCTTCACGAATTTCATCGCGCGCAATGAATCCGGCGCCGAGATCGTCGGCACGGCCACGTTCAATGTGACGCCGCTCCTCGCCGCCAAGTACTTCAACAAGACGCAGTGCTTCTGCTTCGAGCGCCAGCCCCTGAAGGCCGGCGAGAAGACCAAGCTGGGGGTAGCGTTCTACGTGGATCCGGCCATCGCGAATGACCCGGAAACCAAGCACCTCAAGTCGATCACGCTCTCGTACACTTTCTTTCCAGCAAAGGGCGATACAACCGACGTCGCCGCTTTGAAAACTCCGTAGGGGCCGAACAATGGCAAATGAACCAGTCAGACACGATTACCACCTCGTCGAACCGAGCGCCTGGCCGCTCGTCGGCTCGATCGCCGCGTTCGTCACGGCGGTGGGCGCGATTGCCTATTTCCAGACCCTGAAGGGTTCGGCGCCGCTCTTCGGTGTCTTCTCCGGCCCGTGGCTGCTCGGCCTCGGTTTCGCCCTCCTGATCTACACGTTCTATGGCTGGTGGCGCGACGTGGTGAAGGAGTCGGTCGTCAACAACGAGCACACGCCCGTCGTGAAGCTGGGCCTGCGCTACGGCATGATCCTCTTCATCGCGTCCGAGGTCATGTTCTTCGTGGCGTGGTTCTGGGCCTACTTCAACGCCTCGCTCTTCCCGGCCGATGTGGGCCTGTCCGGCTGGCCGCCGGCCAATATCCCGACGTTCGATCCGTGGCACCTGCCGCTGCTCAACACGCTGATCCTGCTGACCTCGGGCACGACGGTTACCTGGGCGCACCATGCGATCCAGACCGGCAACCAGAAGGACGCGGTCCGCGGCCTCGGCCTGACGATCGTGCTCGGCATGATCTTCACCTGCGTCCAGGCCTATGAGTACTCGCACGCCCAGTTCGCCTTCTCGGGCAACATCTATGGCGCGACCTTCTTCATGGCGACCGGCTTCCACGGCTTCCACGTCATCGTCGGCACGATCTTCCTGATCGTCTGCTTCTTCCGCGCCCGCGCCGGCCACTTCACGCCGGAGCGTCACTTCGGCTTCGAGGCCGCCGCCTGGTACTGGCACTTCGTCGACGTCGTGTGGCTCTTCCTCTTCGCCGCGATCTACGTGTGGGGCGAGGGCGCCCACGTCGCCGTCGCGCACTAGCTTTCCGCAAGGACAGGGCTGCGGCAGAATTTTTCCTGCCGCAGCCCCCACTTCCCTGACTGTTCGGCTATAGTTGAGCCGAAAGGCCGCTCCGGCCCTGTGACAGGTTTTCGATGCCCCACCAGCGTGTAGCCCCGTTATGGCGATCGGGTCTGCTCTGCCGTTGCCCGCGATGCGGGCTGGGAAGCCTCTTCTCGTCCTACCTGAAAGTGGCGCCACGATGCGCCGTCTGCGAACTGGATCTCTCCTTCGCCGAGCAGGGCGACGGCCCGGCCGTCTTCGTGATCCTGATTGCCGGCGCGATCATCGTGGGCAGCGCGGCATTCGTCGAACTGCGTTACGCGCCCCCCATCTGGGTGCATGCCCTGATCTGGGGACCGCTGACCATCGCGCTCTGCCTCGGCCTGCTGCCGGTCTTCAAGGCGCTGATCGTGGCGTTGCAGTACCGCTTCCGGCCCGATGAAGGCCGCTGGGAATAATGTTCTTTCGCCCGCTCCCCGGTCTCACCATCGCGGCCCTCATCAGCCTCGCCATCCTGCTCGGCCTCGGCACGTGGCAGCTCCAGCGCCGGGCCGAGAAGCACGAACTCCTGGCCCAGATCGCGCAGCGCATGGAGATGGCACCGGCCCCGATCGAACTCCTCCTGCCGGTCGGCGACTACGCCGTCTTCCGCCCCGCGACCGCGACCGGCATCTTCCTCAACGCCTCCGAGGCCTACGTCATCGAGTCCCGCGCGGACACGGGCCCGACGCGCCCGGGCTTCCGCGTCATCACGCCCTTCCGCCTGTCGGGGGGAGACATCATCCTTGTTGACCGCGGCTGGGTGCCTGCGGACAGGAAGGAACCCTCGACGCGCAGCCAGGGGCAGGTCGAAGGACCGACCGAGATCGAAGGATCTCTCCGCAGGCCCGCCGCAGGTTCCTCCTTCACGCCGCCACCGGACCTGCAAGCCCGGACATTCTATGCACGCAGCACGACCGAAATTGCGCGCCTCGATGGGGTAACGCTGCGCACGGCCTTGCTGTTCGAGGCCACCTCGCGCGTCGAAGGCGGTCCCGAGCCCTTGCCGACGGCGGTGAACATCCCGGACAACCACCTCAACTATGCCATCACCTGGTACGCGCTGGCCGCTGTCCTCCTGGCCATGTACCTCGTCTATCATCAGCAGCAGGGGCGACTGGGAACCCGCAAGCCATGAAGTTCATATCCACGCGCGGCAACGCGCCGGCAATTTCATTCGAAGATGTCCTGCTGTCAGGGCCTGCGCCGGATGGTGGCCTTTATGTCCCCGAAACGTGGCCAACGCTTGATTATCGCAGGCTGCGGGGAAAGCCCGACCTGTCCTACGCCGTGCTGGCCGGAACGATCCTGGCCCATTTCGCCGGATCCCCGGCCTGGTACGAGGCCATCGACCGGGTAACGAAGCAGGCCTATGCGCGCTTCGACGATCCGCGCATCGCGCCGCTCCGTCCCATGGGCGAGCATCGCTGGCTGCTCGAGCTGTTCCATGGCCCGACGCTCGCCTTCAAGGACTTCGCGCTTCAGGTCCTGGCGCCCCTGATGAACGAGGCACTGGCCCGCAAGGGCAGGCGGGCCCTCGTGATCGCGGCGACATCGGGAGACACCGGCGCGGCCGCGGTGCACGCCATTTCCAACCTGCCACACATCGACCTCATCGTGCTGCACCCGAAGGGACGCATTTCGGACGTGCAGCGCCGCCAGATGACGACAGCGACGGCGCCCAACATCAGGAACATCGCCGTCGAGGGAACCTTTGACGACGCGCAGGCGATGGTGAAGGCGGCCTTTGCCGACCAGGCCTTCGCGGCGCGCCACGGGCTGGCAGCCATCAACTCGATCAACTGGGTCCGCATCGCCGTCCAGGCGGCCTACTACGTCTCGTCCCAGTTGGCGCTGGACCGTCCGAATGTCTCGTTCGCCGTGCCGACCGGAAACTTTGGTGACGCCTTCGCAGGCTACGTGGCCCGCCGGATGGGAGCGCCCATCGGACGGATCATCATCGCCACGAACAGCAACGACATCGTCTCGCGCGCGATCAATACGGGCACCTACGCACGCGGTGCCGTCCACGCGACGGTGTCGCCGGCGATGGATATCCAGGTCGCGAGCAATTTCGAGCGCCTCCTGTTCGAGTTCCATGGCCGCGACGCCGCCCGCACGCGCGCCCTGATGGGCACGTTCGAGCAGTCGGGAACCATGACGATCGACGACGGCGTGATGGCCGAGATGCGCAAGGTGTTCGCAGCCAACACCGTCTCCGAAGCCGAAACGGTGGCGACGATGAAGCTTGTGCACCAGAAGACGGGATTGCTGCTCGACCCGCACACGGCCGTCGGACTGACAGCGACCCGCATCGCTGAAGAAGCCGAAGACGTGGTCACCCTGGCCACGGCGCACCCGGCGAAGTTCCCGGACGTGGTGAACCTGTCGACGGGCGCGCGGGCGGACCTGCCGGCGCACATGCAGTGGATCAAGACCGCAACCGAGCGTTGTGACAGCCTGCCGGCCGACATCGCAGCGCTTCGCGCCTACATCGAAGCGAAGCCCTTCGGCGCCTGAAACAGCGGAATCCCGCCAATTAATTTAGTCCCGCGAGGCAATGAAATGCGCGGGTCGATGCTCTATGTAAGGGCGACCCGAACAGAGAGGTCCAGCGCTTGTCCCCGTCCATTTCCAGGCTTGAGAATGGTTTGACCGTCATCACCGACCAGATGCCGCATCTGGAGTCGGCGACCGTCGGCGTCTGGGTGGGTGCGGGCGCGCGCAACGAGACCGAGGACACCAACGGCATCGCCCACATGCTCGAGCACATGGCGTTCAAGGGCACGAAGCGCCGGACCGCGCGCGGCATCGCCGAGGAGATCGAGCGTGTCGGTGGCTTCATCAATGCCTATACGGCGCGCGAGCAGACCGCGTACTACGCGCGGGTGCTGCGCAATGACGTGCCGCTTGCCGTCGATATCCTCGCCGACATCCTCCAGAACTCGACGTTTGATCTCGAGGAACTCGAGCGCGAGAAGGGCGTGGTCGTCCAGGAGATCGGCCAGGCCGAGGACACGCCTGATGACGTGATTTTCGATCATCTCCAGGGCAGGGCGTTTCCGTCCCAGCCGCTGGGCCGTCCCATCCTTGGCAGCGAGGAGCGCGTGCGCTCGTTCACGCGCGACACGCTGATGGGGCAGATCTCGACCTATTACCGTGCGCCCTCGATGCTGCTTGTTTCTGCCGGTGCCGTGGAACACGAGCGCATGGTTGAGCTTGCGCGCCAGCATTTGGGAGGCCTCCCGGTCGGCGCGCCGCCGGCGCCGCTCGCAAGTTCCTACGCAGGCGGCGAGTATCGCGATGCGCAGGATCTCGAGCAGGCCCACATTGCGCTCGCCTTCCGGGGGTTCCACGCGCGTGACGAAGAACTCTACGCCATGCAGGTCTATTCGACGGTGCTCGGCGGAGGCATGTCTTCCCGCCTGTTCCAGGAAGCGCGCGAGCTGCGCGGGCTCTGCTATTCGATCCACTCCTTCGGCTCGAGCTATGCCGACACCGGACTGTTTGGCGTGTACGCAGGAACAAGTGCGCGCGAGGCGCCCGAGCTCGTCAACGTGGTCGCCGGCGAAATGAAGTCGCTGGCGGGCTCGGCCGGCGAGGATGAAGTGCTGCGGGCCAAGGCGCAGATCAGGTCGGGCATGCTGATGGGCATGGAACAGTGCTCCGCGCGCTGCGAGCACATGGCGTCACAGTACCTGACTTTCGGTCGCCTGTTCGAACCCGCCGAACTCATCGCGCGCATCGACGCCGTCGACACGAAGGCTGTGTCGCGCATCGGCGCGCGCATCCTTGAATCCGGACCGATGTCGATTGCGGTGCTTGGGCCGGCCGGCGAATTGGGTTCCTACGACAGAATTGCCGCGCGGTTTGCCTGACATGACGCTTCGTGACGCCTTGTCCCGCAATCGAGCATCGTTCGTGATCGAAGGGACGCGCGTGCGCCTGCGCAGCCCGATGTCGGCCGACTACCGCTCATGGTCGGAACTCCGCGACGACAGCAGGGACCACCTGATCCCCTGGGAGCCCACTTGGGCGCATGATGAGTTGACCCGCGAGGCCTGGCGTCGCCGCCTGCGCCGTTACCAGCAGGCCGAGCGCGAGGGGACGGGGCACATGTTCTTCATCTTCTCGGCGGCCACCAACGAACTCGTCGGCGGCCTGCAGGTTTCAAACATCCGCCAGGGCATCGCCCAGTCCGCTGCAACCATGGGCTACTGGATGGGACAGCGTTTTGCGGGGCAGGGGTTGATGACGGACGCCGTCACGGCGTCGCTGCGCTACTGTTTCGGCCGCATGGGGTTTCATCGCATCGAGGCTGCCTGCCTTCCCCACAATGCGGCATCGCGCCGTGTCCTGCAGAAGTGCGGCTTTACGGCCGAGGGTACGGCACGCAAGTACCTGAGAATCAATGGAGAATGGCAGGACCATCTGCTATTTGCGATCATCGCCGGGGACCCGATCCCCGCGCCCAAATTCCGGGACTGAATGAAATGAGCCAGAACAACAAGGCCACCTCGTGGTGGCAGCGCCAGCCAGCCGTCACGAAGGCCGCTATTGGTGGCGGCATCGTGTGCGTAGTATTGACCCTCGCGATCTTCGGGCCGGGCGGACTTCTGTCCGGCCTGACAAGTCCTTCCGAAATCGAAGAGGCGACCGGCGAAGACCTGATTTCCGATATCAACCAGCAGGAGAGCGAAGTGCCCGCAGAACTTAGCAAGGAAAAGAACGAGGCCTTTCTCGATGAGAACTCGAAGAAGGACGGCGTTTCGGTGACGGGCACGGGACTGCAGTTCCGCAGCCTCAAGGCGGGAGCGGGCAAGTCGCCTGGCCCCACGAGCGTGGTGACCGTCCACTACACGGGCAAGCTGATCAACGGCAAGAAGTTCGACTCGTCGGTGGGCGGCGAGCCCATCAGCTTTCCGCTGAACCGGGTCATTCCAGGCTGGACCGAAGGCCTTCAGCTGATGAAGGAAGGCGAGACTGCCGAGCTCGTGATCCCCCAGGATCTGGGCTACGGCGCGCGCGGCGCCCCCGGCGCCATCCCGCCCTACCAGACCCTCGTCTTCGAGGTCGAACTGATAAAGGTTCAGTAACACCCATTAAGTGCCGGGGCTGCGGGGGCCGGAAGGTCCCTGCATTTCCGGGGTGGCTGGCATTCATCCGGTTGCAGCCCGTTGCAGTTTCATTAACCGCAAGATCATGGGTCATGCCGTATAAGGTACGGCCCGGTAACTGGATCAAACGACGACATCGTCCTGTGCCTCAAGTTCTCCGCGTCATGGATCAGGCATTGAAGGAGTGGCGCACGCCGCTTCGATCCGGTCTTTGGCTGCTGGCACCGCTGCTCGTCATCGCATCGACCCTGTGTTCCCTCCTTCCATCAACGGCCTTCGCGGCCGCACCGATCCGGATCGAGCGAAACGTCTCCGACGTGACGCCGTGGCTTGAACCCTACACGCCGGTCGAGCCCGCGCCGGGAGACGAAGCCTATCCCGATGGCAAATGGGGTTCGCTCGAGATCGTCAATCCAAAGAAGGAAGAACTGCACCGCATCATCACCGTGGATGCCGTTGGCGGAGGCGTGCTCCGCTTTCTGGCGACCGGCGGCAAGCACCAGATCTCGGCCGTCCAGGCGGTGGGCGAGGGTGGCCGCATCGAGATGATCACCCTGGATGGCGGCGTCGCGGCCGAGCTGTTCCTTGAACCCTTTGCCAAGGCGCGCTTCGCTGTACAGGTCCAGGGGACGGGCGCGTCTGCGGTCTGGCAGTTCTGGAAGCCCGAGGCGCTGGCTTCAACGAAACGCAATGAGACGCTGGTGATGGGGCTCCTTTCGGGAGCCTTGCTCGTGATGGTGGCGTGGCTCGCGGGCCTGTCGGTCCTGCGCAGTTCGTCCGAGCCCGCGTGGGCGGCATTCGCACTCGCCTGCCTCGTCGTGCTGATCCTGGGTCAGACCATCGTCACCCTGCCATCCGAGGCACTGGTGATGACCGGCGCCGCGCTGTTCGCGGCAACCTTGCGCTACCTCAACGCCCATCTGCACTGGAGCCACTTCCGGCCCCGCTTCGCCGTCCTGTTCGATGGCTTCTCCTTCGCTCTTCTCGGCTTCGCGGGCATAGCCGCAGCAGGCGTCGCCTATGCATGGCCCGTTCTGGCAGGGCTTGTCTATGTCTGCCCCGCACTGGCAGCCCTGATTGCAGTCATTGACGCCCGCCGCTTTGGATCCCGCGCGCGCGCCCTGCTGCCGGGGATCGCCATCCTCGTGGCGGCGGCGCTGTTGCCGCTGATGCTGCCGACCGAACTTGTCGAACTCATCCCGAACTTCCAGCTCTTCAATGACGCGATCCTGACCGCCGGTGCGCTGGCCCTCAGCTTCGCCGCGGCAGCCCCTCCGGAACCGGAACTCGACGAGGCATCGCGCGAGCAGCTGTCCGAAGAGGGTCGCAAGGCGCGCGAAGCCGAGTATCGCTACGCGCTGGGCCTC
Organism: uncultured Flavobacteriaceae bacterium; assembly: GCA_964646885.1. GTDB lineage: Bacteria > Pseudomonadota > Alphaproteobacteria > Micropepsales > Micropepsaceae > SZUA-430. Next base: position 9,672 of record CAZYFM010000063.1, read on the forward strand.
GCGGCCGCGCACCAGGGCCTGTGGGACTGGAACTTCGAGACGGACACGCTCTTCGTGTCGCCGTCGGTCGAGGCGCTGCTGGGCCTCGACGCGGGGGCGCTGGCGTCGTCCGAACGCAAGTGGGCTGACCTGATCCTTCCCGAGGACATCCAGATCTATGCCGACTCGCTGAATGCCCATCGGCGCCAGGGTAACTCGTCCTTCACGCTGGAAGTCCGCATGCGCCACGCGAAGGGCGGCTTCAGATGGGTGCAGCTGCGGGCAAGCTGCGTCGCGGACACGAAGGGCAAGGCCATTCGCTGCATTGGCGTGGTCAGCGACATCACCGCCCGCAAGAACCAGGAAGTGCAGAAGCCCGCGGATGACGCCGCCGACGCGGCGACCGGGCTCATGCAGCGCAATGCCTTCCTCAAGCGTCTGGACGGCATGCTGGCCAGCATGAAGGCCGGCAAGTCGCGCCAGCATGGCGCGGTGCTCGCCATTGACGTGGACCGCGTGCGGGCCGTGTCCGACAGCATGGGACACGATGCCGGAGACCGCTTCCTGTCGCAGATTGCCCGACGTCTCGACCATGCCGTCGGCGATGACGACGCCGTGGCGCGCCTCGGTACCGAGGAGTTCGCCGTGCTCGCGCTCGGCACCAAGGGCGACGAGGACGGCGCAGGCGTTGCGCAGCGCATTCGCGATGCGCTGGTCCAGCCCGTCACGGTCAGCGGCCGGGAAATCTATCCTGCCGCATCCATTGGCCTCGCACTCATCGAGTCCAGCCACCGCCAGGGCAGTGATGTGCTGCGCGAGGCGGAACTGGCCATGTACCACGCCAAGCGGGCGGGGCGCGGCGGCTTCGAGATCTTCCAGCCGCAGATGAAGCCGCGGTCCCCTGATCGCCTGAGCATGGACACCGACCTGCGCACGGCACTCGAGCGCCAGCAGATCGAATTGCACTACCAGCCGATCATCCGCCTCGAGGACAACTCGATCGCCGGCTTCGAGGCGCTGATGCGCTGGCGCCACCCCCAGCGGGGCATGCTGTCCCCGGCCGACTTCATCCCGCTTGCCGAGGAGACCGGTCTGATCGTTCCGCTCGGAAGCTATGCCGTGGAGCGGGCGGCGGTGGAACTGCGGCGCTGGCAGACCTCGTTCCCGTTGCGCGATCCGATCTTCTGCAGCGTCAACGTCTCGGCGCGCCAGCTGCTGCGCGACGAGTTCTTCGACGATGTCATCAACATCCTCGACCGCCAGCAGCCCGCGCGCCTGACGCTCAAGCTCGAGCTCACCGAGAGCGTGATCATGCAGAACCCCGAATCGATGGCCGAATCCCTCGCGCACCTGAAGGAAGCGGGTGCGGGCCTCGCGCTCGATGATTTCGGGACAGGGTTCTCCTCGCTGGCCTACCTGCAGCGCTTCCCCTTCGATACCGTCAAGATCGACCGCAGCTTCATCACCGACATGGCGCACAACGACGAAACGCCCGTTGTGCTGCGCTCGATCATTCGTCTCGCCCACGACCTCGACATGTCCGTGGTCGCCGAAGGTGTCGAGACGCAGACCGAGGCTTCCAACCTGCGCGCCCTCCAGTGCGAGTTCGCGCAGGGCTTCCTGTTTGGCGCGCCGATGACGGCGACCCAGGCGTTCAACTACATCTCTTCAAGAATGAGGCCTGCGCCGGCGCCGCGTGGATTGCCGCGACCCGGGGGAGGGTCAGGCCCGTCCCGTGTCCCGCGAAAGCTGTGACGGCGAGATGCCGAGCTTGCGGATGCCGTGTTCCCACTTGTTCTGGTAGTGCCGTCCGAACAGCAGGTAGTCATCGGGCGGGCAGGTGAGCCAGGCGTTGCGGCGGATCTCCTGCTCGAGCTCGCCCGCACCCCAGCCGGCATAGCCCAGCGCCAGCATCGACGCCTTCGGCCCGCGCCCTTCGGCAATCGCCTTCACGACATCGACCGTCGCGGTGAGGCCGAGGTTCAGGCCGGCAACCTGGCCGATCTTCATCGTGCTCTCGCCGGCCGAGTATTCGCCGGAGTGCAGGACGAAGCCGCGGCCGGTCTCGACCGGTCCGCCAAACTGTACGGGGATGCCTTCGATGCGACGGGCCGCCGGCATGATGCGCAGCTGCCTCAGCAGTTCGGCGAAGGACATGTTGCCGACAAGCTTGTTCAGCACGAGGCCCATGGCGCCGCGCTCGGAGTGGGCGCATAGGAAAATAGTCGCCTGCTCCATCTTCGGGTCAGGCATGTTGGGCATGGCAATGAGGACCTGACCTTCAAGGTACCCGGTCCCTCCACGCTTCTGCTGTCGTGATCTGCCGAAAAATCCCATGCAGTTATTGTAAACTGCTTCGCCTTAACCGTGAAGCCCGCTAACCAGCATTTTCTTGGATTCCGGCAACTTTTTCTCACGCAGTTTTGACCAGGCGCATGGCGTTTTTGTTGCCACCCATGGCAATCAATTCAGTAGACTGACGGTTCCATGAAGCCCCCTGCACTCATTGCCGTTTTCTCTTCGTTCCTGCTTGCGGGTGTCGCCGCTGCCGGCGACGTCGCTTCGGCATGGAAGGCTGCGGGCGATTCAAACAGTCGTATCATCCTTGAATCAGACGCTGTCTCACCCGCTGGCTCGAGCCGGGCGGGCGTGCAGATCCGGCTCGCGGAAGGCTGGTGGACCTACTGGCGCGCGCCGGGATCATCCGGCATTCCGCCGGTGTTCGACTGGTCGGGCTCCAGGAATATCGTGGGAAAACCGGAGCTTAAGTGGCCAGTGCCCCGGCGCACGATCGCCTATGGCGAACCGCTCAATCTCTACCGCGACGAGGTCGTCTTCCCGGTGGAGTTTCGGGCAGCGGATCCATCCAGGCCCGTTCGGCTGCAACTGCAGCTGACCTATGGCATCTGCCGGAACATGTGCGTGCCGGCATCCGTGACCCACGTCATTGACGTCGCGCCCTCGACCGCTGCCAAGCGCAAGCGGTCGACTTCGAACGCGCGTTTGATTGCCGCCTACATGAACCAGCAGCCCTCGTCGGACCCTTTATCCACAGGATTCGAGATCCAGGAAGTCTGGGAGAGCCAGCAGCAGGATGTGGTTCGCGTCGGCGTCAGGCTGCAGGGCCTGTCACCCTCAAGGCGTCCCTTCATGCTGGTCGAGGGGCCCGGCATCTTCCAGGCGGCAGAAGTGGCGCCCCGTCCCATGGCGGACCCAAGGGAGGTGAGTGTCAGCCTCGTCCTCGGCAAGAGCAGCGCCATTCGTCGCCTCACGGGCAAGAGGCTCAGGATCACGATCGTGGATGGCAACCGCGCGCTTGAGCAGATCTGGGTGGTGGGTGCGCCCGGCAGTTCCACCTCCGGCACCGGATTGACCCCCGTGGCCACGACCACGGACATCCCTCAGCCCTAGCCATTTTGGGGATATTGGGAAGGCGGCGCGGCATCTTTCAATGCGGGCGCATATCGCCTACATCAACGCCAACTTCATCTCCCCGCAACGGACAAACGAGGCCACACAATGACGATCAAGGTTGGTGACAAGGTTCCCTCTGCCACGCTGATGCACATGACCGACAAGGGACCGGCGCCGCTCACCACGGACGAGATCTTTGCCAACAAGAAGGTCGTGCTTTTCGCCCTGCCGGGCGCCTTCACGCCGACCTGCTCGGCGCGCCACCTGCCGGGCTATGTCGAGCACGCCGCCGACTTCTCGAAGAAGGGCGTCGACAGCGTCGTCTGCCTTTCCGTGAACGACGCGTTCGTCATGGGCGCCTGGGGCAAGGCCCAGAACGCGGATGGCAAGGTGCAGATGCTGGCCGACGGCAATGGCGAGTTCACGAAGAAGCTCGGCCTCGAGATGGATGCATCGAAGTTCGGCATGGGCGTGCGCAGCCAGCGTTATGCTGCCGTCGTCGAGAATGGCGTCGTGAAGTCGCTCGAGGTTGAAGAGCCCGGCGCCTTCAAGGTGTCGTCTGCCGACCACATCCTCGGCCTGCTCTGAGCACACGCCGCAAGCCGGCCAGCCCTTCATCGCCCTCGGCGTCTCGCCGGGGGCTTTGTTTTTGGGAATGGAGAAGGCGTCAGGCGCCCGGGACGGCGGCGCGGGCCAGTGCGTCGGCAAGCTCGTTGAGCTCGTGACCATTATGTCCCCGCACCCAGCGCCACGAGATATTGTGGAGGCTGGTGGCGGCATCAAGGCGCTGCCACAGGTCGATGTTTTTCACGGGCTTGCGGTCCGCCGTTTTCCAGCCTTTCGCCTTCCAGCCCTTGATCCACTTCGTGATGCCATCCTTGAGGTACATGCTGTCCGTATGCAGGTGAACCTCGCAGGGCCGCTTGAGCGCTTCGAGTGCGGCGATCGCCGCCATCAGCTCCATGCGGTTGTTCGTGGTCAGCTTCTCGCCACCTGACAGCTCGCGCCGCGAATCCTTGAAGAGCAGGATTGCGCCCCAGCCGCCAGGTCCCGGATTTCCCGAGCAGGCGCCATCCGTGTAGATCTCGACATGGTTCATTCTGGCCACCCATACGCGGCAGCGCCCGTGGCGCCCTGGTGAAAGCGGAGCTTCGTGAGGTATTCGACCGGATCCTTCACGGTCACGAGTGCATTGGGCTCGCGATGGATCCAGTCATGCAGGCGCGTGAGCAGGAAGCGCAGCGCGGCGCCGCGGGTCAGCGTGGGAAGGGCTGCCACCTCCGACCCGGTCAGCGGGCGCACCGAGCGATAGCAGCTGAGCAGAGCGCGACCCTTCGTGATGTTGAAGGCGCCATCCGGCTCGAAGCACCAGGCGTTCAGCGCGACTGCGATGTCATAGGCCAAAGCGTCATTGCAGGCGAAGTAGAAGTCGAAGACGCCGCTGACGCGCCCGTCCATGAAGAAGACATTGTCCGGGAACAGGTCGGCATGGATCAGGCCCTCCGGAAGATTCGTCGGCCAGCGCTGCTCGAGCAGGCGCAGTTCCGAACTGATCGTCTGCGCCAGCCCCATGTGTACCGTGTTCGCGCGCGGCTCGCAGGCCTTCACCAGGGCCTTCCACCCTTGCACGGAAAGCGCATTGGGCCGGTGAAGCAGGTAGTCGCTGCCGGCAATGTGGAGACGTGCGAGCGTGGCACCGAGCTCGCCGCATTGCTGCGCATCAGGCTTGCGGGGCGACAGGCCGCTGAGGAACGTCACGATCGCCGCCGGCTTGCCATTGAGCGGGCGCCAGAGCTTTCCGTCGCGGGCACGCACCGGCAGCGGGCACGGTATGCCCCGTGCGGACAGGTGCTCGAGCAGCCCCAGGAAGAAGGGAAGGTCTTCCTCCTTCACGCGCTTCTCGTAGAGCGTCAGGAAATAGGACCCGCGTTCCGTGCGCAGGAAGAAGTTCGAGTTCTCGACGCCCTCGGCAATGCCCTTGAAGGCGAGCACGGTCCCGAGATCAAACGCCTCGAGGAAGCTCTGCAGGTCGGTGTCTGTGACGTCAGTGTATACGGCCATGCCCGGCGTCTTAATGTGCTTCGCGCGAAAGTACAAATCGCGCGCCCGCGTGAAATTCGGCTGGTCTCAGGTTGCGAGCGCGCGGGGCAGGCGGAATTGAACGGTCTCTCGCGCCGTCTCGGTTTCCTCGACCGTCACCGTGAAGCGCGCGCGGAACGCATCGATCACTTCCCGGATCAGGATGTCCGGCGCCGAGGCACCGGCGGTGAGGCCGACCACGTTCGCCCCCTCGATCATGCTCCAGTCGATGTCGGTCGCGCGCTGGACAAGCGCAGAGCGCTTGACGCCCGCCCGCGAGGCGACCTCGACCAGCCGCATCGAGTTTGACGAGTTCGGCGCGCCAATGACGAGCACGACGTCCGACCGGGGCGCGATGGCCTTCACGGCCTCCTGGCGGTTCGTCGTCGCGTAGCAGATGTCTTCCTTGTGCGGGCCCGCGATCTGCGGGAAGCGACGGCGCAGCACGCTGACGATCTCCACCGTGTCATCGACGGAGAGCGTAGTCTGCGTGATGTAGGCGAGTTTCGACGCATCGCGCGCCTCGAACGATTCGGCGTCCTGCACGGTCTCGATCAGCCGGACAGCGCCTTCGGGCAACTGTCCCATGGTCCCGATGACCTCTGGATGTCCCGCATGGCCGATCAGGATGATCTCGAGCCCGGCGGCGTGGTGGCGCTCGGCCTCCACATGCACTTTGGACACGAGCGGGCAGGTTGCATCCAGCGCAAGCAGTCTACGGTCGCGTGCATGGGCCGGCACCGACTTCGGGACACCATGCGCCGAGAAGACGACAGGCGCCCCTTCGGGCACGGCATCGAGCTCCTTCACGAACACCGCGCCCTTCTTCTCAAGCCCTTGAACGACATAGCGATTATGGACGATCTCGTGGCGGACATAGACCGGCGCGCCATATTTCTCGAGCGCACGCTCCACGATCTGGATGGCGCGGTCCACGCCCGCACAGAACCCGCGCGGCGCGGCAAGGAGGATCGTCAGTGAGCGCTTGGCCTCGGAGGACACAGTTACCGTTCGGGTATCAGGGGTTGCAGGTCGGATATGGGCACAAACATAAGGGTCCTGACACCAAAATACCATGCGTCGCGATTCGTTTTGTACCGCGCTGGACGTGACAAAAATCACCACTTAGGGTCACCGGCGTTTCATCCCCAACCCGCATGCAGGACACGATGCGTCCAATGTCCAGATCCGCACTCATCGCCGCAGGCCTCGCGCTCGCCATCACCGCCACCGTCGCCCATTCGAAGTCGCAGGCCCGCGCTGGCGCGTGTCCGTCGATATCGATCCTCGCCGACGCGTCGCGCCTCGCGCAGATGCAGGGTGGCAAGGTCGATCTCAAGGCCGAAATCGTGACCCCGGAACTCGGCTGCTCCGTCGCTGGATCCACCGCGAAGTCGAACCTGAGCTTCATGGTCAAGAGCGCGATCGCTCCCGAAGCCGCTGTCGAGGCCCGCACGGTGCCGTACTTCGTGGCCGTCATTTCAAACGGCCAGGTGATCGAGAAGAAGATCTTCGAGCTGAAGCTCCCCTTTGCGGGCAGCGACCGCCAGGTCTTCGTGAAGGAGACCATCTCCCGCATCGACATTCCGATCGCCAGCGGCAAGCAGGCCGAGGACTACTCGGTGACCATCGGCTTCCAGCTGACGGAAGAGCAGGTCGCCTACAATCGCAGCGCCGGCAAGTAGCCGCGACGGGCTATTGGCTGAGGCTGCCCTCGTCGCCGACCCATTCCCAGTGCCAGGGCTCGAACACGTAATTGACGAACCCGTATCGGTGCGCGTTCGCCACCAGCCAGAGATAGGTGGGCGAGCGCGACTGGAACAGCCGGTTCTCGTTCGCTGAATCGACAGGCCCGTGGCCCGGCGCAGCCCCCACGTAGAGATCGACAGCCGTGCCCGTGCGGTGCGCCGAGCACTTCGCCTTCGCGATCCCGTTGCACTTCCCGCCGGCGCAGCGCGCCGCGTCATAGGCCGGCGAGCGATAGGCCGACACGACGGTGAGCATGTGCCTGTCGCGTGCGATGCGCGGATTGGCAGCACGCGCATCTGCAATCATCCGCCGCAGGCTGGCGAGCGCGCCTCGGTCGAGCTGCCCGGGCTTGCCCAGCCATCCCTCCGACGGCCTGAGGTCTGCGAGCCGCGCATCGGGAGCAGGCGGCGGGCAGGTGCCGGGCTGGAAGTTGGCGATGAACGGCCGCGCCTTCTGCCAGCGCGCCTTGAGTGCCGCGAGGGTTCCTTCATTGACCGTGCCCGTGGGTTGAAGCCCGTGACGGGACTGCCAGCGCGCAAGCGACGCTGCAAAGCGCGGCGTGTGCGGCGCGCAGTCCGAGCCGATCGCGGCGGCAACCTGCGGGGCATAGATCTGCCAGCCGGTCTCCGGCCGCCCGAACGGCGCCAGCGGCGCGTCTGTCAGCGTCTCTGCATTGCGCATCGCCGTCATGACATGCATCGGGCTCGCATGGCAGCCCTGGCGAAACGTGTTGATCTTTTCTCCGGTCGTGACGGCCAGCAGGAAGCTGGCGCTGACCAGGGCGGCGATGAAGGACTCCATGGGCGTACTCGCGTTACTGACTGTCGCCCCGTTCCGAAGGCCGAACCGGATCTCCATCCCGCCCGGCGCAAATCCCGCCGTGATCTTTCTAGGCGAGGCGACCGCCGGCGTGGAGTGAACTCGCAGACAGGAACGGCAGTCCCGTGGATGCGTCCTCCGGTTAACGTTGCGCCGCAGCCAGGCGCTCACCTCAGGCGCGCAGCGTGCACAAACCTGTGCGACCAATGGACGGCGCGCTCAACCTCCGGGTTTTCTTTCCCGCCCGTTCACGCTAAACCCGCGCCCATCATGGCTTCCCTGACAAAAATCCTCTCCGACCTCGTCGCAGGCGCCTTCCGCGCGGAAGGCCTCGATCCCTCGCACGGCCACGTCACGACGTCGGACCGCCCCGACCTCGCGCAGTTCCAGTGCAATGGCGCGCTCGCCGCAGCGAAGGCGGCGAAAGCCAACCCGCGCGCGATCGCCGAGAAGATCATGGCGCGCCTGCAGGTCGACAAGCGCTTCTCGAAGCTCGAGATCGCGGGCCCCGGCTTCATCAACATGAGCCTGACGGACGAGGCCATCGCCGCCCACGCCCGCACGCTGCGCAACGACCCGCGTTGTGGTGTCCCCCAAAATCAGGCGCCGCGCACGGTCGTCATCGACTACGGCGGACCCAACATCGCCAAGACGATGCATGTCGGCCACCTGCGCTCGCTGATCATCGGCGATGCGCTGAAGCGCCTCCATCGCTTCGTCGGCGACAGGGTGATCGGCGACGTGCATTTCGGCGACTGGGGCCTGCAGATGGGCCAGCTCATCACGGAGCTGAAGCGCGAGAAGCCCGACCTCCCGTACTTCGACGAGAACAACCGTGGACCCTTCCCGAACACCTCACCCGTGACCATGGAAGACCTCGAGGTCCTCTATCCGCGCGCCTCCGCTGCCTGCAAGGCAGACCCCGCGCGACTTGAGGAAGCCCGCAAGGCAACGGCCGAGCTCCAGGCCGGCCGCCCCGGCTATCGCGCCCTCTGGGAACAGTTCCGCGCTGTCTCCTTCGAAGGCGTGCGCCGCGAGTTCGGCGCGCTCGGCGTCGAGTTCGACT
>CAZYFM010000064.1:0-10690 GCA_964646885.1 uncultured Flavobacteriaceae bacterium
GGACCGAACTGGGAGGAGATCCTTGGCGGGGAGTTCGAGAAGCGGTCGAAGGACGCGAACTTTGAGGGCATCCAGAAGGAGATCTATGGGCAGTTCGAGAAAACCTTCATGATGTACCTGCCGCGATTGTGCGAGCACTGCCTCAATCCGGCGTGCGTGGCGGCGTGTCCCTCCGGTGCCATCTACAAGCGCGAAGACGACGGCATTGTGCTCATCGACCAGGACAAGTGCCGCGGCTGGCGCATGTGCGTGAGTGCGTGTCCCTACAAGAAGATCTACTACAACTATGTGAGCGGAAAGTCCGAGAAGTGCATCTTCTGCTATCCCCGTATCGAGGCGGGCCAGCCGACGGTGTGCTCGGAGACCTGCGTGGGCCGCATCCGCTACCTCGGCGTGCTTCTCTACGACGCGGACCGCATTGAAGCGGCCGCCAGCACTGCGAATGAGCGTGACCTTTACCAGGCACAGCTCGACATTTTCCTGGATCCGCATGATCCGAAGGTGATCGAGGCTGGGCGGGCGGAGGGCATTCCAGACGCATGGCTGGAAGCGGCCCGGCATTCTCCTGTCTACAAGATGGCCATGGAGTGGAAGGTCGCCTTCCCGCTCCATCCGGAGTACCGCACGCTGCCGATGGTATGGTACGTGCCGCCGCTCTCGCCCATCCAGTCTGCCGTGCAGTCAAGCCACATCGGCTTTGCGGGTGAGCTGCCTGACCTTTCGAAGCTGCGGATTCCGTTGCGCTATCTCGCGAATCTTCTGACGGCCGGGGACACGAAGCCGGTCGAAGAGGCGCTGCAACGGCTGTTTGCCATGAGGGTTTTCATGCGCTCGCGGCATGTCGAGCGAATGGAGAACCTGGCAGTGCTTGAGCAGGTTGGCCTGACGCGCGTGCAGATCGACGAGATGTACAAGGTGATGGCGCTGGCGGCGTATGAGGATCGCTTCGTCATACCCTCGACACACCGGGAGTACGCGGAGAATGCCTATGACCTGCGTGGCGCCTGCGGGTTCTCGTTCGGCAACAACTGTTCCGACGGGACGAGCGAGGCTTCGCTCTTCGGGATGAAGAAGTGGCGCGACAACACGCCAACGGAGACGATGTGATGCGGACCTATCGTGCATTGGGGGCCCTGCTGACCTATCCGACGGAGGCGCTGGTCTCGGCCTTTCCGGAGATCGTGGACACCATAGAAGCGGAGAAGCTGGTCAGCGCTTCCCATGTCGAGGCGTTGCGGAAGTTGTGTGCCGAACTGACGGCACAGGATCTCATGGACCTTCAGGATTCCTATGTGCGCCTGTTCGACCGCACGCGCTCCATGTCGCTTCATCTGTACGAGCATCTTCATGGCGAGGCGCGCGAGCGGGGACAAGCGATGGTGCGTCTCCAGACGCTCTATCGCTTCCACGGCTTCTCGCACACGGGGTCCGAGTTGCCGGACTTTCTGCCGTTGTTCGCGGAGTTCCTGTCGCTGATGCCTGACCGCACGGCACGCACGATCCTTTCGGACGCGGCCCCCGTGATCGAGGCGCTTCACTTGCGGGCCGTGGGCAAGGGGACCGCTTACGCGGCGGTGTTTGGGGCGCTGGTGTCGCTGGCGTCACGTGCGGTGGATCGCGCCGTGCTGGCCGACATCATGCGTGGCGGCGGCCGGGATGACGACAGCCTCGAGGCGCTGGATCGCGACTGGGAGGAGGCACCTGTCACCTTCGGGGAGGGCGATGCAGTCAAGGGACAGTTTGGGTGCGGCACGGGAGGCCAGAGCCATGTTTGACTATCTTCATCACTTCCTGTTCGGAATCCTTCCTTACGTTGCGCTCGCCGTCTTTTTCGTCGGGAGCCTGATCAGGTTCGATCGCGAGCAATACACCTGGCGCTCGGGCTCGAGCCAGCTCCTGAGGAAGAACCAGCTCCTCATTGGCAGCGTGCTGTTCCATGTCGGAATACTGCTGCTGTTCATGGGTCACTTCGTTGGCCTGCTGACGCCGCACGAAGTGTATGAGGCCCTGGGCGTGAGCGTGCCGGCCAAGCAGATGCTGGCGGTGACGGCTGGCGGCATCTTCGGCGTGATCTGCTTTGTTGGCCTGACGATCCTGCTGCATCGGCGACTTGCGGATCCGCGGATCCGGGGCACGAGTTCGCCGATGGATATCTTCATCCTGTGCCTGCTGTGGGTGCAGCTCAGCCTGGGGCTCGTCACGATCCCGTTCTCCCTGCAGCACATGGATGGATCGGTGATGCTCCTCCTCTCGGAGTGGGCCCAGCGCATCGTGACGTTCCGTTCGGGGGCATCCGAACTGGTGGCGGATGTGAGCATTTCCTACAAGCTCCACATCATCATGGGACTGATCATGTTCATGGTGTTTCCCTTCAGCCGGCTGGTGCATATCTGGAGTGCGCCCGTGTGGTACCTGTTCCGGCGGGGCTACCAGATCGTGCGCACCCGTCGGCCTACATCCGGGGTCCGGAGGCCGATGTCATGATTTCGGTCAATGGCATCGAGATCCTCGAGGCGGATGTGCTCGCCGAGATGCAGTATCATCCCGCGGCGACACGGGAGGAGGCGCTGTCACTGGCTGCCGAGGCGCTTGTCGTGCGTGAGCTTCTGCTGGACCGGGCGCGTGCGGCCGGCCTGGCGGTCGAGCGTGGCGACACTGTGGGCGAGGAAACCGCGATCGATGCGCTGCTGCAGCAGGAACTGAAGTTGCCCGCGCCGCGCCACGAGGATTTCCTGCGCTACTACACGAACAATCCGGCGCGGTTCTCGTCGCCGGACCTGTTCGAGGCGTCGCACATCCTCTACCTCGCTCCTCGTGACGATGAGGTGGCGCGTAACAAGTGCCGGGAAGCCGCGCGGCTTGCGCTGGTGCGTCTGCAGGAAAGGCCGCAGCTGTTTGCCGAGATCGCGCAGGCTGAATCGGCGTGTTCGTCGGCCGGAGAGGGGGGGCGATTGGGGCAGGTGGCGGCCGGCGAGACGTCTCCCGAGATCGATACCTTCCTGCAGACGCTCGCTGACGGGCAGCTCTGCCCGGTTCCGGTCGAGACGGACTATGGCGTGCACGTGCTGATGCTGCACAGGAGAATTCCTGGAAGCCTGCAGCCCTTCGAAGCGGCCCGTCCGATGATCGAGCGCGAGTTGCAACAGCACGCGTGGCGCATGGCTGTCAGCCAGTACATCAGCCTTCTGGCAGGACAGGCAGAAGTGAAGGGCATCGAGATCCGCAGGGCGACGTCGCCGCTCGTGCAGTAGAGGCAGCCATATCTGGGCTGGAGCCTTGGCGGGATTCTGCAGGTTATGCCCGCGGCCAATCGTGTAGTGTCCCTTGGTTGAACGCGTACCAGCGGAGATCTGCACGAGATGACTGGCATTCCGGAACCCCAACCCCTCAACATCGTGCCGCCGGCGGAGATTGCGCGGCTGGTGGAGGAGGTGGGGACGCGGAAGGTGGCGCTGGGGCTGGTGCCGACGCTGAGCCTGGCCGTGCTGGCCGGGGCCTTCATTGCGTTCGGTGCCATGTTCTTCACCGTGGTGACGAGCGGCAGCGAACTGGGTTTCGGTCCGACGCGGTTTCTTGGAGGCCTCGCGTTTTCGCTGGGGCTGGTGTTGGTGATCATAGGCGGTGCCGAGCTGTTCACGGGCAACAGCCTGATCGTCATGGCGTGGGCCAGCCGACGCATCAGCACGCCGGACATGCTGCGCAACTGGGCGATCGTCTATGCGGGCAACCTCATGGGCGCCATCGGCATGGCGGTGCTGGTTCATGCGTCCGGGGTGCTGGACATGGGTGATGGAGCTGTCGGCGCCACGGCCGCGGCGATTGCGCAGGCCAAGCTGGCACTGGATCCGGGGCAGGCCTTCATGCGCGGCATCCTGTGCAACATCCTCGTCTGCCTTGCCGTCTGGATGTGCTTTGCGGCGCGCAGTGCCACGGGGAAGGTCGCCGTCATCCTTTTTCCGGTGACGGCGTTTGTCGCCCTGGGGTTCGAGCACTCGGTGGCGAACATGTATCTCATACCGGTTGCCATGCTGCACCAGGGCGGCGAGATCGACCTGTTCCTGCTCTTTGCCAATCTTGTTCCCGTGACGGCCGGCAACATCATCGGGGGCGGGCTTCTGGTGGCACTCACCTACTGGCTGATCTACCTGCGTCCGGCGCAAGTCCGCGAGGCGGTGGCCGCGCGCGTGGTGGCATCGAAGGACGAGCCTGGGCCTGTGCGCGACGAAAGCTGATCCGCTTCGAGGCGTTGCTCCCTGCCGGCCTTGCGCTGGCTCAAGGCGCAGGCCGCGCCGCCGTGCGAGTGCTGACGTCGTGTCAATGTTGTAATCGGGAGCCCCCGTGATGAGCCGACCGCCTTCGCATATGGAACGCCATCTGGTGCAACGCATCGGATGGTTGCGCGCTGCGGTACTGGGTGCGAATGACGGCATCGTGTCGACGGCCAGCCTGATCGTGGGTGTCGCCGCCTCGTCGGCCGGACCCTCGGAAGTTCTCGTTGCGGGTGTTGCCGGGCTTGTCGCCGGAGCCATGTCGATGGCGGCGGGAGAGTATGTATCGGTGAGCTCGCAGGCCGATACGGAGAAGGCGGACCTTGAGCGCGAGCGCCGGGAACTCAGCGAGGACCCCGCGTTCGAGCTGGCGGAACTCAGTGCGATCTATGTCAGCCGCGGCGTCGAACCCGCACTCGCGCGCCAGGTGGCAGAGCAGCTGACCCAGAAGGGCGCGCTGGAGGCGCATGCGCGTGATGAGCTTGGCATTGTCGACATGACGTCGGCGCGGCCGGTGCAGGCGGCGATCACATCCGCCGCGACCTTTGCCGTGGGTGCCGTCCTGCCGTTGCTTCTGGTTCTGATGACACCATTCGCATGGCTGGTGCCCGTGGTTTCCATCGCCTCGCTCTGTTTCCTGGCCGGACTTGGCGCCGTTGGCGCGCAGGCCGGCGGAGCAGACGTCACACGCGCCATGACCCGTGTGACTTTCTGGGGCGCGCTGGCCATGGCACTGACGGCGGTGATCGGTTTCATCTTTGGCACCGTGGCATAGCGGCCAGCGCCTTACGAGATTTCCAGCCTCCCGTCGACCACGACGATCTTGCGGTCGCAGAAGGCGGCCACGTGCGGGTCGTGGGTGGAGATGAGGAACGTTGTCTGGTCCTCGCGGTTCATGTCGCGCAGGAGGGCGAGGACCTGGTCGGCGGACTGGCGGTCGAGGTTGCCGGTGGGCTCGTCGGCAAGGACGAGGGCGGGGCGGTTCATCAGCGCGCGGGCGATGGCGACGCGCTGCTTCTGGCCGCCGGACAATTTCGGCGTGCGAAACGTCTTGCGGTCCGACAGGCCCACGCGGTCGAGCAGCTGGTTGGCGCGATCGCGCATGGCTTTTGTTTCTGCGCCATCGCTGGCGGCAGCAGGGAACAGGACGTTCTCCAGCGCCGTGAAGTCCGGCAGCAGATGATGGAACTGGAACACGAAGCCGATGTGGCGGTTCCTGAAGCGCGTCAGCTTCTGCTCGTCGAGGTGGACGAGGTTCTGGTCCAGCATCTCGAGCGTGCCGCTGGTTGGCTCGAGGAGCGTGCCGAGGATGGACAGCAGCGTGCTCTTGCCTGAGCCGCTGGGGCCTTCCAGCGCCACGAACTCTCCCTTGCTCAGGTCAAAGGACAGGTCCTTGAGCACGCGCGTGCGCAGTTCGCCGGTTCCATAATCCTTCACGAGGTCGCGGACCTTGTAGAGCGTGCCGCCGGTCATTGGTTGAGCACTTCCACCGGATCGACCTTCGATGCGGCGCGCGCCGGCAGGATGGCGGCGAGGACGCTGCCGAGCGTGGTCAGGATGATCACGGCCATGTAGCCGCCCTGGGCTGGATCGATGGGGAAGGCCGAGCCGTCGGAGCGGCGCGATACGTCGGCCAGGAAGGTGCAGAAGCCATAACCGGCCCACGCGCCAATGCCTGCGCCGAGCAAGCCGATGAAGAGCCCCTGCAGGATGAAGATCGCGACGATGAAATTGCGAGAGATGCCCATGGAGCGCATGATCGCGATCTCGCCGCGGCGGCGGTAGGTCGTGAGCAGCAGGGCGCTTGATACGCCGATCACGATGGTGATCAGGCTGAAGGTCTGGATGAGGCTGCCGCTCTGGGCCTGGCTGTTGACCGCCACGAAGAGCTGCGCGTTGCGTTCGACCCAGCTTGTGACCTTCAGCGCGGTGGCGCGCCTCAGGGCGTCGGCGATGGCCGGCGCGTCGTTCACGTCGTTGGCCTTGATCTCGATCTGCGAGATGCCTTGCGGCAGGTCGAGCAGCGTTCGGGCAAGCTGGATGTTCACGAATGCCACGCGCTCGTCGAGCGAGCCGATCCCGGTCTTGTAGATGGCGCGCACCGTCAGCGTGCGTTCGCGGCCGCGATCGGTCCGCACGACTACGGGCTGGCCGATGCGCAGGCCCAGATTGTTGGCGAGCTTCTCGCCGATCAGGATGCCGTCGATGTTGAGCTGCGCGTCGCCGCGAATGATCTTTGGCGTGATGGCGGAGATGGCGTCGAGCCGGTCAGGCCGCAACCCGTTCATCAGGACGGGCGAGGTGGCCTGACCCTTGACGAGGAAGGCGTTGCCGTTGATCTGCGGCGAGGCGATCTTCACGCCGGGCGTTCGCTCCACGATCTCGAGCACGGACTGCCACGCGAAGATCTGCTTGCGCTGCGTGGTCGAGGTCTCGCGGGCGACCAGGCGGGTGACGTCGTCGTCGCTGTCGCCGGCGATCTCGCGCGCGATGCGGTCCGGTGGTTCGAGGGTGACGTGCGCGATGCTGCCGGTGGTCTGGGCAATCAGGAACAGCCTCAGGCCGCCGATGAGGGCCGTCATGAAAACGAAGACCAGCACGCCGATCGCCACGCCACCGAGGAGCAGAGCCGTCTGCGTCCTGTTGCTGGTCAGGTATCGCCAGGCGACCCTTGTGGCGAACATGTCCCCGTTCCCCGCCTCAGCTGGCTGGCTTCAAGGGAGCCACAGTCACGGCCGTTCCCGCCGCGAAGCGCTGCGGTTCGAGCGCGAGCTGGTCGCCGGCCTTCAGGCCCTTCGTCACGATCACGCGTTCGGCGGGCCAGTCGATGAAGCTGATCTCCTGGCGCTCAAGCTTGCCTTCCCGCACCAGCATGACGAACGGTGCGCGGGATGCGTCGCCAATCGCCGTGCGCGGAATGGCCAGCGCATTGTCCCGACGCTCGACGGCGATGTTCACGTCGGTGGAGAGCCCAGTGGGAATTTCCTTCGGCGTGTCGTCGAAGGCGAGGCGGATCGTGCGGCCGCCCGTGGTAGGCTCAATTCTCGGGGACACGAAGATGACCTTGCCCGTGAAGGTCTTGCCCTCCATGCCGGCGGGGGCGATCAGGGCGGACATGCCGGGGCGGATCGCGCCGGCCAGCGTCTCATCCACCTCGGTCTCGATTTCGGGCGGCGATTGCGAGACGAGTTCGAAGAGCTGCGTCGTGAGCGTGACGACCTGGCCGGGATCGACCGGCCTCAGCACGACGCGCCCTGCCATGGGTGCACGGATCACGAAGTCCTCGAGGCGGCTACGTGCTTCCTGTGCCGTGGCCTCGAGCCTGAGGAGTTCCTCGCGGTCGCGCTGCACCTGGAGGCTCACGGCTTCGAAGCCCGCCTTCGTCGTAAAGCCCTTGTCGAGCAGCGCGCGGGCGCGTGCGAGGTCTCGTTCGGATTGTGCGAGCTGGCGGCGCTGGCTGGCGACCGAAGCTTCGCGCTGGCGGAGGATCGCGCGGGGCTGGCTTGCGTCGATCTCGCCGAGCACGTCGCCTTCCCTGACGGTGTCGCCTTCGTCCTTCGTGAAATGGGTGACGAGGCCGGCCGCCCGGGCAAAGACAGCGACGCGATCCTCGGCTTTCACGCGACCCACGGCGGCGAGGACCCGTTCGACGGTTCCGGCCTCTACCGTCATGGCCTCGACCTGCGGCAGCCGGGTCATGCTCCGGTAAGCAAGCACCAGCGCCGTGAGGGCGGCCGCGGCGAGCAGGATCCATGTCAGTCGGATGCGCGTGGTCATTGCAGGCCCAATTTGTACGCAGGACGGGAGTACACCGTAACGTATCCACGGACCGATTGGATCCTCCGGTCTTGGTAAACCGGTTCGGCCGGCGGTGCTTTTTGGCCCGGGAGGCGGTCGCCCCGGCCAGCCCGCACTCCTCTCATTCCAGGGGGTGAGTTCTTACGAACCCCCTGGAATGAGAGAGGGTGAGGGATGAGGAGAAGTGTCATGGCATCACCGCAAAAGACGTTGAAGCTTCTGGCCCGTGGCGAGGGGGGCCTGCGTCCGTTGAGGGAGATGGGGATGCAGGAGATCCTCGCCGTCAGTGACCTGGCGGCGACGTCCCCCCATGCCGCGCTTGATGTCCTGTTCCATGCGTGGATCGAGCTCGTCGATCATCGCCGCTCTCGGCTGGACGTGCGCCAGCAGCTCTTCCGCCGCTTCGAGGCCGTGGGGACGCTGCCCGCGCCGTGGATCGGAGCGGCCTTCGAGGCCGTGCGTCGCCTTGAGCGTACGACCTCGGGCCGCCATCACGTCTATGTCCTTGCCTGCTCCGGGCATGGAGACGACCGCCGCGGGCTCGGGCTCTATGCGGGCCAGTCCCGGTACACGCCGGAGCGGCGTTTCGGGGAGCATGCGTCTGGTCTCAGGGAGAAGCGCGCAGCCCGGGACTTCCGTCTTGACCGGGTGGGTGGGCGGCGCGTGCCGCTCGGCCTGCTGCCATCGTTCCACGCTCATCTCAATCCGCTCTCGCGTGCCGAAGCGGATGTCCTGGAAGTGGCTCTCGTGGAAGCGCTGCTGTCGGCCGGCGTTCCCAAGGTGCTCGTGGGTGGTCCGCGGGTTCTGAAGCCCAGGTCAGTGGAGGACGGAGCCGGTGATGAACGCGTCAGTTAGGGGGACATATCATTTGGTGTTGCTACCATTGGGTTTCCGGACGTTCCGGGGTGCAGGATCATTTGTCGCCTTGATTTTTCCGTCGAGAGCGCCTATGTTGTCTCCAGCATCAAGAGTTGGGCTGACGCCCTCGCCAACCTGCCCGCCCGGGCAAGGTGGATCCCGAAAAGGGGATGCGGCCGTCGCGGCAACAAAGCGGGTCGCCCATCGTCAGTCCTCCCTGTGCAACCAGAGGAGGCTTTTTTTTATGTCCACCATATATGCCGGAGCTTCTTCACGCTCCGACCTCATCCAACCAAAGGCAGGGCCACGGCCATTTCAGGCTCCGGTCACTGCCAGCAGCTCACAGGAAAGGGGGCGCTCATGACGACGTTTGAAATGCCCCTGATGCAGGGCCTGCAAGGCATCCGGCCGGGCCTTCTCTATCCGCACCAGGCGGATGGCGTGGCGTTCCTCCTGTCGAAGAAGCGCGCGATCCTCGGGGACGACATGGGTCTTGGCAAGACACGCCAGGCGATCGTCGCTCTCGATGTGGCGGTGCCGGATGGGGCGATCCTCGTGGTCTGTCCGGCCTCGCTGAAGCTGAACTGGCGGCGCGAGATCCTGATGGTCAATCCGGACGCACGCGTCGAGGTGATCGGGTTCGACCGCAAGCCGGTCGAGAGCCCGCGCTGGGTGATCGTCAACTATGACCTGCTGAAGGCGAATGCCGAACGCCTGCACAAGGTGGACTGGGCGGGCGTGATCCTGGACGAGGCTCACTTCATCAAGAATGCGAGCCAGCGCACCTCGCACAGCCTCAAGCTCATGGGCGTGTCGGACGAGGCCAAGGCGCCGCTGATCGGTCCGGAATATGTGTTCCTGCTGACGGGGACACCGATGACGAACCGGCCACGGGACCTCTTCAACCTGCTGCGCTGCGTGGGGCATCCCTCGACGCGTTCCTTCCTGAGCTTTGCCAAGCGCTACTGCGATGCCTACCGGAATGACTATGGCTGGGTGACGACTGGCGCGTCCAACATCGAGGAACTCAACCTCCTGATGAAGGAAGTGATGCTGCGCCGGACGAAGGACGAGGTGCTGGACCTGCCGCCGAAGATCCGCTCGTGGGTGCCGGTCGATGTGTCGGGTTCGCCTGCCGCACTCAATGCCGTCGAGAGCTTCCTTGTCTGGTACGAGGCGACGGATCCGGCGAAGCCGAATGACACGCAGTTCCTCGCAAGGCTCACCAAGGTGCGCGTGGCGCTGCACAAGGCTAAGCACAAGGCAGTCGCCGAACGCATTCGCGATGTCGTGGCCACGGGTCAGAAGGTGGTCGTGTTCACGACCTTCAATGACGGTGTTCAGAAGCACCTGAAGGACCTGGGCGAGGAGGCTGTCAGCATCACCGGGGACATGAATGGCAAGCAGCGCATGGAGGCTGTCGACCGCTTCCAGACGGATCCGACGGTGAAGGTTGCGGTCTGCAACATCATCGCCGGCGGCGTCGGCATCACGCTGACGGCGGGCACGCACGTGATCTTCCAGGACCTGGACTGGGTGCCGGCCAATCATGCACAGGCCGAAGATCGCTGCTATCGCCTGGGGCAGACGCAGCAGGTGACGGTCGAGTACTTCCACGCGGCCGGTACACTCGACAGCTACATCGCCAAGCTGCTCGATGCGAAGATCCAGCTCATTCAGGCCGTGGAGGCGCAGGACCTGCCCGACACGTCGATCCTGCAGGAGCTCGAGGCAGACCTGCGCAAGCTGGCGCCTGCGCTGATCGA
>CAZYFM010000064.1:10790-18695 GCA_964646885.1 uncultured Flavobacteriaceae bacterium
GCGTCCGGGAGAGGGCAGAACATTCTCCGGAGAGACACCATGACCATGCTCACAAGCCAGACACATCCCCTGCGGATCGACGAACTCAAGGCCGGCCAGGGCCGGATCGGCATCACCTTCCTGCCGGGAAAGAAGGGCCAGCGCGTCCATGGCGGGGGCGAGTGGGACCGCGACCTTGCCGCTGACATGGAGGTCATCAGGCAGTGGGGCGCCCATGCGGTGGTCAGCCTCGTTGAATGGGACGAGTTCCGCTGGCTTCTCGTGAGGGACTTCCCGGAGGCCGTGGAGGTGATCGGGGCCGCGTGGCATCATCTGCCGATTGTGGACATGGAGGTGCCTGACGAGACCTTCGAAGCGCGCTGGACCTATCATGGCCATGTCCTGCGTGAGCGGCTTCGCCGGGGCGAGAAGGTGCTCGTCCATTGCCGTGGTGGCCTTGGTCGCGCCGGCACGATCTCCGCGCGGCTCCTGGTGGAACTGGGCATGGAGGCCGACGAGGCGATCGCGTATGTGCGCCGCGTGAGGGTCGGCGCGATCGAAACGACGGAACAGCTGCGGCATGTGAGGGCGTGCCGGCGGGTTGATGATGACGAGCGTCGCTCGCGCATGCTGGGCTGCCTGATGGGTGGCGCGATCGGGGACGCCTTTGGCTATCCCGTCGAATTCATGAGCCGTCGCAGCATCGCCAAGACCCATGGGCCGGAAGGGCTTGTGGCGCCGGTCTTCGGAGAGGACGGACGCTGGGTTGTCAGCGATGACACGCAGATGACGCTCTTCACCGTCGAGGGGGCGGCGCGTGGCTGGGGGCAGGAGGGCGAGGCTGTCCTGGAGTCGATCCGCACGTCCTATGTGGACTGGCTGCGGACACAGCATGGGAAGTTTCGCGACTTCTCCGATGACACGGGACTGCTGCTCCTGCCGGAGCTCTGGGTGCAGCGGGCACCGGGTGGTACCTGCCTCAGTGCGCTGGGCAAGGGCGGGCGCGGTACCATTGAGCAACCGATCAATGACAGCAAGGGCTGTGGAGGTGTGATGCGCGTGGCGCCGCTTGGTGTCATGGGCAGCCTCAATCCCGAGGCGTGCTTCTGGCTGGCAGCGCGGGCGGCGGCACTGACGCATGGTCACCCGTCGGGCTACTGGAGTGCCGGTGTGCTTGCAGCCATCGTGCGGCGCATCCTTGATGGTGACACGTTGCGTGGAGCGGTTGAGAAGGAGGCTGCGCAGCTTGCAGGTCTGCCGGGCGCGGAAGAGGTTCTCGCATTGATGCTCAAGGCGATCGATCCGTCGACGAAGGACATCGCCGAACTGGGCGAAGGCTGGGTGGCGGAAGAGGCCCTTGCCATGGGCATCTTCGCAGCACTGCACGGGCGAGACTTTCGGCAAGTTCTTCGGATCTCGGCCAATCATGACGGGGACAGCGACAGCACGGCTTCCATCGCCGGGCAGATCTACGGCGTCATGATGGGGATCGAGGAGATGCCCCATGACTGGATCACGCGGCTGGATGTGGTTGACGCCCTTTGCCTCGCAGCGCGGTACATCGTGTCGGCGAGGGCGCATTGAAGCGAGGCGGGGACATGTTAGGATGTTCGCGTGTCGGGACCGTCGTTGTCTCTCCGGGAAGGAACTGAAACATGGCAGGCAAGTCCGGAGGCACGTCCGGCTCAAAGGGCGATGCGGCTTTGCGCTTCGAGGGGCTCAAGGCCAAGCAGCGGAAGATCCGGTCGGGGTTTCCGCCGGACCACGGGTTGCGCGTCCATCGTGCGCTGAGCTGGCTGCAGCGGGCCGAGCTTGCAGGCAAGGATCACGATGCGGCGTTCATCTTCTACTGGATCGCGTTCAACTCGGCCTATGCGGATGACCGGGGCGAAGTCACGCCGCTGGGTGAGCGGCGCTGCTTCGACGACTACTTCGAGAAGATCCTCAAGCTCGATGCCGGGCAGGCCATCTATGGCGCGATCTGGAAGAAGTTCGCCTCGTCCGTCCGCGTGTTCCTCGACAACCGCTATGTGTTCCAGCCCTTCTGGAACTTCAGGAACGGCATTCCGGGCCACAATGACTGGGCGGAGCGGTTCGAGAAGAGCATCCGGCGGACGCAGGTTGCGCTGAAAGACAAGGATACCAAAGCCATCCTGGTGACGCTGTTCGACAGGCTCTACGTGCTGCGCAACCAGCTCGTCCATGGAGGGGCCACGTGGAACAGTTCCGCGAACCGTTCGCAGGTGCGCGACGGCGCGGCGATCCTGTCGTTCCTCGTGCCCGTCTTCATCGACCTGATGATGGATCATCCCGAAGTGGACTGGGGCGCGCCCTACTATCCGGTGGTGGAGTGACGCCGCGCTCGGTTGGCGAGACCGCGCCCTGCGGGTAAAGTGGCCCCTGAACGACACGAGGCGTGTGGCGCATGACAGTCCGGGGCAAGACCAGTGTCCGCTTTGCCAGTGGCATGGATGGGGCGTTTGCGCGGCCGGCGCAGGCGCGGCATGCGGGCTTCGACAAGCGCTTTGCCGTCATCCAGGACACGCATGTTCCGGGACAGGATGACATGGTGTTCGATGAGGCGCTGTGGCGCGCGCTCGCAGGCTTTGTGGCCGGCCTCGGGCAGGAGGCGCGTGTCGTGGATCGTGCCGGCAAGGTTGCGAGGCCGCAGTCGCTTGAGTCGTGGATGGCAGCGTTCGCGGCGGCTGGCCCCGATGATCGGCGGCCGCCGGACTTTGTCCTCGCCCAAGATGGCGACGTGCTGAAGGCCTGCATGGTGACGGAGTTCTGGTGCAATGTCGGCGGGCCTGCGCCCTATCACGACTCCTACACCTATTCGCTCTACAGCGCCGAGGCGCTGGGGCCGCGCGTGCTCGCGCACCTGCAGGCGCTTAACGGGCAGGGGCAGTGGGCGCTGTCGGAAGACATCATCCTGGTGTCGGCCGGGGCGTCGCCGGGCATCGTGAAGCGCATCCTCGACTGGCTGCGCTGAGCCTGGAAACGACAAGGCCCGGCGAAGCTGTCGCCGGGCCTTTCTCTTTCAGGCTTGCGTCAGGGCTTCAGGGCGCGACGCGGCGGGACGGTCCCAGAATATTTTCCTGCTTCACGAGTTCGCGGATCTCCGGCGTGACGCAGACGACGTCGCCCGGGTAGGCCTCGCGCCAGACGAAGCCTGCGATGCAGGTGGCCGGGCCGTAGGCGCCGCCGCCGGGCTGCACGCGGGATGCGGCCGCTGCATTCTCGGATGCGGTGCGCGAGCGCGCTTCGGGTGTCACGCAGACGTGGTCGGCGGGGCGGGCCTCACGCCACACATAGCCGTCCTTGCAGGTGTCGGGTCCGTAGGCCAGCACGCGGCGCGACATGCCGAGCCTGTTCTCCTCGGCGGTCTCGGTGCGGGTCTGCGGCGTCACGCATACGCGGTCACCGGGAAAGGCCTCGCGCCACACGAAGCCCGGAAGGCAGGTATCCGGGCCGTAGGCGCCACCGATCGGGCTGCGACGCACGATGGCCTGTGCATTGTCGTTCTGCGCGCGCGTGCGCGAGGCCGGCGTGACGCAGACATGATCCGACGGCGAAGCTTCACGCCAGACGAAGCCGGACTTGCAGGTGTCGGGACCATAGGGCAGCGCATCGGCGAGCGTGGGGGCCGAGGTTGCGGCGAAGCCGAGGGCTGCCAGTCCGAGAATTCCAAAAAGTTTTTTCATTTCTTCCTCCCATTCATTGTGTGCCCGGAACATCGAGGCGTTGGCCTTCAGATGCAAGGGTTGCGGGACCGGGCTGTAGCGGGAGTTACATCATGGCGGGAAGGCTGGCGTGATGATGGTCACAGGGCTTTGCGCCTGTTTCCCGGCCTGCGCGTGTTCAATCGCGCCCTTTTGGCGGTTCGACGCCCATGTCCCAGGGCACGGCCTGCTGTTCCTTGCGGCGCCGGCGTTCTTCCTGGTCTTCTTCCTGCGCCAGCTGGTCTGCGGCCTTGCGCGCGAGTTCCACGTAGCCGCGGGACTGGGCGTAAGGGTTGTTGCCGAAGCGCGAGAGGAAAAGCGCGAGGTCGGCGGCGCTTTGCTGGTCGAGCGTCCTGAAGGCGCTGTCCACGGCTTCCTTCAGCTTCGTGTCGTCGATGGCGGCTTCGCGCGGCATCTCCGAGAGCGAGGCTTCATCCGTCAGCGCTGCAGCGCTGTCTCCCGCCGATGTTTCCGCTGCAGCCTGTTCAACCTTTGCTTCGCCTGCGCTGTATTCGAGCGGCGCGGGTAGCGGTGGCAGGTCGAGGCTCGGTTCGCGGTCCGACGTCATCACGAAGGACACGGCCGCGCCCGTGACGAAGAGGCCGGCGAGGATCATCACGGCAGCGCCGGTGCCGAAACTGTGGCGCACAACCTTCACGCCCGGCTCGCCCAGCTCCGGGATTGCTTCTGGAAGGTTCGTGGCTTCGGTCATTGCTTGCTTTCGGCGCAGTCCGGGCGTGTCGCCAGGACGGTCGGGGATGCTAGCGCCGATTCCTGCCCGGCCAAAAGGGGGTACCGGGGTGTCAAAGCTCAAAATTGGGCCAGTGTGGCAGCCGTTTCGGGACGCTCAGCCCTTCACGAGGCTTTCGAGTTCCGGGAGCATGCGTTCCATTGCGGCGGCGCCGATGGCGATGGCTTCCTTCGCCCGGTCGAATTCGAGCAGCGCGATCTTTCCGATTTCGGAGTGCACCGTAATGTCCGGCGGGTCGCTGGCGAGCCTGACGCGCGTCATGCGGTCGAGCAGGATGTTGAGCGCCGTGACGGACACCGAAGCCGTCGTGAGGGCGCCGGGTTCGTCGCCGAAGAGCTGTCGCGCGACGAAACGCTCCGGTTCGCGAATGGCGGCGAGCGCCTTCTTCCAGGCCGGGTCGGTGTCGGCGGGGCGGAACTCCTGCAGGCGCTGCTGCGGGCTCTGGCTGGCGGGCAGCGGGATCGCGATCACGACTTCCGCGCCCATGGCGCGACAGGCGGAGACCGGCACGGGGTTCGCAATGCCGCCATCGATCAGCTGACGGTTGTCGATGACCTGCGGCACGAAGATGCCGGGCAGCGCGTACGACGCACGCATGGCGCGGACAAGATCGCCCCGGTCGAGCCAGACCTCATGGCCGCCATTGAGCGATGTCGCGACGGCGGTGAAGCGCGTGGCGAGCTGCTCGATGTCGTGTTCGCCGAGTGTCTCGGTCAGTGCCTGCGCGATGCGGTCACCCATGACGAGGCCGCCGCCCTTGCCGAGGTTGAGGTCAGTGAGCTTCCACACGGCCTTGCGGTCGAGCGACAGGGCGAACTGTTCGAGTTCATCCAGGCGACCCGCGGCCCATGCGCCACCGACAATGGCGCCTATCGACGTGCCGGCCACGATGGACGGCGCGAAGCCCGCACGCTCGAGCGTGCGCAGGGCGCCAATGTGGGCCCAGCCGCGTGCGCCGCCGCCTCCAAGTGCAATTCCGATCTGCATGAGCGGATCATGCCGCAATGCAGCAGCCGGTTGCAATGGCTGTCAGCTTGCGCGGCGCCTCGGCGGCAGTCCATGATCCGCGCAGACATGGTTCGGATGCGGGAGAAACGGAAATGGCTGACTTGCTGGCACTGTCGCGTGCCGTCATCGACGAGGGCAAGGGCGCGGACCAGGTGGGGCCGATCAACCGCATCAACCACCAGCTGTCCGAGCTGCGTCCCGACATTGCCGTGGTCGAGGCATTCTCGCACTCCATCGTCTTCAGGACCGATGACGGGCTGGTCGCGTTCGATACCTCCAATCCGAGCGGTGGCTCGAAGGTCGTCTCCGAGATCCGCCGCTGGAGCCCCGACCGCTTCAACACGATCGTCTACACGCATGGCCATGTCGACCATGTCGGCGGATGCGGCGCCTTCGTTGCGGATGCGGCCGAGCACGGGCATGCGCCGATCTGCGTGTGCGGCCACGAGAATGTCGCCCGCCGCTTCGACCGGTACAACATGACGAACGGCTACAACCAGATCATCAATGAGCGACAGTTCGGGCAGTTCCGCAAGCGCGGCTATGGCCTCAGCGAAGAGGACATGGCGCTGGGCCGCTTCCTGCCCGACACGGCGCAGCGCCCTGACCTGACTTACAGTGACAGGATGAAGCTGGACATTGGCGGCCTGCACATCGAGCTCAACCACGCAAAGGGCGAGACCGATGACCATAGCTGGGCCTGGATACCGAAGCACAAGGCGATCTGTGCCGGAGACTTCTTCATCTGGAGCTTTCCGAACGCCGGCAATCCGCAGAAGGTGCAGCGCTATCCGCTGGAGTGGGCGCAGGCCATGCGGGACATGGCGGCGAAGGGGGCGGAGCTTTTCCTTCCGGCGCACGGCCTGCCGATCGAGGGCGCGCATCGCATCAACATGGTGCTGACCGACGTGGCGGAGGCTCTCGAGAAGCTCGTGCGCGAGACGGTTGCGATGATGAACACGGGCGCGCGGCTCAACGACATCGTTCATTCGGTCACGATTGCAAAGGACGTGCTGGAGAAGCCCTATCTGCGGCCGACCTATGACGAGCCCGAGTTCATCGTCCGTAACATCTGGCGGCTCTATGGCGGCTGGTATGACGGGAACCCCGCCAACCTGAAGCCGGCGCGCGAGGCGGCGCTGGCGCGCGAGCTGGCAGCGCTCGCGGGTGGGGCGAACAGGCTCGCCGAGCGTGCGCTGAGCCTTGTCGGGCAGGACGTGCGCGTGGCGTGCCACCTCGCCGAACTGGCGGTGCTCGCCGATCCCGACAGCAAGCATGCGCACGCCATCCGCGCCGAGGTGTTCCAGGCGCGGCGCAACGGCGAGACGTCACTGATGGCCAAGGGGATCTTCGGCTACGCCGCGAATGAATCGAAGGCGAAGGCGTCGGAGTAGCGCGGGGTGGGTGGTGTCTCATCCCTCGTCAGAAGATGACACTTCCCCCGAACGTCTTTCCCTGTTTTTGGCCGAGGTGGGCCATTTTCGAAGCGCGAAGATGACACTTTCGTCGTTGTTTTTGCGTTTCGTCATCTTCGGGAAGCTGTGTGTGCCTTGTGTACCGTGAAGGCAGATTCCGGGGCGCACCCTCCGCATTTCCTTTTCGCGCGGGGCTCACGAGGCGGTCGCCTGGGGCTTTGAGCCTTGAGGTCCGCCGGTTGTTTATTCAGTTGTCAAGTTGCGGGCAGCTGGGGCTGCACATGAAAAGAACAATAGCAGAACAATTCTGCTGCATCAAGCGAGATTGGTGCGACCATTTGGAGTGGCGACGCGAAGCGTGAGGACGTGCCGCGCTTGCGGTGCCATCATGCTTCCGGCGTAGAGGAGAATCCGCTATTGTGGGTCTCAAGAGTGGGGCTTGTAGGTGTGTGTATGCGAGATAAGGTGTCACTTTAGTGGTGTCCGGCTCAAGTACTGAGGCTCAGACGATCACTATATATGTCCGTCTGTTGGACGAAGGAACCGATTGCTGGCGGCCCACGCAGGCGGAGTTGGTGGAGGAGGGAATCTACCGCCTGCTCCCGACGACGAACTACAACCCCGATGACGAGAGTTGGGAGTTTCTGCCGGGAACGCTTGTCGGTTGCCAGACCTTGATGTTGAGTGAGGGCAGCAAGGTCGTTGCAGTTGCCGTGTGTTAACGCATTGAGCAGAAATGGGCTCACGCTGAGCTAACCCGGGTTTCCCGGAGACTTCAAGGACTCCAAAATTGGGATCAGACACCATCTAATACAGTGACATAATAGTTTGTTTGGAGCGCTAACTGGTTTTAACTCTTCATTTCATCAGCACACTCCGTCATGGCCGCGTCGCGCGGCAGCGCGTACCGGCCACCCAGAATCTCTCCGATCGTGATGATGCGCGCCCAGAGGCCAACCGGCCAAGCCGCGCGCCCTACGACAGGCACTCAGGAATTTCTGGGTGGCCGGTACGCGCTGCCGCGCGACGC
>CAZYFM010000065.1:0-930 GCA_964646885.1 uncultured Flavobacteriaceae bacterium
CGAGCGAGAAGATCGTGCAGTCGCGCAGCACTTCCGGCACTTCGTTGTTGATGATCTTGCGCGCAAGACCTTCCGCAATGGCGGTCTTGCCGACGCCGGGATCGCCGACCAGCAGCGGGTTGTTCTTCGAGCGGCGGCACAGGATCTGGATCGTGCGATCCACCTCGGCCTCGCGGCCGATGAGCGGATCGATCTTGCCCTGGCGTGCCTTGACGTTGAGGTTCACGCAGTAGGCCTCGAGCGCCTCTGTTCCCTGCTTGACCGGCTTCTCGCCATCCTCTTCCTCGTCCGCGCCGCGCACGGTGCGCGATTCACTGGCGCCAGGACGCTTGGCGATGCCGTGGCTGATGTAGCTGACGGCATCGTAGCGCGTCATGTTCTGTTCGCTGAGGAAGTAGGCCGCGTGGCTTTCGCGCTCGGCAAAGATGGCGACCAGGATGTTCGCGCCCGTGACTTCCTCGCGGCCCGATGACTGGACATGGATGACGGCGCGCTGCACCACCCGCTGGAAACCGGCGGTGGGCTTCGCGTCTTCGCCATCATCGACGATCAGCGTCGACAGTTCCGTGTCGACATAGTTCGTCAGCGTCCGCTTGAGGGCGTCGATGTCGACATTGCAGGCACGCATGACGGCCGTCGCATCCTGGTCCTCGATCAGCGAGAGGAGCAGGTGCTCAAGCGTCGCGTATTCATGGTTCCGCTCATTGGCGAGCGCCATGGCCCGGTGGAGTGTTGCCTGCAGGGACTTTGAAAAACTGGCCACTGGCTTTGCCTTTCATGTGTTACTCCGGCCCGACGACGCCCCTGTTGCCGGACCGGCCGATAATATCATTCTTTCTCCAGCGTGCACTGCAGCGGATGCTGGTGTCGCTGGGCGAATGCAATCACTTGTGCGACCTTGGTTTCCGCCACTTCGTAGGTGTAGACACC
>CAZYFM010000065.1:940-18602 GCA_964646885.1 uncultured Flavobacteriaceae bacterium
GCCCACGCCGCGCTGATGGACGTGCAGCATGATGCGCGTGGCTTCCGCGCGCGCCTTGTTGAAGAAACGTTCAAGCACGTGCACGACGAATTCCATCGGCGTGTAGTCGTCATTCAGCATCAGAACCTTGTAAAGGCTCGGCTTCTTCGTCTTGGGGCGGGTCTTCGTGACGAGGCCGGTTGAAGGCCCCTGACCGTCCCGGTCTCCGTTCTGTTTCGTCATGCAGATGCTTCTGGTTCGTAGAGTATCGTGCACTCTATTAAATATGATGCACGCGCGAAATTGAAAGGTCGCGATTTTTGGCCCGGATTTTGGCCAAGTTATGGAAAACTAAGGGGAAACCGGCTTGATGGTTTCCTGGACCTCGCGCACCCAGGCCATGATCCGCGCGCGGTTGACCCCGAGGTCCGATCGTCCATAGACCGACCGCGAGTAAACCGCGAGCGTCGACTTGCCCTTGCCGAGGTCGATGAAGCGGACGGCGATCAGGTCGGGAAACCTGAAAAGAGCCGACCGCTGGACGAGATTGTCGTAAAGGGCCACATCGTCCTTCAGCGTGTGCGAGACGCGGGGTTTCGCGAGCGCCACAGCAAGGAAAGCGTGCCTGAGCTGGGCAGCCGGCACGCCATAGTGCGCCGACTGCACGTCTGGCTTCGCATTCCTGCAAAGCCCCTCGGGGGCCAGAAGGAACGTGTTCGGGCTCCGCGCACGGACCAGCGTTTCAAACTCGATGCGTTCAAGGCTTTTCATGCGAGGATATTGCCCTTCGTTCACGGGACAAAAAAGAGCCTGCCGGCAACGCCGACAGGCTCCTTGCATTCATGCCGGACAGGTGTCCGCTACGGTTTACTCGGCAGCGCGAGAAAACGGCGTCTTGAACTCCTGCATCTTCTCCGTCAGTTCGGAAAAGCGGGCGCTGAACGGCTCGGCAGCCTGCTTCGCGGCATCCAGCCAAAGGTCGTTCAGCTTGGTGGCCTGCGCGACATAGGCGTCGAGAGCCGACTTCGCGAAGTCCGTCTGCACTTCCCAGGCTTCGTGGAAGCTCTTGGCGCCTGAAACCGCCTTGAACGCGGCCACGCCATCTTCCATCTGCTGCTTCGAGAAGTTGAAGACTTCACCATTGACGCGCTCGAACGTCTTGGCGAACACGGTGGCAGCCTGCATGTAGGCTTCCACGCCACCCTTGCCGAGAGCTGAGAACTGCTCCAGGCCCTTCGTGACCGTCTCAAATCCGTTCTTCATCGTTTCGTTTCCGCTCTTCATGACGCTGTCCTTCCGGGATCTGCGCGCCCGGCCGGGGCGCTGCAGGTTTGATCTTCTGTGTTCAGGGGACTGCCGGCACTCTCTGCATGGAGAAATGCTGCAGTGCAACATGGAGGTTATATAAGCGGGGCAGCCAGGGTGTCAAGGAGATTTTGTGCAGTGCACAATAAAACTTGTTGCCCCATTTCCAGACAGATTTACCAAAAATCAAGCCGGATTGACGATAACGAAACACTTCAGGCGCCCTTCGGGGCTGCCCGGGGGACTCCGGCAAAGGGCTACCCCTTCAGGATAGAGGGCAAATGTTAATCCTTTCCAATCCTGCAAAATGTGACAAACTGCCCACCACGTTGTCGTGCACGGGGGCATCGACGCGATGGTTGGTCTGTTTTTTGCTGCCGGGTGTTCCATGTCGACTTACCTCAGCAAGGGGGCCTGAAGGGCAACATGGTTAGGCGAGCAAGGCCGTTCCACCTCTTCATTTCGATCCTGACGATGCTGGCAATCGTGCTGACAGCATCGACGGCAGATGCCGCTCGAAAAAAGAAGAAAAAGCGCGTCGTCCATCGTGCGCCGGTTGTTTACGTCGAGAAGTTTGCGGCGATCGTCGTCGATGCCAGCTCGGGCCGCGTCCTTTACGAAAAGATGTCGTCGGAGAAGCGCTATCCCGCCTCACTGACCAAGATGATGACCCTCTATCTGCTGTTCGAGCAGATCGACAAGGGCAACCTCTCGCTTTCAACACAGATGACGGCGTCGGCTTACGCCTGCACCCAGGACCCGACGAAGCTCGGCCTCCAGCCCGGTGATACGCTTACAGTTGAAGATGCTATCAAGGCGCTCGTGATCCGGTCAGCCAACGACGTCGCAGTCGTGGTGGCAGAGCACCTCGCAGGAACCGAGTACCAGTTCGCGCAGCGCATGACCGCGAAGGCACGCGACCTTGGCATGCTCAGCACCAATTTCGTCAACGCATCAGGCCTTCCGGACGAGAACCAGCGTTCAACCGCCTTCGACATGATGCTGCTCAGCCGCCGGCTGATTGCCGACCATAACGAGTTCTATCCCTATTTCCGGCTGCAGAGTTTCGTCTGGGGTGGACGCAGCTACGAAGGCCACAACAATCTCCTGAAGTTCTTCGACGGTGCAGATGGCCTGAAGACCGGCTACACGCGCATGTCGGGCTTCAACCTCGCAAGCTCCGCGACCCGCCAGGACAAGCGCCTGATCTCGGTCGTCATGGGTGGCCGCTCGGCCCGCGAGCGCGATACGATGACGGCTCAATTGCTCGAGACGGAATTCACGAAGCTGGGCCTCGGCCGTCCGGCTCCGGTGATCATGGCCATGTCTCCGCTCGTGCTGGACGACGACGAAGCCACGACCGCCGAGGCTGACGAACCGGCCACCGAAACCCAGCCGCCAGCCGTCGAGCCGGCAGCCACGCCGCCGGCAACAGCCGACGACAAGATCTCTCAATCGACCAAGGCCGCCGGCATGGTGGCGTCGGCCCCGGCAACACCCAAGGAATACGGCCAGGGTGACAGCGCCGATGCCGGAAAGGCCGTTGCGCCTGCGCCGGGTGCAAAGTGGGGAATCCAGGTGGGCGCCCACGCGGTGAAGGAAAATGCGGACAACCAGCTGCGCTCCGTGAAGGAGCGCATGCGTGACCTGCTGGGCGGCGCGGAAGGCGCCATCGTCCCGCTGACGGTCCACGGCAACACGTTTTATCGCGTACGTTTTGGTGCCTTCACGCCGAAGAAAGCCGAAACCCTGTGCGACAAGATCCAGCAGCGCGGCGTAAGCTGCCTCGTTGTCACGGACGGCTCCTGGGACCAGTCAAACGCCGCCGCCAGCCGCCCGCTCGCGGTCCGCTAGAACTTCAGCTAGCCGGCAGCAGCAAGGGCCTTTCCCAGCTGGGGAAGGCGCAATGCTGACACAAGCCCGCGCACTTCAGCGCGCGCCGCGATCTGCGCCATCGTCAGCCCTTTCTCCTTCCCCTCGATGAGATCGAGAACCGTCAGCCCCTTGGGAAACAGTTCGCGATAGATGACGCGTTCGCTGAGGCCCGGCGCCAGCCGGAACCCGATGCGCTGGGACAGGCGCGTCAGCGCATTCGTGAGCCGCTTCCTGTTGTGCGTTTCGTGAGGCGTCATGCGGTTGCGGACCACGAGCCAGTCGATCGTCCGGCGCCGCTCCAGCATCTGCTTCTTGCGGCTTTCCCAGACAAACTCCGCATAGATGCTCGGCGCCTTGGCCTCGAATGTCTCAGGGTCCACGCTGGCGAGCAGGTCGAAATCGACAAAGCTGTCATTGAGGGGCGTGACGATCGTGGTCGCCAGCGCATGCGCGGCACGTCCCAGCGGCGTGTCCGCTCCCGGACAATCGACCACCACGACATCGCATTCCTGCGCCAGCATCTCGAACACGGCGCGAAAGCGCTGGGCATCTTCGGCTTCAGCCTCGGTGCGAACCTCGGCGGTCGACGGCGACGGCGTGACGAGCCGTGGCAGCGACAGCACCTTTCCTTGCAGCTCGGACCACCGAACGCGATTGGCAAAGAAATGGGTCAGGGTCTGTTGGCGGAAGTCCAGGTCAATGACCCCGGTCCTCAGCCCGGCCGACATCAGCCCGGAAACCAGATGAAGGGCGATGGTCGATTTTCCCGACCCGCCCTTCTCGTTTCCGACGACAATCAATGATGGAGGAAAGCCCGCCATACCCCGCACTGCGCATCCCGGGAAGCCTGATTCGCTTCGCTGTGGAAAACTAGCATCGGGCTTCCCGAAAGGGAAAACAGTCACATCGCGGCATGGGAGCTTGGCCAAGCCATTTCACAACGCCCTGTCCTCCAATCGCCGGCGCTACATCGCAGCCTTCGCCTCCGCGGGGGACACCATGCCATCGCCGTTGGCATCGGCCATGTCGAAACCGGGCGCCGGCGCCGCATGGAACTCCTGCCGCGAGACCTTGCCATCACCATTGGCGTCGAACTGGGGAAACATAACTGGAAGCATCACGCGGCCACGCAGTCCCGGCGCCGCCGCAGCCATCTCGTCACGGACCAGGAACCCGTCATGGTCGACGTCAAGCACGTCGAAGCGCGCATTGCGGGCAGCCATGAACTCGGCCCTGCTGACCAGGCCGTCGCCATTCGTGTCGGCTGCGGCAAACAGCGAAGCCGGATCAAGCGCGGCAGCATTGGCGAGAAGAAACAGGGAAAGTACGGGAAGGCTCATGGCACAGGACTCCTGATGTTGGATGAGAGGAAGAAAATCAGTGGGCGAGACGCGCAATCTCGACATCGAACTTTGGGTCGATCGTGCCGAACAGGCGGTCCCAGATCAGCGTGTAGAGGCCGAAGTTCACCCGGAACTTGCGGTGATGCGTGTTGTGGCTCGTCGCTGAGTTGATCCACCGCATCGGATCACGGGCAAGCAGCCTTGCGGGAACGAACTCGTAGCCAAGATGTCCGAGGACGTTGAAGACAAAGGCAAGGAAGCTGAAGGTCACGAAACTCGGAAGCGACATGGGTAGCAGTGCGACGACCAGCAGGAACCCTGCGGACTCGAGGATGGCTTCCAGCGGATGGAAGGCAAAGCTCGCCAGGGGCGACGGGTTCGTGGAAAGGTGATGCACCTTGTGCACGACCTCGTAGACACCAGGCACGTGAGCCGCGCGATGCATCCAGTAAAAATAGAAGTCGTGCATCAGGAGTGCGACGGGCACCGCCAGAAACGCCCACACCCACTCAAGCAGGCTCGACGGCATGGAGAAGTCAAAAAGCCCCGCATTCATGCTGCTGACGACAAACGCCAGCGCACCAAAGACCAGGATGCTGAGGAGCGAGTAGCCAACTTCCCGGCGGTACTGGCTGATCGTGAACGGGATTTTCTGGATCCGGTGGGAAACAATTCGCGGCGCGAAAACCGTGATGAAGCCAAGCGCACCGCCGGCGATGATCACGTAGCGGGCCAGCAGGAACAGCACGGTGGCAACGGCAATGATCATCGGGACGGGAACGCCCAGTTGGCTTGCCAGCGCGGCAGCATCGGCCGCTGCATCAACAGGAGGGATCGCAAGGACGGGAGTGACAGGATTGGTCATGACCAACTCCGCTTTTTGGTTGCTTGTGGGGCCGGCGACCCGGCGCGATGTTCGATCGGGCGGATCGCCGGAGGGAGAGCTGGCGTCCTGCTCAGCGTGAAGGACAGGCGATCACGTTTCCGGCGGCGTCGTAGCAGTTGTGCGAATGCTGAACGCCGTTCTGGCTGTCATAGGTCGTCTCGCCCTGGACCGAGTTGCCGGTATTGGAGTTTGTCGCCGTCGTCGTGCGGCGCCCCTGCACCGTGCCATCGGCATTGCGCGTGAAACCGCCCTGCGTCGCCGCCGAGCCATTCTGTCCCTGCGCTGCAGCGCCGCCCTGGTGGTTCACCGTTCCATCGGCCTGCACGGTCGTACCGCTGCCGCGAACGGCGCCACCGCCATTGGGTCCGCGCACCGCACCGCCCGACGCCGCGGCGCCGTTACCCTGCCCGTCCGTCACGACGACGGCGCCTCGCGCACCGGCGCCACCATTCGGACCCTGGTGGGCAGCTCCCGCGCCAGCCGTCGTGCCGCCGGCCGCATTCTCGTGTGCACCGCGGAAACGTCCGCCAGCCTCGGCTGCCGAAACCGAAAGCACGAACAGGGTCGCAACGGCCATGCCAGTCATCAGCTTGCCGGTGAGGGATGTCGGATCAATCATGGGTATCTCTCCTTTGAACGTTGAAGTCCGGGGCGTCGGGCGCTGTGCCCTGTTTGAAATGCCGCGAACTCGATGCGAGGAGAATGACGGTCGGCTGTTTCAGCGTGATGTCGCGAAAGCCTGATGTTGTGACGAGGCGTTACACGCCGGTTTCCGCTGTTACACTTTGTAACAACTCCCCGGATTCCCTTTACCTTGAGCCTGTTATGATGGGCCCAAACCCGGAAACCACCGCATGACCAAGCCAATCAGGGCCATAGTTGTCGACGATGACCAGGAGATGCGCGCTTTGCTCCAGCGCTACCTGTCCGGCGAGGGCTACAGCGTCCGCAGCGCGGCCGACGCCAAGGCACTCGACACCGCCCTTCAGCGCGAACCTGCAGACATCATCATCCTGGACCTGATGATGCCCGGAGAGGACGGCCTGTCCGTCTGCCGGCGCCTGCGCGCGACCGGCGATCTCACACCCATCATCATGCTCACGGCCAAGGGCGATCCGATAGACCGGATCCTGGGCCTTGAGATGGGCGCGGATGATTATCTGCCCAAGCCCTTCACCCCGCGCGAACTTCTGGCGCGCATGTCGGCCATCCTCCGGCGCGGCGCCGCTGGCCCGCGCGCAGAAGCGCACCAGGTCATCAGCTTCGGCCCCTTCGCGCTGGACGTGGAGGCGATGGTGCTCAAGCGTGACGGCTCGCAGGTCGAACTCTCGTCGAGGGAGTTCGCACTGCTGAAGGCACTGGCACTGCAGAAGGGCAAGCCCCTGAGCCGCGCGCGTCTCATCGAGCTTGCCCTCGGCCGCGACGCGGAAGTCACCGACCGCGCGGTGGATGTCCAGATCTCGCGCCTGCGCAAGGCCATCGGCGACGATCCCGAGAACCCGGTCTGGATCCGCACCGTCTGGGGCGTCGGTTATGTCCTGCCGGCAGGTGAATGATGACATCGACCACAATTCCATCGTCACGCTGGAAAACACTCGTCGCAAGGCTCGATACCACGGCCGCGCGCGCGACCGTCGTGCTGGCGATCCTGCTGGCATTGGCACATGCCCTGACGCTGTTCCTCATGACGGAGTCCATCATGCGCCCTCAGGCCGAGCGCCTGGCAGCCATCATGGCGAGCAATGTCGAGGCAATCGTGGAGTCCGCACGCCGAATGCCGCCGGACGAGCAGGAGCGGTTTCTGGCGAACCTCTGGAACTCACCCTACCTGCGCGTTCATCTCGACCAGGAGGAAACACCGAAGGACACCGGCTCACCCTCGATGCTCGAGAATCTGTTCATGACAGCGCTGTCCAGGCGCATGTCGGGCAACCAGCACTTCGAGTGGCGGCGCGGCTCTGCAGGTCGGATCTGGATCGCCTTTGACGTGGGCCCGAAACGGCTCTGGGTTTCAACCCGACCGCCAAGCTCGCTGAACCCCGAAGTCGCGATCGTTCTTGCGTCGGGCTTCAGCCTGGCCCTGGCCGTGCTCGCAGGCCTCGCCCTGCAGCGCTGGATGAACACGCCCCTGAAACGTCTCGACACCGCCGCACGACGCCTTTCGCTGCGGACGACGGATGAACGCGTGCCCGTCGAGGGACCCGTCGAGTTCAGGAACCTCGCTGAAAGCTTCAACCGCATGATGGAACGCCTGGGCCAGAGCGAGCGCGAACGCAACCTCATGCTGGGCGGCATCAGCCACGACCTGCGGACCCCGCTGTCAAAGATCAGGCTCGCCATCGAAATGATTGACGAGAAGGCGCCGGATCCCGACCTGAAGACGATGATCGTCCGCCAGATCGAAACCATGGACGCGATGCTCGCGCAGTTCCTCGATTTCGCACGCGGCATCGACCAGAAGGAAGCCGTCGATCTCCAGCCCGACACCATGATCGGCGAGCTTGTGGGAGACGCCGCCAATCCCGCCATCCGGCTGGTGGAAGCGTCCGGCGCCACCATCCGCGCCAAGCCCCTGGCGCTGCGGCGCGCGGTGCAGAACCTGCTCCAGAATGCGATCAAGTACGGCGCCTTGCCGATCGAGCTTCGTACCTTCACGGCCAGTGGCCTATGGATCGTCGAAGTGCTCGATCACGGCCCCGGCCTGGGTTCGCTCGACGGCAAGCAGGCGCTGGAGCCTTTCGTGCGCGGAGACGAGGCCCGCGGCGCCACGCAGGCGGGAACGGGCCTTGGCCTCGCCATCGTCGCACGGATCGCGCAGGCCCATGGCGGCACGCTTGAGCTTGTCGATGTTCCCGGCAAGGGCGCGCGCGCCCGGTTGTCGATCCCGCTCGAAAGCTGATCGCGTCAGGCGCTGCCGTCACCCAGCGACAGGAGGCTGGCATTGCCGCCCGCCGCTGTCGTGTTGGTGCACGCCGTTCGCTCGACCGCAAAGCGGTGAAGGTAGTGCGGACCGCCAGCCTTCGGCCCGGTACCCGAAAGGCCTTCGCCGCCAAAGGGCTGGACGCCCACCACAGCACCGATCTGGTTTCGGTTCACGTAGAGATTGCCGACCCGTGCCCGCGAGCGGATGAAGTCTGCCGTTTCCTGGATGCGCGTGTGCACGCCCAGCGTCAGGCCATAGCCCGTGAGGTTGATCGACTCGACGACCCTGTCGAGATGGCTCGCCTGGTAGCGAACGACATGGAGGATCGGCCCGAACACCTCGCGTTCGAGCTTGCCGATGGACTCGATCTCGTAGGCCCGCGGCGCAAAGAAGTAGCCGTCACCCGTCTCGTTGCTGAGCGACGCCTCGACGATGGTCCGGGCCTCGCGCGACATGCGCGCCGCATGCGCCTCGAGCATCGCCAGAGCATCTGCGTCGATCACAGGGCCAATGTCGGTGTCGAGCTTCATCGGATCGCCAACCTTGAGTTCGGCCACGGCGCCCGACAGCAGCTTCAGCACCTTGTCGGCAATGTCGCTCTGCAGGAACAGCACGCGCAGCGCCGAGCAGCGCTGACCGGC
The DNA here is from genome assembly GCA_964646885.1 of uncultured Flavobacteriaceae bacterium. Taxonomy (GTDB): domain Bacteria; phylum Pseudomonadota; class Alphaproteobacteria; order Micropepsales; family Micropepsaceae; genus SZUA-430. Next base: position 9,893 of record CAZYFM010000065.1, read on the forward strand.
ACTGTCGAAAGCCGACATGACCGCGTCGCGCACCAGCTGCTCGGGCAGCGCAGTCGAATCCGCGATCATCGCATTCAGCCCACCCGTTTCGGCAATGAAGGGCGGGATGGCGCCGTCGCGTTCCGCGAGCATGCGGTTGATGCGACGCGCCGTGTCTGTACCGCCCGTGAACGCGACCCCGGCGACATGGGCGTCACGAACGAGTGCGCCACCCACCGTCGGACCGTCGCCCGGTACGAAGTTCAGCACATCCGCCGGCACGCCCGCTTCATGGAAAAGCCGCGTGGCAATGAAAGCCGTGAGCGGCGTCTGCTCCGCGGGCTTGGCAACGACCGCATTGCCTGCCGCAAGGGCACCCGCCACCTGCCCCGTGAAGATCGCCACGGGGAAGTTCCATGGACTGATGCAGGCAAAGACCCCGCGACCATGCAGCGACAGCTCATTGCGCTCGCCCGTAGGCCCCGGCAGGATCTTCGCTTCCGAAAACTCCGCCCTTGCAAGCCCCGCATAGTAGCGAAGGAAATCGACAGCCTCGCGGACATCGGCAATGCCATTGGAGATTGTCTTGCCGGCCTCGCGCACGCAAAGCCCGATGAGCACCGCCGCATCGCGCTCGAACAGGTCGGCCGTGCGATTGAGGATCTCGGCGCGCTTCGCTCCGCCAAGACGGTCCCAGCCGGGTTGCGCCGCAGCCGCCACCTTCGCCGCGCGAGCCGCGACCTCAGGCGAGGCATCAACCACGTTTCCGATGCGCCGGTAGCGGTTGGACGGATCGCAGACATCGCGCGCCTCTCCCGCCTGCACGTCGCCGGCCACGAGCGGTGCCGCATTCAGCGGCCTGGCGACAGCTTCGCCGATGGCCTGCATGAGGGGCTCGGCGCGCGTCGGATCGCTCAGCAGCACGCCCTTCGAATTCTGTCGGTCAGCAAAGAGATTGACCGGCAGCGGAATGCGCGGGTGGGACTTCTGTGGCATGGCTTCAACCTGGTCCGCCGGATCGGCGATGATGGATTCAATGGGTGCCTCGTCGTCGGCGAGCCGGTTCACGAACGACGTATTCGCGCCGTTTTCGAGCAGGCGGCGCACGAGATAGGCGAGCAGGTCCTCATGCGCACCGACCGGCGCATAGATGCGGCACTGCACGCCGAGATGATCGGCCCCGACGGCTTCGTCATACAGCTCCTCGCCCATGCCGTGCAGCCGCTGGAATTCGTAGTCGTCGCGATTGCCCGCCAGCGTCTTGACCGCGGCAAGCGTGTGCGCGTTGTGCGTGGCGAACATCGGAAAGAACGACGCCTGGTCCGCCAGCAGCTTGCGCGCGCAGGCCAGATACGAGACGTCCGTTGACGCCTTGCGGGTGAACACGGGATAGCCCTCGATGCCCATCTCCTGTGCGCGCTTGATCTCGCTGTCCCAGTACGCGCCCTTCACGAGACGCACCGGCAGGCGACGCTTGTGACGCGTCGCGACGCCGGCCAGGTAGTCGATCACTGCGGGCGCCCGCTTCTGGTAGGCCTGCACCGCAAGTCCAAGACCCTCCCAGCCACGCAGCTCCGGCGCGCCGGCCAGCGCTTCGAAGATGTCGAGCTGGACCTCAAGCCGGTCGGCTTCCTCGGCGTCGATGGTGAAGCCGATCCCGGCCTCCTTCGCAGCGACACACAGCGGCAGCAGGCGCGGCATGATCTCGGGCAGGACCCGGTTCATCTTGAGGAACTCCAGCCGCGGGTGCACGGCCGAGAGCTTCACCGAGATCGAGTTGCGCGTGAACACGTCGCCCTTGCGGCTCTGTTCGTGCCTCGCAATCGAGGCAATCGCATCCGCATAGGCGCGCGCATAGCGTTCGGCATCCTCGCGCGTCATTGCGGCCTCGCCGAGCATGTCGAACGAGAAGCGGAAACCGCGCTTGGCCGCGTCGGCCCCGCGCTTGAGCGCTTCGGCGATCGTGCGGCCCAGGACGAACTGGCCACCCATGATGCGCATGGCCGTCGTCATCGCCTGGCGAATGATGGGTTCGCCACTGCGCTGCACGAGACGCCCGAGGATCGCTGTCCAGTCCTGTGGCCCCTCGCCCAGCTTCACGACATGCCCCGTCAGCATGAGCGCCCAGGTCGAGGCATTCACGAAGACCGACGAGGATTGCCCCAGGTGCTTGTCCCAGTGCGCACTGCCGATCTTGTCCTTGATCAGGCGATCCGCCGTCTCGGCATCGGGGACACGCAGCAGCGCCTCCGCGAGGCACATGAGCACCACGCCTTCTTCGGTCGACAGCGCGTACTGGTGCAGGAAGGCGTCGAGCCCGCCACGCTTGCGCTGCGCACGCACGCGCTGGACGAGGTCACGGGCAAGCGCTTCCGTCTCGGCGCGTTCGCGCCCGCTCAGGCGCGCCATCGGCAGCAGGGCTTCGACGGTGGCGGTTTCGTCCGCAAGGTAGAGCCGCGCCATTTCCTGGCGCGCAGAGTCCATGGTCATGGGACCGGACATTCCTACGCCAGCCGCGGTCACGCAAGATGCGCCGGGGACACGCTGTCACGGCGGAAAATGATGATCGGGTCACCCTTGTACGTCGTGCGGGCAGACTCGACATATCCGTTCTTTTCGGCAACGCGCAGGGACGGCAAGTTGTCGGGACTGATGATGCAGCATGTCGTTTGTTTCGCGAACCGCAAGTCGCCCCACCGAAGGGCCGCCGCCAGCGCCTCGCTGGCATAGCCTTTCCCCTGCGCCCAGGGCGACAAGGCCCAGCCGGACTCGGGCATCCCGTCCAGGGAAGGCTTCATGTCGCGCATCGAGTCGGCGAAGCCGATCTCGCCGGCGTAACGACCCGTGCCCTTCTCCTCGATGACCCAGTAGCCGTATCCCAGCAGCGACCAGTGTCCCGCATAGCGCAGGAGCCGGAACCAGGATTCCTGGAACGTCGACGGCGTGCCGCCAATGAAACGGGTGACCGCAGGATCGGCCCACATGCGGGCGCAGTTCTCGTAGTCGGACCGCGCATGCCCGCGCAGGACAAGTCGTCCCGTCTCTAGCCGCGGAATGCTGGAAGTCTCACTCGTCGCCAAAGCTCATCCCCTGACAGGAACCGTGCTGACCGTCACCGCACGTTGATCCGCTTTGTACAAAACGATCAAGTTAAATCCGGCATGCGAACGGCACGAGGCACAAAAAAAGCGCCGGATCAGCCCTGGGCAGATTCCGACGCTATCGATTTGAGGTGCCGAATATCGCCGAAAGCGCCGAAAACAAAAAGGGAACAAATTGACGCAGGCGCTATAGCAGCCCGAGCTCCGCCAGTTCCCGACGCAGCTTGTCGGGCATGTCGGTCGGCGCATTCTTTCCGAGGTCGGGCGGCGCGTCCTTGGGATCGAGGTAGCGCCAGCCCTGGAATGCACGACGCGGGCGCGGCGCGACGGGAACCATCTCCTGCCCATAGACAAGATGGCAGCGCGGCACGCCTTCGCGGTCGACAAACGGACGAATGTCGATCAGCGGCTGGCGCACCGCCGTGAAACCCTTGATGACCCAATAGAGCGAGCCGCCGTCGAGGACTTCGTCCCGCCGCTTGGGAACCATGCGCGTCGTGTGCTTCAGCTCGGGCTTGATCCCGCGCTTCTTCTGCGCAGCGACATGGTCTTTCTGCCAGCTGCGCAGGTCTTCGACGGAATCAACGCCGACACAGAGCTTGATGATGTGAAGGGCCAGCGTCAGCCCCGCATCTCGGAGGCATCGAGGAACCCGTCACCATTCTTGTCGAGCGCATCAAAGCCCGCCATCTGGCCCAGCTGGAATTCCTCGACGGAGACCTTTCCATCACCATTGCCGTCCATGCCCTTGCGCTGCTCGTCGCTCAGCTTGAACTCATCGTCATCGATGAAGCCGTTCTTGTTCTTGTCGGCGCCGAAAGCTGCTTTTGCGGCTTCGTTGCGGAATTCCTCGCGGCTGATCTTCCCGTCACCATTGTAGTCTGCGGGGTTTCCCGCCGCGATTGCTGCCGTCGTGAGGGCGGCTGCGAGCGGAATCGCTGCAAGAAAGCGGATGCTCATCGTGAAACTCTCCATGCTGTTGTTCGCGGAGGCGCGAAACTCTGCCTGACAGGTTCGCAGGATAACACACCGGAAGACACGCTGCACAGGCTTGCAAATCCATCCTCAGCCGGGTTGTAATGAGCGCCACACAAGAGCGTGGAGAATCGAACCATGAATCTGAAGCCTGTGATGGCCGCGACCTGGACGGCCCTGACAATCGGAATTTCCTGTGTCTTCGCTTCGCCCGCAATGGCTGAAGACATTCGCTGCGGCTCGGTCCCCGGCGCCAACAATTACTGCCGCGTGGACACGTCGCGCGGCGTGGAGCTCGTGTACCAGCACTCGGGCTATGCCTGTTACTACAACGATACCTGGGGATATGACCGCAACGGCATCTGGGTCGCCAATGGCTGCAGCGCCACGTTCCGCATTGGCCGCCCGGAGCGCGACAGCGATGACGACGCCGCCGCGATCGGCCTTGGCATCCTGGCGCTCGGCATCCTGGGAGCTGTCGCTGCCGACAACGATGACGGCGGACATCACTCATCGCCACCACCGCCGCCGCCCGGCGGCTACGGCCCCGGCTATCCGCCGCCCCCGCCGCCAACCGATGGTGGCTATGGCTACGGCTATGGCGACGATGACTACGAGATCATCTCGTGCAACTCGAAGAACAACAAGTACAAGTACTGCCCGGTCCGCGTCCGCAGCCACGCGGAACTCGTGCGGCAGCGCAGCCGCAATGCCTGCCGCTTCAACAAGACGTGGGGCTATGACCGCCGTGGCGTCTGGGTGAGCAAGGGCTGCCGTGGCGACTTCGCGATCTACGACTGATCCGCATCATCGGTAATCGCTGAAACGAAAAGAGGCGCCGCAAGGCGCCTCTTGTGCTTTGGAGGACCAGAGCCTGCGTCAGGTTTCGAAGGCCACGATCACGGTACCTTCCGTGACCTGGTCTCCGGCCTTGAAGGGCGCACTCTTCACGGTGAAGTCGCCGGGTGCCGCCAGCGTATGCTCCATCTTCATGGCTTCGAGCACGGCAACCGCCTGCCCCTTGCGCACGCGATCTCCTGCTTTCACCAGGACCTGTGTCACCTTTCCGGGCATCGGGGCGCGCAACTCGTTGGCACCTGACGTGCCCAGATCAGCAGCGGCCAGCGGATCGTGAAGGTCGATCGCGAAGTTGCGCCCCTTGACCATCACGGCAAGGCTCGCCGCCTTCTGCACGACGCTTCCCGTCACGCGCCGTCCATTGACGATCATCTCGATCGATCCTCCGGCGAGGCATCGCGCCGAGACGTCCACGCTCCGGCCATCGACACTGACGCGCCACGCCGCCGCACCATGCCGAACCTCGACGTCACGCGATTTGCCCGCCACCAGCAGGCGCAGCGTCTCAACCTGCGCCGCACCTCCGAGGCGCCAGCCATCCAGCACGCTCCAGGGTGACTGGCTGTCGGCGGGATTACGCCGCTGCAGCAGTACATGCGAGGCAGCCAGGAGCAGCGCATCGCCTTCAAGCCCCGTCGGCATGCTGATCAGCTCGGTCTTGTGCCGGTCGATGAAACCCGTGTCGACCTGCCCGCCCACCATCGCCGTGTGGCGCAGCGTCGTGATCAGGAAGCCGAGATTGGTCCGCACACCCGCAATCTCGGCCGTCTCGAGTGCGTCCGCAAGCGAACCCAGCGCTTCTTCACGCGTGCGGCTCCACGCGATGACTTTCGCGATCATGGGATCGTAGTACATGGTCACGTCACCGCCTTCGGCCACGCCCGCATCGACGCGGATATGTTCGCCGGGCTGCGGCAGTCGCAGACGCGCCAGGCGTCCTGTCGACGGCAGGAAGCCTTTCACCGGATCCTCGGCATAGAGGCGAACCTCGACCGCATGGCCATCAATGCGCAGCTCGTCCTGCAGGTGCGGCAGGCGCTCGCCCGCTGCCACGCGCAGCTGCCATTCGACAAGATCATGGCCCGTGATCATTTCGGTAACGGGATGCTCGACCTGGAGACGCGTGTTCATCTCCATGAAATAGAACCCGTCCGTTGTCAGACCCTTCGACCCGTCAACAATGAACTCGACCGTTCCCGCCCCGCGATAGCCGATCGCCTTGGCGCACGTCACCGCCGCCTCGCCCATTTTTCGACGAAGCGCTTCAGGCATGCCGGGCGCTGGCGCCTCTTCGATCACCTTCTGGTGACGGCGCTGCAGCGAACAGTCACGCTCGAACAGGTGCACCGCATTGCCATGCGCGTCGGCAAAAACCTGGATCTCGATATGGCGCGGAGACTGGACATATTTCTCGATGAGCACCCGCGCGTCGCCAAACGCCGACTGCGCCTCGCGCTGCGCACCTTCCAGCGCCTTCGCGAAATCGGCCGCCGCATCCACACGACGCATGCCCTTGCCGCCGCCACCCGCAACCGCCTTGATCAGCACGGGATAGCCGATGCGCTCGGCCTCGCGTGCCAGATGCGCCGGCGACTGGTCGTCGCCAAAGTAACCGGGCACGACAGGAACGCCCGCCTTGATCATCAGCGCCTTGGCCGCATCCTTGAGGCCCATCGCCCGGATGGCGGAAGCCGGAGGTCCGACAAAGATCAGCCCCGCCTTCTGGCAGGCATCGGCGAAAGTCGGATTCTCGGAAAGAAACCCGTAACCCGGATGGATCGCTTCGGCCCCCGTATCGCGGGCCGCCTTGAGGATCGCATCAATGTCGAGATAGCTCTCGCGGGCCGCCGCCGGACCGATGCGCACCGCCTGGTCGGCCATCGCCACGTGCAGTGCACAGGCATCCGCGTCGGAGTGAACGGCAATCGTGCGCAGGCCCAGCCGCTTGGCCGTGCGCATCACGCGGCAGGCAATCTCGCCGCGATTGGCGATCAGGAGTGAGGAAAACATCAGGCGCTACTCGGCCCACTTCGGTTTGCGTTTCTCGAGGAAGGCGGACAGGCCTTCCTTGGCTTCGTCGCTCGCCCGCCGCTCGGCAATGCGCCGGGACGTATCGGCCATGATGTGTGAATCAATGGGTCGCCCCTCGACGGCACGGATCAGGTCCTTGGCCGCATCAACCGCACCAGGCGCGCAGGTGAAGACCTGCTGGACAAGCTTCTCGGCTTCCTTGGCCAGGGCATCATTGTCCTCGACAACCATGTGCACGAGCCCGAGCGCATGCGCCGTTGCAGCATCAAAGCGCTCCGCCGTCAGGAAATAGCGGCTTGCCGCGCGCGGACCGATCGCCCGGATCACATAAGGCGAGATGACGGCGGGAATGATCCCGAGCCGGACCTCCGACAGCGCGAACGAGGCCGACTTCGTCGCGATAGCCATGTCGCACGCGGAAAGCAGGCCGCATCCCCCCGCCATCGCCGCACCATGCACGAGCGCAATCGTCATCTGCGGAAGCGTGTGCAGTGCGTTCAGCATGCCCGCCATGTCACCCGCGTCGGCGCGGTTGTCGGATGGCGAGTAGTCAGCCGCCGCCCGCATCCACGCGAGATCTGCGCCGGCCGAGAAGCTCGGACCCGCGCCTTCGAGCAGCACGACGCGCACCCCGTCGGCGCCCCGCAGCGTTTCGAAGATATCCTTGAGACGCGTGATCACGTCGGGATTGAAGGCGTTGTGGACCTTCGGGCGGTTCAGCGTGACGACGGCAACGCCCGCACGCGTGGTGTTCAGGAGGACGGTATCCTCGATGGCTTCGGTCATCCGCGCATTCCTCAGTAGGGAGCCTGCACAGTCATAGACCTGCAGGCGGCGCAGGAAAAGCGCCGTCCTCGGCCTTCAGGCTGGGAATCCGGATCCTAGTGGTGACCGTGACCGTGGCCGCCGCCAACCGCGCGGCGCAGCACGACCGTCTTCACGATGAAGAACACCGAAATGATGATCAGGTATCCGGCACCCAGCGCAAGCAGCTGCTTCCAGTAGGAAAGCTCCACCAGCGGCGGCAGCTTGAAGGCTGCACCGGTCGACAGCACCGGAAGCATGACACTGAGCATGGCATGCACGAGCACCGCGAGCAGCGTCGTCGGCAGCAATTGCCGCCAGCTTCCCATCATGTAGGCGACAATGGCGGCAATGAGCAGGCCCTGTACGGTGTTCACATGGTAGAAGCCGATCTGGAAATAGCTCCAGATCGTCTGAAGGATGTCTTGTGCCAGTTCCATCTCAATCCCCGTTCAGTTACGCGGCCAGTTACCACGGACGTCAAGCATCCGAGCCTCACGGGAGCCGCAATGGCTCCGGGCGACTTCGCGGGAGCATGCACGCGGCCGCAATTCCTTGTCCAGACACACTCTGACCTCGCCGATCTCATTGCGCCTGCAAGTGACCAAAATGTCGGAGGCCGAAAGCCCCGGATTGGCGTCCAGAAATGCCCGTCGGACGGCATTTGCCGTGGTAACGATGGGCTTTGACGGCTGTTTGAAGGCCTTGGGCACCCGCACGCTCTCAACCGCCAGTTCCGCAGCTGCGAAATAGTCCTCCTGGGAGAGGCCCGAGCAGGTGCCATGCTTTTCCCATTCGTGCTGGACCAGTTTCTCCGAGGGCGACAGGGCCAGCGCCTCGCGCATCACGCTGTCCTTGAGGCGGCGGGGTGAACTTGTATCGCAGTACTCCGGCCAGCCCTTCTCGTGTTGCGGCCACAGCCCGTGCAGCACGAATCCAAAGGGCCGCCCCGAGCGGCACTG
>CAZYFM010000066.1:0-18534 GCA_964646885.1 uncultured Flavobacteriaceae bacterium
CGGCGGCGGCTCGAACGCGATGGGCCTGTTCTACCCCTTCCTCGACGACGCCAGCGTGAAGCTCTACGGCGTGGAAGCGGCAGGCCACGGCATTGAAACGGGCAAGCACGCGGCATCGCTGGCAGGAGGCCGTCCGGGAGTCCTGCATGGCAACCGCACCTATTTGCTGCAGGATGACGACGGCCAGATCATCGAGGCGCATTCGATCTCGGCAGGCCTCGACTACCCCGGAATCGGTCCCGAGCATGCGTGGCTGCACGACATGAAGCGCGTGAACTATGTCTCGGCGACGGACAAGGAAGCACTGGACGCCTTCCAGCTCTGCGCCCGTCAGGAAGGCATCCTCCCTGCTCTCGAACCGTCGCACGCGCTAGCCTACACGCAGAAGCTGGCCGGCACGATGAAGAGGGACGAGATCATCCTGATGAACATGTGCGGGCGTGGCGACAAGGACATCTTCGCCATTGCCGAACACCTGGGGACCAAGCTGTGAGCCGCATCGCCACCCGTTTCAGCGAACTGAAGAAGCAGAACCGCGCCGCCTTCATCGCCTTCATCTCGGCGGGCGATCCGGACTACGCCACCTCGCTCGAGATCTTCCAGGGACTGCCGGCAGCAGGCGCCGACATCATCGAGCTCGGCATGCCCTTCACCGACCCGATGGCGGAAGGCCCTGCCATCCAGGCGTCGTCGCTGCGCGCGCTGCAGGCCGGCCAGACCATGGCGAAGACGCTGCAGATGGTGCGGGAGTTCCGCAAACGCGACACCACGACCCCCGTGGTGCTGATGGGCTACTACAATCCGGTCTACTCATACGGCGTGGAACGCTTCACGGCGGATGCGCACGCGGCCGGCGTCGATGGCCTGATCATCGTCGATCTCCCGCCGGAGGAAGATGGTGAACTGAGGGGTCCCGCCCGCAAGGCCGGCCTCGACCTGATTCGCCTGGCGACCCCGACCACGGACGCAGCCCGCCTTCCCGCCGTGCTCGAGGGGGCAACGGGGTTCCTCTATTACGTCTCGATCATGGGTGTCACCGGAACCAAGACCATCTCCACCGCAGAGGTCGAAGCCGCCCTCGCCCGAATCAGGAAGGTGACGAACCTCCCGATTGCGGTGGGCTTCGGGATCAAGACCGAGGACGATGCCTCAAAAGTGGCCAAAATCGCCGACGCGGCCGTCGTTGGGTCCGCATTAGTGGCGGAAATCAGCCAGTTTGCCCGCACAGATGGTAAAAGTGTCGCGGGTGCCGTAAAAGCTGTGTTAGACTTGTGTCGTCGACTCGCTGGTGCAGCGCACAACGCTCGCGTATGAAGTCGGCCGGTCACATTCGCGTCTAGTTAACAGTCGGTAAAGTTTCGGAATGAACTGGATCACCAACTTCGTCCGCCCGAAAGTGAAGTCGCTTTGGAGCGCGAAACCCGACACGCCTGACAATCTGTGGAAAAAGTGCCCGGGCTGCGCCGGCATGATTTTCCACCGCGACCTGGACGCTGCGCAGTACGTCTGCATGCACTGCGACCACCACCTCAAGATCAGCGCGACCGCGCGCCTCAAGAATCTCTTCGACGAAGGCCTCTGGGAAGACATCGCTCTTCCGGAAGTGCCGATCGATCCCCTGAAGTTCAAGGACGACAAGCGCTACGCCGACCGCCTGCGCGAAGCCCGCGCCAAGACCGGCGAGATGGACGCGATCAAGGCCGCCCGCGGCCAGGTATCCGGCGTCCGCACGACGGTGGCTGTCCAGTCATTCGACTTCATGGGTGGCTCGCTCGGCATGGCCGTGGGCGAAGGCATCATCGCGGCGATGAAGACCGCGATCGACCATCGCACGCCCTTCGTCCTGTTCACCGCCTCCGGCGGCGCCCGCATGCAGGAGGGCATCCTGTCCCTCATGCAGATGCCGCGCGTGACCATCGCCATCCAGATGCTGCGCGAGGCCGGCCTGCCCTACATCGTCTACCACACCGACCCGACCACGGGCGGCGTGACGGCCTCCTACGCCATGCTCGGTGACATCCACATGGCCGAACCCGGCGCCCTCATCGGCTTTGCCGGCCCGCGCGTGATCGAGAACACGATCCGCCAGAAACTGCCGGAAGGCTTCCAGCGCGCCGAATACCTGTCGGATCACGGCATGGTCGACATGGTGGTCCACCGCCACAAGATGCGCGAGACGCTGGGCCGGACGCTGAAGCTGCTGACGAAGAAGGCCAACCGCGCCGTCGCCGCCCGCTCGGCCTACGAAGTCGGACCCTACGCGGTACCGACAATGCAGAACGGCGCGCCGCAGATCTACGACCTGTCAAATCCCAAACAGCCCTTGGCATGACGCCGCCGGCCGGTGGCGACCTGGCAAGTGATGCCGTCCTTGCCCGCCTGACATCCCTGCATCCCAAGCTCATCGACCTGTCGCTGGGCCGCATCGAGACGCTGCTCGCCAAGCTCGGCTCGCCGCATCTGCGCCTGCCGCCCGTCATCCACGTCGCCGGAACGAACGGCAAGGGCTCGACCTGCGCCTTCCTGAGGGCGATGCTCGAAGCCTCGGGCAAGCGCGTCCATGTCTACAGCTCCCCCCACCTCGTGCGCTTCCACGAGCGCATCCGCCTCTCCGGCAAGCTGATCGACGAGGATGAGCTCTCGGCCCTGCTCGAGGAATGCGAAGCCCGCAACGACGGTGCGCCCATCACCTTTTTCGAGATCACGACGGCCGCCGCCATGCTGGCCTTCACCCGCCACAAGGCCGACGTGCTCGTGCTGGAAGTGGGCCTCGGCGGCAGGTACGACGCGACCAACGTCATCGCGCGCCCGGCCGCAACGATCATCACGCCCGTCGACCTCGACCACCAGACCTATCTCGGCGAGACCATCGCGCAGATCGCAGGCGAGAAGGCCGGCATCATCAAGCCCGGCGCCCCCTGCATCATCGGTCCTCAGTCCGACGACGCGCGCGAGGTGATCGAAGGCCGCGCGACCGGGCTCGGCGCCCCGGCCACGATCTGGGGACAGGATTTCATGGCGCACGAGGAACACCGGCGCATGGTCTACCAGGACGAGAACGGCCTGATGGACCTGCCGCTGCCGCGCCTGCCGGGATCACACCAGATCATCAACGCGGCCATGGCCATCGCCGCGCTCCGCCGCATCGAGAGCCTGCAGGTCACCGACCGCGCGATCGAGGACGGCCTGATGACCGTCGAATGGCCGGCCCGCATGCAGCGCCTGACGCGTGGCCCGCTTGTGGCGCTGGCCCCGAAGGGCGCCGAGATCTGGCTCGACGGCGCGCACAATCCGCACGGCGCGCGCGCCCTCGCCCACGCAATCGCCGATCTCGAGGAGCGCGCGCCGCGCCCGCTCTACGTCATCTGCGGGATGCTGCAGACCAAGGACGCCCGCAGCTACTTCGCCGCCTTCCGCGGTCTCGCCAAATGCGTGACGACGGTGACGATCCCGGGTGACCCGCTCAGCCAGGGCGCAGGACAGCTCTACGACGCCGCGCAGGCCGAAGGCCTCGACGCCTATCCGGCAACGTCGATCGAGGACGCAATCCTGCAGATCGAGGGACGCGCGGCCCTGTCGAATGATTCAATGGCGCCGCGCATCCTGATCTGCGGCTCGCTGCATCTGGCCGGCGCCGTGCTGCGCGAGAACGGCTGAACACGCCACCCGACATCAAAAGGAAAGGGCGGCGCAGGATGTGTCCCGCGCCGCCCTCATCCGCCAGCGAATGCTGGTTCAGATCGTCTGTTCGATCCACGCCTTGATCATCTGCTTCGGCATCGCGCCGACCTTCGTCGCCGCCACCTGGCCGCCCTTGAAGATCATCAGCGTGGGAATGCCGCGCACGCCGTACTTGCCCGGCACATTCGGATTCTCGTCGATGTTCAGCTTCACGACTTCGATCTTGGCGCCAAGCTCCTTGGACAGCTCATCGAGCGCCGGGCTGATCTGCTTGCAGGGGCCACACCACTCGGCCCAGAAATCCACCAGGACGGGCTTGGAAGAACCAAGCACATCGCGCTCGAAACTGGCGTCGGTTACCTTCGAAGACATTTGAAATTCCTTTCAGCAATATCGCGTTGCTCTGAAATCTAGGAAGACGCCTGTTCAGGGTCAAGGACGCCCTCGCACGCATCAAGCAGGCTTGACGGGATCGTCACGAGCCGTGGCTCCGCCGTCCATAGAATTCCGCAGGAAACCGGCTTGCCCGGGAAAACCGCCGCCAGGGCTTTCCTGTAGATGGCCAGCTGCCGCAGATATTCGGGACGGGTCGCATTGACAGAGCCCGGCACCACCCGGTCCGTCTTGAACTCGATCACGACAACTTCATCGCCCTTGACAATCACCCGGTCGAAGCGGCCGGGAAACCGGACGCGCCGCCCCTGCCATTCGATCGTGCCACGCAGCGCCACCTCGCCGAACGAGTTCGCATCGAAGACATGCGCAAAGGACGGATCGCGCCGCACGCGAAGCGCCTCGGACGCAACGGCCTGCACGTCATTGGGAGCGACCAGGTCCCGCGCAAGATCAACCGCAATGGAAGACCATTTCTCCGGACGCGCATGCGCGATGGCGTCGAGAACCTTGTGGACGGCCGATCCGCGGTCCATCGCCTGCGTGCGTTCGCCGGACGAGTACTGCAGCCCCAGCTGTCGTGCCACGCGCTGCGACGGCGTGATCGTCTCGTCGGTCTTCTCCTCGGCGGCGGGCCGCAGGGCCCAGGCAGGCAGCGCGGGTGTCGGCGCGGCAGGACCCGGCTCAAGCGAGCGGCCAAGCGGTGTCTCGCGTTGCGGCAGGTCTCCCAGTCGCAGCACCTTCTGCCCGTCCTGGTCTTCCGCTTCAGCCGCCTGGCACCGTCGCATGGCCTTCTCGACCAGCGCATACCAGTTGGACTGCGTGCCGGTTGCGCGGTCCTGCCTGTAGCCGCAGACGTAGAGCTGGTCGCGCGGACGTGTCAGCGCCACATAGAGCAGGCGACGATACTCGCGCATCCGCTCCACCTTCCCTGCCTCGCGCGCAGCGCCCCGAACGGTCTCGTCCCATTCGCTTTTCAGCTTCCAGAGCGGCGTATCGCCGGCCTGCAGGATCTCGCTGTCATGTCGCCCGTTCTCGGGCGTCGCAAATGTATCGGGAAGGATGACGATCGGCGCCTCGAGCCCCTTTGATCCGTGCACGGTCAATACGCGCACCGCATTGTCGCTGCGATCCTGGTCGCGCTTGATCTCGGTCTCCGCGCTTTCAACGACATGCAGGAAGCGCTCGAGCGAGGGCGTATGCAGGCTGCCAAAGTCGATCGCCGCCCCAAGGAACTCCTCGATCGGATCGGCAGCATCAAGGCCGAGCCGCGCCATCATCCGCGGCCATCCGCCCATGGGCCCCAGGATCGTCGAGTAGAACTCATAGGGCTGGACATGGTCGGCCATGTCGCTGAGCCGCTGAAGGAAGGCATGCGCTGCCTTGAAGCGCGGCTCCTCCCGCCGATCACAAAGAACGCGCCACAGCGGCACGTCCTTGCCGCGACGATGGGCAAGTTCGAACAGGTCGTCATCGCTCAGGCCACAGCACGGCCCGCGCAGCACCGTCGCCAGCGTCAGGTCGTCATGCGGCATGAGCGCAAAGCGTCCGAGCGCGATCAGGTCCATGACGGCAATGTGCTCGGCAAGCACAAGGCGGTCGGCACCCGCCACCGGTATGCCCATGCGCTTGAGCTGCCGGATGATCTCCGACGACAGGAGCCCGCGGCGGCGCACGAGGATCATCACGTCACCCGCCGTCATCCGGCGCATGTCGCTCTTGTTCTTGACCTGCACCATCATGCCTTCGGCCAGCCACGTGCGGATCCGGTTGGCAATGCGCCCTGCAAGCACGACGGCCGGATGGCTCGCCGACACGCGGTCCCGCGGTGCGTCCCACGCGATCGGATCCTCGGAATCTGCCTCCTCGATCAGCGGCCAGACCTCGACGAAGCCGCGATCATTGTGCCGGTTGGCAATATGCGCGCTGCTCGAGGACTCGATGAGCACGCCGTCCGCCGCTTCCGGATCCGCAAACACCGCATCAACAAGCTCGAGAACGGAAGTCGTCGAGCGGAAGGAATGGATCAGGCTCACATGCTCGAACAGCGCCGAGGCGGCGGATGCACGCGCCTCGACGATCTCCTGCGAATTCACGAACTCGCGCGGCCGCGCGCCCTGGAACGACATGATCGATTGCTTGATGTCGCCCACGGCAAACACCGTACGGTCTTTCGGCTGTCCCTGCCGCTCGGCACCGCGTCCCGCGAAGAACTCGTCCGCCATCGCACGAACGATTTCCCACTGGCTCGGGCTCGTGTCCTGCGCTTCGTCAATCAGGATGTGGTCGATGCCGCCATCAAGCTTGAACAGCACCCACTGCGCGCCCGGGCTCTGGAACAGCGCAGCGGTCTTGTTGATCAGGTCGTCATAGTCGAGGGCGGCATGAAACTGCTTGAGCCGCTCATACGCTTCAAGGATCGCCTGCGCGAGCAACAGCAGGTTTCCCGTATGCCGCACGATGTGGAGCGCATTGCGCTTGTTCAGCACATCCTTGGCGATCAGGGCAATGTCGCGGAGCTGCTGCTCAAGCGCCGGATGGGAGTCGAGAACGCCCTTGGTGGCAAGGCGGGCCACGATCTCGCCCTTGCCGGTGAGGAGATCATCCAGCGCGCCTTGAAGAGTTTCCGGCCCAGGCGAACGCCCATAGGCAGCAAACAGGTCGCCCCGCGCCTTGTCGGTCTTGGACCCGCCAAGCAGCGCCGAGGCAATGCTGGCCGCTCGTGCCGCAGGCACGCGCGCCATCGTCGCTTTCAGCAGGTCCTCTTCGTCGCTGATGCCATCGATGTTCAGCTGTCGGCGCAGTGCCCCGTCAATGCCGTCACGCCCGTGCTTCGCAAGGAAGGGCTGGATCCATCCACGTGCATTGATCGCCTCGCGCACAAGCTCGTCCAGCCGCATGTCGCCGGCAAACTCGGTCAGGTCACGCACGGCCTGCAGCAATGCAGCGTCACCCGAAATGCCGTCGCGAAGCACGCTGTCGCGCGCGGATGCCAGCAGTTCATCCGTGGCCTGCTCATCCAGCACCGAGAACTGCGGCGCCACGCCGGACTCAAGCGGAAACCGCTTCAGCAGCCCTTCGCAGAAGGCATGGATGGTCTGGATGCGCAATCCGCCCGGCGACTCCAGTGCCTCGGCAAAGAGGCGGCGCGCCTTGCCGACCAGCTCATCATCCGGCGCCTGTGCGCTCAGGTCATACAGCGCCTTCTGCAGCTTCTCGTCCGGCATGAGCGCCCAGTCGCCGAGCTGCCGGAACAGGCGTTCCGACATCTCTGCCGCTGCCGCCTTCGTGAAGGTCAGGCAGAGAAGGCGGTCCGGCGAACTGCCGCTGAGAAGAAGCCGCGCAATGCGGTTGACGAGCACATGCGTCTTTCCCGAGCCGGCATTCGCGGTCACCCACGCTGAAAGCACGGGATGCGTGGCCCTGAGCTGTCTCTGGGTTGCGTCCGAGGTCATTCGCCCCCTCCCGACGACCATTCCTTCACCCGCGCCAGATGGTCATAGTCACTCGGCGTATCGAGGAAGAGGACGTGCGGCTTCGAAGGATAGGCCTGGTCCGGATTGTCGAATGTGGCGACAAATTCCTTGAAGCGCCCGTAGGCTTCCCGAACCACATCCTCCAGCGTCGCATCCTTGTATGTAATGAGGGCCTCCGAGCCGCCCTCTTCCGCGCCCGAAAGTTTCACATACACAAGCTGCTCGATGCTGCGGGCATCCACGCCCGGAAATCCTCCGGCGAGCGCAATCGCTGCTTCCAGCGTCATCTGCGGATTGAAGCCACGCCGGACCTGGTCTTTCGTGGGCGCCTGTCCCGTCTTGTAGTCACAGATTGAAATGGCACCGCCAGGATGAACGTCGATGCGATCCGCCTTCGCCGCCAGCGTGAAGGGCCCGCCAGGCGCATCGAAGCTGACCTCGCCAACGACTTCCACGACCGAACGCTCAATCCGGGAACGTCTCTCCCGTTCCCAGTCGATGTACCAGCGCAGGGAGCGCTCGAAGCGGGGCCACCACACGGAGCGGACCACCGGGCTGTCGAGCAGGTCGCCGAAGGCCTGGCGCCCCATCTCCGAGAGTTCCCTGAAGGCCTCTTCGTCCTCCGGCATGTGCGTTGGATGTGCCCTCACGAATAGCTCAAGCGCCTTGTGGATCGCCGAGCCCCGCTCTGCCGGCCCCGGTATCTGGTCGATCGGCTGGAGCGGCTTCAGGCGCAGGATCTGCTTGGCATAGAGCGCATAGGGATCACGCACCCAGCGTTCGATGTCCGTGACGAACAGCTTGCGCGGACGAACCGCGAGCGGCGGTCGCGGCGCGGGCGGATCCACGGGCCGCTGTCCGGATTGCGGCCGGTCAAGCTGGCGCGCGATGTCGACAAGGCGGCCATCGAAGAATTTCTTCTCAAGCCCGGCGCCCGTGATCAGGGTGACGAGGCGCGTGAGCCAGCGTGAAGGCGTGGTCGGCGCGCCGCCCTCCTTCTCCGAACGGGACAGGATCACTTCCGGCGAGGCAGCAGCCTGCGCAAAGTCATGCGCCGACAGGCCAATGCGCCGCTCGGGCTGGCTGAGATCCAGCTGCCGCCGCATCGGACGATTGAGCCATGGCCCTGGATCCGTCGCCGGCGGCCACTTCCCTTCGTTCAGCCCGCCCATGATCATGAGATCGCTTTGCTGCAGGCGGGCCTCGAGCGGACCAAGGATCGAGAGGCGCGGATGGATGCCTCCGCGCGGTCGAACCGCAACGGCATCCATCATCTCGCGAATGAAGGCCGCATAGTCGTGCCCATCCATCTCGAGGCCAAGGCCCGCGGCCGCTTGAAGGGCATTCTCGAACAGCGCAAAGGCGGCTTCACCGGCATCGCCCTGCCACGCACCAACAGTCGCTGCACTCTCGTCGGAACTCACCAGCTCCGCAGCACGTCGATGCATCTCGAGCAGCGTTTCCAGCGGCACCATCGCAGAAGCAGGCGCACGCCCGAAATCTCCGAATGCGAGGTTGAGCTTCTCGACAAGCCGTCGGGCCCCCGTACCCTCCTTCGTTTTCTTCTTCAGCCCCTCGAGGCCTGGCGTGGGGCGCAAGCCCCGCAGCGCTGTCGCTTCAAGCTCAAGCGTGAGCTGCCGGACGGTCTCCCGCCGGTCTGCGCCCAGGCAGCAGAGCGGATGCTTCAGAAGCGCAAGCAGAGGCACGGGCGCAAAGGCCTCCGCGACCGCATCGGCCATCAGGCAGAGCAGTCGGCCAGGCTCCGTATGCGAAAGTGGCGTACCCGCCGAGTCATCGATCGCAATGTTCCAGCGCTTCAGCTCGGACGCCACGCGCCGCGCGAGGTTGCGGTCCGGCGTCACGAGCGCCGCGGTCTTTCCCGGTGTCTCGACCGCCTCGCGCAGGGCGCAGGCTATGGCCAGGGCTTCTTCCGCAGGCGAACGTGCGACGATGCAGGAGAACCCGTGCAGGCCACGCTCAATGCTGTCGGCACGATCGCCCACATAGGATTGCCACGCCGCCGTCGTTGCTGCCGGTCGCATCGATTCTGCGATCAGACGTACGCGATCGGTACGAACCGGCTCCCCGGCCCACGTGAGCACGTCGGCACGCGAAGTACCGAAGCGGCGCAGCAACTGCGCCATGCCGTGCTGGGGATGGCTGGGTCCAAGCTGCTCCCACGATTCGTCATCAAGCGTGAGGTCGAGGCCCGGCAGTACCACGGCCCCGTTGGGCATGTGCGCGATCGTGTGCAGCACTTCGGCTGTGGCCGGCACGCTTCCGGTCGACCCCGCAGCGATCACCGGATGGTGAGGCGGCGCTTCCCGCCAGAGCCGTGCGGCTTGCCGCAGGGCAGCATCCCTGTGCACTGAGGGATCGGATGCGCGCTCGTCAGCGAGGATGGCCGGCCAAAATGTCCCCAGGATATCGAGGAACTTCAGCGTCTGCTCCCAGTGCTTCGCAAGTTCGACCGGAACGAGGGACTCCAACCTGTCCCAGGCCATGCCCTCCGAGGCCGCAAGGTCCAGCACCTGTGCGAGCTCGCGGGCCAGCTGCAGCGCAATGGCCGGACGATCGGTTCCGAGCGCCTGCGCCTGCTCGGGCTGCTGGCCCGACCAGTGGCGGATCAGCTTGAACAGCAGCATCTCCCGCCTCAGGGGCGAGATCGGCTTCGGCAGCTCGGGAGCCGGAACCTGCTCGACGAACTGTCCTTCCTGCTCGGCGTGTTCAACCGCCGCTTCCTCGTCGTCGAAGTCACCCAGCGCGATGATGCGGGGAAGAACGGCAACGCCGCCAGCCGCGGCGCGCTCGAACGCTTCCTTCAGCGTGCGAATGGCACGGCGCGTCGGCACCAGCACCCACGCCTCGCTGAGTTCGAAGGGATTCTCGCTCGACGCGTATCGCGCAAGGATGCCGCGGACGAGCTCGTCCGCAAACGAGGCTCCGGCCGGTATCGTGTAGAGATTGACCCGGCTCATCTGTTCTGGCCCGCCGCTCAGGGTGCCGCGTGGCGGAAGGCCAGAAGCTCCTCGGCCTCGGCGCGGGCTTCGGGGGTACCGATATGCATCCACTTGCCATCAAGGCGGATGCCGAACAGGCGGTTCTCGGCAATGGCGATGTCCCAGAGCCGGTTGGTCGAGAACACGTCGGCCTCAGGACTGCGCGCCACGAGGCGCGGATGGATGATCTGGACACCTGGCCAGGCAAACGGGGCAACACGCGGCGCCTGGCGGCGTGCAAGCCTGCCCTCGGGATCCATCGTGAAGTCCCCAAACCCGTCATAGCCCAGCGAACTGTGCGTGGCCGCCAGCAGCATCAGGCAATCCATCTCGCTGTCATTCCAGCGCTGAACCATGCGCTGCAGGTTCGAGCCCCAGCTCTCCAGCCAGATGGAGTCGCTGTTGTGCGTGAAGAACGGCTCGTCCTTGAAATGCGGCAGCGCCCGCTTGAGCGCACCGCCCGTGTCGAGAATGCGGTCACGCTCGTCCTGGATGATGATCTCGACGTCGCGGCGCGCCTTCAGGTGGTCGATGACCATCTCGCCCTTGTAGTGCACGTTGACGACGATGGTCTTCACCCCGACACCGCGAAGCCTGTCGATCGCATGGTCAAGCAGCGTCTTCCCGCCAACGGTCACGAGCGGCTTGGGACGGTCATTGGTCAGCGGCCGCATGCGCATGCCGAGCCCCGCTGCCATTATCATTCCGCGTGTGGGTCTGAACGTCATGGCTGGATCAATTCCCTGGAATGCCACGGTAGGTTTCGGGGACATGTCGGTCGAACCAGCCCCGCAGCTCGGACAGAGCGGGGTGGCTGAGGTCTCGCGCAAGGTATCGCCACATGCGCGGAAGATACTGCGTGTAGCGCGGCTTGCCGTCGCGCTTCCACAGGCGGGCAAAGATGCCGACAATCTTGGTGTTGCGCTGTGCCGCGAGCAGGGCCGCCGCAAAACGGAATCCTTCTTCGTCGAAAGACGCCATGTCCGCGCGACGGCGCGCGACATAGCGGTCCGTCATCGCCGCCGCGAGCGCGGGGCTGACTTCGCGCCGGGCATCCTCCGTCAGCGAGATCAGGTCATAGGCCGGCGAGCCTGCAAGCGCATCCTGGAAATCGAGGAGCCCTGCCCGCGCAACGCCTGACCGTTCGGGCAGCCACATGATGTTCTCGGCATGATAGTCGCGCAGGATGATGACCGGAGACGCGACTTTCAATTGCGCAAGCGCGGAGCGCCAGGCTGCATCAAACGAGGCTTGCGCATCCGCCGGCAGGCGATTGCCGGTGGCCGCCGGATAGAACCACTCCGTGAGCAGGCGGACTTCCGCCAGCATGGCCAGGGCGTCATAGCCCAGAAGGTGCTTCGAAGCGTCGCCCGGAACCGGAAGGGCCGACGGCGCAGCGGTCCGGTGCAGATGCGCAAGCGCATCCACGGCCGCTTCGTAGAAAGGCAATTCCGGCGCGCCATTGGTGATCAGGTCAGCCATGCGCCCAGTGCCATAATCCTCGATCAGCAGGAAACCCTGGTCGTAGTCATGTGCAAGGATCTCCGGCGCGCTCAGCCCCGCCGACCGCAGGAACATGCTGACGGCGGCAAACGGCCTGCAGTCTGGTCCGGCAAGGCGCGCCATCGCGTTGTATCCAAGCGCGATGCGTTCCGCCTCCGTGGCGCCGGGCGGACACGCAGCAGTCTCGGCACCGCGTGGCTGGTCCATGAGCATGAGCGAAGTACCGCCCCGCCGGATACGATAGTACCGCCGCGTGGACGCATCCCCGGGCAGCGCTTCAACCTCTGCATCGTTCCAGCCGGCGCGGGAAAGAAATGCACGGGCCTGCGCCTCGCGCGGCGACAAGCTTGCAGCGCTCATCGGATGGCTCCGCGCTTCTTGAGTTGCCGCAGGCGCTCGGCCCAGTTGCCGCGCCCGATCAGTTTCGTGCGGCGTTCTTCGACGCCGTCATCCACCTCGAGAATGATGTCGAGGCGATCCGCAGGCATCATCGTGCCCATCCGGTCCGGCCACTCGACCAGCAGCACGCCAACATCAAGGGCTTCGTCGAAACCAAGCTCGACGATCTCGCGCTGCGCCTTGATGCGGTAGAGATCCGCATGCGCGATGCGGAACTTCGGCGCGTCATAGGACTGGACCAGCGTGAAAGTGGGGCTGGGCACCTCCTCGTCCGGCGCGAAGCAACGCACGAGGCATCGCGCCAGCGTCGTTTTTCCGGCACCAAGCGCGCCAGCCAGCGCGATGAAGTCACCGCGGCGAAGCTCGCCGGCGAGGGCACGCGCAAGTGCCTCCGTCTGCGGAATGTCATTGAGGGTCAGTTGCAGCATGTAGCTGTCGGAAGTCATGTCCACCCTGTCGTTAACCGGCACCTTAGTACCCGGGCGAAGAAGCTTGTTCAATGCCGAAGGAATCCCACTGAATCAAAGACTTGGCGAGGTTGATTGCCGGGCACGGTCCATGCTAACGCACAGGGAAGAGAGCCCGTCCTTCGAGGTCTGGAATGAGCGATTCGGTCGTAGTCATCGGTGCAGGGCAGGCCGCATCGCAACTCGTGGCATCCCTCCGGAGCGAAGGCTTCAAGGGCAGCATCACGGTCATCGGTGAAGAGACGCACCTGCCCTACCAGCGCCCGCCGCTGTCCAAGGCCTATCTGAAGGGCGAGATCGCGGCCGACCGGCTCTTCATCAAGCCACAGGAATTCTACAACGAAGCAGGCTGCACGCTCCTGCTCGGCAGGACGGCAACGGCGGTTGACCGCAAGACGCGCCAGGTCACGCTGGGTGACGGAACACGCATTCCCTACACGAAGCTGGTTTTTGCGACCGGCTCGCGCGTCCGGAAGCTTCCGATCCCGGGCGCTGACCTTCCCGGCTGCTTCTATCTGCGCGGGATCGACGACGTCGACCTGCTGCGCCCGCGCATGGCACAAGGCGCCCGCCTGACGATCATCGGTGCTGGCTACATTGGTCTCGAAGTCGCCGCAGTGGCCGTGAAGCGCGGCCTGAAGGTAACGGTCATCGAAGCCATGCCCCGGGTATTGGCACGCGCAGCCTCGCCGCAGATTTCAGCCTTCTTCGAGGACGAGCACCGCAGGGCCGGCGTTGACCTGCGGTGCTACGTCCGCACCGAGTCCGTGGCACAGACGGGTGACATGCTCGCGGTCTCGACGTCTTCGGGAATCGTGCCGGCTGACTTTGTCCTTGTAGGCGTGGGCATCCTTCCGAACGTCGAACTGGCCCGGGACGCAGGTCTCGAGGTCGACAACGGCATCGTCGTCAACCAGTTCGCCCAGACCGAAGACCCCGACGTGTTCGCCCTCGGCGACTGTGCCAACCTCCCCAATTCCTGGGCCCAGGGCGGCAGGGTTCGCCTCGAGTCGGTCCAGAACGCCATCGACCAGGCCAAGCACGCAGCGCTCGCCATTGTCGGCAAGCCGAAGGTCTATGACGAGGTCCCCTGGTTCTGGTCGGACCAGTATGACCTGAAGCTCCAGATCGCAGGCCTGTCGACGCCGGCCGACCAGATTGTCCTGCGCGGAGACCCAGCCTCCCGCAGCTTCGCCGCCTTCCACCTTCAGGACGGTACGGTCACAGCGGTGGAATCGGTAAATGCCGCGCCGGAATACATGATGGGCCGCCGCCTGATCGCAGCGCGCGCACGGGTCGCGCCGGAACGGCTTGCGGACAAGGCCGTACCTATGAAAGACATGGTTTGAACACGTTTTTGACCGGGAATTCCAATGGCCAAGATCAAGTACATCGAGCACAGCGGCAAAGAGCACGTCGTCGAAGTGAAGTCCGGCATGACCGTCATGGAAGGGGCCGTGAAGAACCTGATCCCCGGCATTGACGCGGATTGCGGCGGCGCCTGCGCCTGCGCGACCTGCCATGTCTATGTCGAGGCGTCCTGGCTTCCCAAGATCGAGCCGATGCAGGAAATGGAAAAGACCATGCTCGACTTCGCCGAAGGCGTGGAGTCGAACAGCCGCCTCTCCTGCCAGATCAAGGTCTCCGATGCGCTCGACGGCCTGACCGTCCGCATGCCGAAGAGCCAGCACTGATCACTTCCTGAAGCTGCTTGAATTCAGCATTAGCCGGCAGTCCTGCCGGCTATCCTGCTTTTGCGTCCGGCGCATCCGACACGGTGCCGCCCGAAGCCGCAGCCTGCCGCGGGAAGTGACACGTAACGCGCGTGCCCTTGCCGACCGTGGAATCCAGTTCGACCCAGCCGCCGTGAAGTTCGACGAAGCTGCGCACAAGGGCAAGCCCGAGACCTGCCCGGCGAGCGTCCTTCGTCCGCGTGCCTGACTCGAAGCGTTCGAATGCCACCGGCTGGTACTCCGGCGGAATGCCAACGCCTGAATCCGCCACGAAGATGCGGACTTCCTTCGCTGACAGCTCTGCACCAAACTCGATCTTCCCGCTCGGAGGCGTGTGTTCGATCGCATTGATGACGAGGTTGTAGGCGATCTGCAGCAGGCGCTTCTGGTCGGCGAAGAGCTCGCCGACGCGCTGCGGCGTCTGGTTGATGATCTCGACCTTCGCCTTGCGCGCACGCTCCTCGACCAGCGGCATCACGCCCAGCAGGACTTCCGAGACTTCCACGTCCTTGCGGTCGAGCTCGATGGTTCCGGCCTCGATCAGCGCCAGGTCCAGGATGTCATCGATGAGCGTCTCGAGCGTCTTCGACGCGCTCAGGATGTCGGCGAGATAGGCGCTCTGGCTGTCTGTCAGCTTGCCGGCAATGCCGTGCTTGAGAAGGTCGGCGAAGCCGACGATGGAATTCAGCGGCGTACGCAGCTGGTAGGAAACATTCGAGATGAAGTCCGACTTCAGCTTGTCGGCGGCGAGCAGCGCAAGGTTCCGCTCCTCGAGCGCCTTTTCGCGCATCGCCGTGTCGGTCACGTCGCGATAGCTGAGCAGCAGCGATCCGTCCGGCAAGGGCGCCGCGCTGAAGCTGAGTACGCATTCATCCGCACGCGACAGGCGGTCGACGGTCACGCGACGTTCCTGTGCCGCACCGGTGATGAGCATTGTGAGCTGGCTCCAGTGCCCCTCGTCGGGCAGGAGCGCGCGGCAAAGCGAAAACACTTCGGCAAAGCGCGGCTGCTGCCCCAGCATGACGGGGTCGATGCGCCACTGCTCGGCAAAGGCCTTGTTGAAGAGCTTCAGGCGGCCATCCGTGCCGAACACCGCAAGGGCTTCGGTCAGGTGGTCGATGGTCGTGCGCTGGACGCTTGAAAGCTGGTTGAACCGGCGCTCAAGCTCCATCTGGCTGGACACGTCGGCATAGGTGAAGATCAGCCCGCCATGCGGATGCGGCTGGCAGGTCACGTGCAGCGTGACATTGCGTGGCAGGTGCCAGTGCTCTTCGCGCTCGTCGAGCACGTTGGTGTAGAGCGCCAGGCGCTCGCGCTTCCACGAAGCAAAGTCGCGCTGCTCGGGAAGCTTGCGGGCTTCGCGCAGGCGCTCCAGGATCTCGCCATCCGAAGGATGCGTGGCAAGCCAGCGCTCGTCGAGGTCCCACAGCCGGGCGAACGCCTTGTTCGAGAACTTCAGCCGCTGGTCGGGTCCGAAGATCGCGACGGCGACCGGAAGCCGGTGCAGCGTTTCCTCGTGCGTGTCGATGTGCTGCTGGAGCAGCGACTTGGTCTCTTCGATGTCCGTGACATCGATGGCATAGGAGGCAACGCCGCCATCCAGCGGGAACGACGAAATCTCGAGCGCACGACGCTGGCCCTTGACCACCACATAGCGCCGCTCCCGTTGCGGCTGTGAGGTCTGCAGGGCGCGGTCCTCGATCGCGCGGCTGTCGCGATCAAGCTCGATCTGGTCCGTGATGACATCGTCGCCGATCTTCGGATCGACAGCCTCGACATAGGCACGGTTGGTCCAGACCAGCCTCAGGCTCTCGTCCCGCCGCCACACGGGCATTGGCGCCACGTCCAGCAGGTCGCCCAGGCGCGCCCGTTCCTCTTCGCTGGCCGTCAGCCGGACCGTGAGGTTGTAGTTCGCTTCAGCATCGGGCGTGACGTCGCGCAGCCAGAGCGCCGCCTGCCCCGCCGTCGGCTTCCCGTAGGCCTGGAACACCCGGCCGTCGGATCCCGGCACCGTCATGGAGAACATCGAGCCGCCGGTCTCCAGCGTGCTGAGCGCGTCCTGAAGCTCGCCCTTCTCGTCGGCATCAAGCACGCCGGCCAGGATACTCGCGGCGCCCGTGCGGGCGATCGGCTCGCCACCAATGTTGCGCCAGACAAAAAGGGCACCCGGATCAGCCGACACGATGGCCGCTTCCTTCTGCCAGCGGGCCTCGACGCGCGCATTGCGCGTGGCCGCACGGCGCAGCAGTGCATCCGAACGTGCGCGCATGGCCAAGACGACCAGCGCCAGCGACCCCGCCAGCGCGATCGCCCCCAGCGTCACGCCGAACGGCAACCAGACAGTAATGTCGTTAGACAGCTCCAAGATCAGCCCCATGCTGCTTTCGAGGTTTCAAACGACGCCGGCACTCAGGAGAACGCAGTCTGGGAAAAGCAGTTCCGGACAGCAGAGCCACAGGCGCCTGCGTCGCCCGGCATCATCTGTTCGTCCCCGGCCTGCCCCCTCCAAAGTTCTGCGCTCGCAAACCCAGATGCGAGAATCATTCATCAGCGACCGATGATAGGAATCCCGCAGGGCCTTGTCCTTGCAGGCGTGTCTTGCTGGACGCACCTGTACGTTGGTGCACGAGCTTCGTCCGACGCAAACTTTCTCCCTGTCTGCGCGCGAGGAAAATCGCACGGAAATAATGAGTTACACGGCAACGCTAACAAACAGGATGAGGCACCGATGGCGTGCCTGCGTCGGCCTGCCGTGTTGCCAAAATGAGATAGCGCGCAGGCAAACAATGAAGGCCACAACATTCAGGCCAAGCCGGTACGAAATATTTTACGCATTTCAAACGCTTGAAGCCCGCCACCACCCCTGGGCCCGCTCAAGAAAAAAGGCGGAGCGCCCGCGGCGTCCGCCTTCGCATCAAGATGCCGGTGTCAGCGGCTTCCCTATCCGGGGAAGGACTGGACACCCAGCTTCACCATCCCGCCTTCGATGATCGCCACGCAGGACATGCTCTCCATGCCCTGCACGTAGCAGAACAGCGGCGCACGGGCTGCGCGGGCCTTCTCGTAGTAGTCACGATCAACGCCTTCCTCCGGATAGAACGGGAACTCCCCGCTCGCCGGCTGTTGCGCGCCCGGTGGCCAGGGCGGAAGGTCACCCGCCGTCCTGAGCGGACCGCCCTGGGCGATCCACTCGTTGAGCGCAGCCTTCATGGCCGACGTCGTCTTCACGTCCACGAACGTCATGAGGTCCGACGCCTTCATCGCGTCGATCCACTGCGGCGACCCGTCGGGACCGCGCACGGTGATGACCACGATGGCCTTCTGGCAGTTGGGTCCATGCGAGAAGGCTTCAGCCCGATGAGGCTTCTGCCGCGCGGGAACCCAGACCGAACCCACGGCTACGTCGCAGCCACCCGCCGCGGCCGCACCGCCCGTCAGCGCGGACGGCACGACAAGGCCCGACAGGCCGGCGACGGCGACCGCCAGGGCCACCATCCATGAAGTGCGTTTCGTCATGTTCGCCTCCGTGACAGGTATCAGTAGCGATAGTGCTCGGGCTTGAACGGACCTTCGCCCTCGATGCCGAGGTACTCCGCCTGCTTGCCGGACAGCTTCGTCAGCTTGGCGCCAAGCTTGGCCAGATGCAGGCGCGCGACCTTCTCGTCGAGCTTCTTGGGCAGCGTGTAGACCTTGTTCTCGTACTTCGAGCCATTCTGCCAGAGTTCGACCTGCGCCAGCGTCTGGTTGGTGAAGGACGAACTCATGACAAAGCTCGGATGGCCCGTGGCGTTGCCCAGGTTCACGAGGCGGCCTTCTGACAGCAGGATGATGCGCTTGCCGCCCGGGAACTCGACCTCGTCCACCTGCGGCTTCACATTGTGCC
>CAZYFM010000067.1:0-18474 GCA_964646885.1 uncultured Flavobacteriaceae bacterium
CATCGGCGGATGCGGGCTCTGCACCGGCTTCGGCAGCACGTTGCGGCACGGCATCCTGAAATACTTGCCCTCGAATCCCGGATAGGGATCCATCACCATCATGTTGGCGATCTGCTCGGCAGCCTCGATGGCCATGGCACGCTTCTCGCGGGCCGGAATGCCGAACCCGCCCAGCTCAAGCCGCGTCGCGCCCTCGCCAATGCCGAAGTCGACACGCCCGTCCGTCATGATGTCGAGCGTCGCCAGCGCCTCGGCCGTGCGGGCCGGATGATTGTAGTTCGGGATGACCTGCCGGATGCCGTGCCCGAGCCGGATATTCTTCGTGCGCGCGCCCGCCGCCGCAAGGAACACTTCCGGCGCGGACGAATGCGAATACTCGTCGAGGAAGTGATGCTCCACCTCCCACGCATGGTCGTAACCAAGCCGGTCCGCCAGCTCGACCTGCGCCAGCGCATCGTGGAACAGGCGCTTCTCGTCCCCTGGCGCCCATGGCTTGGGAAGCTGCATTTCGTAAAACACGCCGAATTTCATGGGCCACTCCGGTTTGCTGGTAACCGCAGGTTAGCGGCTCACAAGGGGTTCGGCCACAGGCATGAACAGCCCCCCATCGTCTGCAGCACCTTCGGTGCGCAGCTGCTGCACGGGATGGGGGAGCGCCATCGCCCTCAGAAGAACCCCATCGACACGTTGATGACGTTGTGGACGATGATCGGCAGCAGCAGGCTCCCCGTACGCTCGCGGATCCACAGCAGGCTGAGGCCAATCAGTCCCGTCACGACGATCGGAATGCTGGCAAAGACGAAGGCGCCTTCCTGGTAGGCAAGCCCGTGGCCCACGCCGAAGAGCACCGTCGCGAGGAAGCCTCCGGTGCCAATGTACCAGATGCGCTTCTCGTTGCCTCCAAGGCCCAGGGCCAGGAGGAAAGGCAGCAACCCGCGAAACAGGGGCTCCTCGTCAAGCCCCGGCATGATCGACTGGTACAGCAGGCGGTCGGTCGACACCTCACGCCCGTCGTTCAACGTGATCTCCATCGCGATGCAGCCACCGATGACGGCGGTTGCCATGGCAAGCGCCGGCAGCACGCTGCCCGGTGTTTGCCGGAGCGTGAAGCCCATCTTTGACAAGGCACCAGGGATCACCAGCGACACTGCCACGGCCATGACGAGCGTGGAGCAGAGCGCGACGATCTTTCCGGTCCAGTTCCAGTTCGACTGCGCAGCCAGGTCCTTGAGCACCTTGAGTTCCGGAACCTGCAGCACGGCATCGCCGAAGAACACGGCGGTGATGTAGACAGCAAAGGCTGCAAAGGCGGCGATCAGCGCGGGCCAGTTCAGTCTCTGCCCCCCGACGAGCGCCACCAGGAGCACGAGCAGGAAGATGGTTCCCATGTGGGAACCGACGGTGATCAGCATGTCCGTCATTGTGGTGCCCGACTATCCCGGTAGCCGTTCGAAAGTGGGAATACCTTCCGGAATGCGATGGAAGGCCTGCTTGTCACAGGTGTAGATCGCCATGGTTGGCGAGCCATAGACCTTGGGGTCATCCAGCGATCCGACCTTCAGGATCACGGCAGGAAATCCCGGCGCCCGCGTCACGATGTGCGTGCCGCAGTCCGGACAGAACTCGCGCGTCACCGCGCGCTCCAGGTCCTTGCGCGTGAACTGCTTCGGCGCTCCCTTGGTGTACCGGAAGCCCGGGATCGGCAGGGCCATGAACACATTGGGAGAGCCACCCGTGAT
This sequence comes from uncultured Flavobacteriaceae bacterium, assembly GCA_964646885.1. GTDB lineage: Bacteria > Pseudomonadota > Alphaproteobacteria > Micropepsales > Micropepsaceae > SZUA-430. The sequence continues at coordinate 1,740 of CAZYFM010000067.1, forward strand.
GTACTGGCACTCGCGGCAATGGCACTGCGCCTTCATCATGGGTTCGCCTTCCGCCTCGTAGCGGACATTCCTGCAATAGCAGCCACCCTCGACCTTCATCGGTCCCTCCCGGTTGTCATGCCTTCCAGACTACAGGAAAAGGGACACGGTGGACAATGACCCCTCAGCCACCCGCCGGCTGGGGCACGTAGACATGGACCGCGCCGCGCAAGCCGTCGATGTAGAGGCGACCGCACTTCGAACAGGAATGCGCGCGACGCGACGCTTCGGTAATCAGGGCGCGCACGCGCGTGCAGGCCGCCTCGCGCGCACCCGGCGTCGCGCACTCGAACTGGATGACGCGATCCAGCGCATCAAAGAGCGGAAACCAGTTCTGGTCAGGAATGATGTGCGCCTTGTGCGCCAGGCCGTCCCCGCCATCCGTGATGACATGCCCGCAACTGCATTGGATCTTCATGGGAGCCTCCCGGTCGACGGAAGCAGGCTACACCATTTCGCAAAAACACGCGCCTCCTCCTCACGACAGCGAGGAGAAGGCAAACCTTGACGCATGCTCACGCCGTGACGGAGATCAGGCGTACTTGAACTCTTTTCCGTCCAGCTTGATCGCAGGGATTTCCTTGCGCTCCGCCCAGTAATCCTGCGTGTGCTGCCAGTCATGCTTCTCGCCGCGCTTCGGCAGCAGGTGCATGCTGCGCATGAGGTAGTTCGGATTGAAGTTGTCCGGATCCATCCACGGCAGGATCTTCATGTCCTTGTCCTCGGGCGGGATCGCGACCTCGACACGATTGAAACCCCGCGTGCGCATGTGAGTGAGCAGCCGGCAGACGAAATCGGACAGCAGGTCCACGCGCAGCGTCCAGCTGGCGCGGAAATAGCCGAAGATCCACAGCATGTTCGGGATCCCCGTGAACATCATGCCGCGATAGGTGACCGTGTCCGCGAAGTTCACGTCCTTGCCATCCACCTTGAACTTGATGTCACCAAGGACACTCAGGTTGAAGCCCGTCGCCGTCACGATGATGTCGGCCTTCAGTGTCTTGCCCGAGCGCAGCAGCACGCCTTCCGGCACGAAGCGCTCGATCTCATCCGTCACGACATCGGCCTTGCCCGACTTGATGCCGTGGAACAGGTCGCCGTCCGGCACGAAGGCGATGCGCTGCTGCCAGGGACGGTACTTCGGCGTGAAATTCTTCTCGACTTCCTCATCGCCCACGATGGCGCGCACGCCATTGAGCAGTTCCTTCTTCAGCCCTTCCGGATCGATGAAGGACATTTTCGTGATCATCTCCTGGTCGAACAGGATCTTGCGGCGCGTGATTTCATGGATCCACGTCTCGTCGACTTCCAGCTGGCGCAGCTGGTCGGCGAGGTCATTGGCGTTGCGCGCCGGGATGAAGTAAGTCGGCGAGCGCTGGAGCACCGTGATGTGATTGCAGTCGGCCGCCATCGCGGGAACCACCGTCGCTGTCGTGGCGCCTGAGCCGATCACGAGGACATTCTTGCCCTTGTAGTCCAGGTCCTCGGGCCAGGTCTGCGGGTGGACGATCCTGCCCTTGAAATCCTTCATCCCCTTCCATTCGGGCGTATATCCTTCCGAATGGCGATAATAGCCCTGGCACATCCAGAGAAAGTTGGCCGTGAAGGTTCTGGTCTCACCCGTCGCCTTGTCGGTCGCCGTCACGGTCCAGAGGTTTTCCGCGCGCGAGAAGCTGGCCTCGCTGATGTGATGGCGATAGCGGATATGCTTGCCGAGGTCGTTCTCCTCGATCACTTCGCCCATGTACTTCAGGATTTCGTCGGCCGTTGCGATCGGCGCGCCAACCCACGGCTTGAAGCGGTAACCGAACGTGTAGAGATCACTGTCCGAACGCACGCCCGGATACTTGTGCATGAGCCAGGTGCCACCATAGCTTTCCAGCCCCTCAAGCACGACGTAGGACAGTCCCGGACATTGCTTCGACAGGTGATAGGCCCCGCCAACGCCCGAAATGCCTGCACCGACGATCAGAACGTCGAAATGTTCGGCTTCCTGGGCGCGAGGTCCCTGCGCATGCGTCTTGAGTGCGGCTTGTGCCATGGCGATCCATCCCGGAGTTGACGGGACGGTCGCGCCTGAAGGCACATATCCTGTCCCGGCTGCAACGTTCCCAGCATCGGGGAAAGCGTGCATTGACCGAGATCAAACCCGCGGGTAGCCCCGATCTGCCGCCGATGTCACGGGCAGGAAAACAGGATGATTAATGGGTGGAAGGCAAGCCGACGCGCCGGATGTGAGCACGGCACGTCGGCCAGGAACCTATCCGTGTGCCGGCAGCACCTTGGCATTGCGAAGCACCGCCGCGCTGATCAGGGAGATCAGCAAGCCAACCGGAAAGATCTCCATGAACGTCATCGGCATGCGGAACAGCGGATCGGCATACTGCACCTTCATCTGCTCCATCTCGGCGATGATCCTGTCGAGCGCCGCACCTGTCACGCCGGCGGCCTTCTGCTGCGCGATGTAGTGCTCGACATAGGCATTCATGAATGTGTAGTCGGTGGCGGCCATGTAGACTTCCCAGACAAGCACATAGATGACCCCGGCAACGACACTGATGGCGATGCCCATCATGAGTGCCGGCATGAACCGGATCACCCCGCCAAGCTCGCGGTCACGGTAGCTCTTGATCCCGAAGAAGATCATGGACAGGGCCACCAGCATGATCAGGTACCCCAGGAAAAGGGAGTGATCCTGCATTTCGGGCTGCCCGCCGGAGGCGACGATCACGCCAATCATGGCGCCAATGACAATCAGTCCGGCCATCGTGCCGAACAGGAAGATGATGTTGATCATGGCGCTGGCTCCCACAGCTGGATCGGATTGCCTTCGGGGTCCACCAGGCGGGCAAAGCGACCCACCGCGTCCTCCCCCTCCATGTCGACCGCGATGCCCGCAGCCTTGAGCTGACCCATCATGCGGTCAAGATTGGCAACCCGGAAATTGATCATCCATTGCTGCTCGGGGCGTCCGAAATAGGTCGTGTCGGCCTTGAAGGGGGCGAACTCGGTCGGCCCTGCCATCTGCTCCCACGGCGTGTGCTCCGTGCTGCCGGGGGCGGGCCCGACACCCAGGTGGTCGCTGTACCATTTCCTGAGGGCGGCCGGGTCCCTGGACCTGAAGAAGAACCCACCCATGCCCGTCACTCTCTCCATGCTGCAGTCTCCTGTTGTTGCCCCGTCATCGCTACGCATGGGAGCGCGGAAAATGTATCGCCCGAAAGGGTGGTTTCCCGGTTTTCGGACATTTTTGCGAGGCCCTTGTCACCGGAGGATCCTCAATTCACGGGCCTTCTGGATCGCCTGCGTCCGGCGCTGCACTTCCAGCTTGGCAAAGAGGCTTGAGATGTGGGTCTTCACGGTGTTGGGCGAGATGTCGAGCTTGCGCGCGATCTCCTTGTTGGCGTCGCCGGCCGCGAGCAGTTCAAGCACGGCAAGTTCCCGGTCGGTGACCCCGAGGGACTTCAGCGCGGCTTCATTGCGCACGAACGACACCGGGGCCGCCCGCGGCGTGAGCCGGGTGCCCACCCACGCCCCCAGGCCAGTAAACGCCGCGGCGATCAGGACGACATAAAGCTCGGTCGACAGTGTGCGGACAAGGTATTGGTACTCGAGCCACTGCAACAGGAACGCCCCGGCGGCGAGACACACGGCATAGGCGGCGAGCTGGATCCACGTCGCACGGGTCGCAAGCATGTCCCGACCCGCTGCACGCAGCGCCTTCAGCGCCTCATTCATGGCACGCCGCGCCCTTGTTCATTGCACTGCACAATCCCCTTCCCGCGCCCCTGATCGCAGACGTCGCGTCCTTGAAGGGTACAACCTTAGCAGATAACGTCGCCGCAGGCGAAAAGGTGCGCAATGAAGGCAGGGACATGGTTGATCGGTCTGGCAATCCTCGTGGCCACGGGGATATCGGCCTGTTCTGAGCAGAAGCCTGCGCCTCCACCACCCAAGCCCCCTGTCACGCCTGCACCGCCAGCCACGCCGGCAGCACCACAGGCTCCCGCCACAACGCGCCACCTGATCCGCGAAGGATTCGGCGCCGGCGGGGCGGAACTTGGCATGACCGAAAGCGAGGTGCGCGCGAAGCTCGGCGAACCGTTTGAGGTAAACAAGGCCGGTGCCGCCGTCGTGTACATGTCGTACCACCGCACTGACAATGTCGGTGTCTACTTCGGCGATGACGGCCGGGTCCGCATGGTCATCGCCGCGGTGAAGGACCAGACCTGGTGCACGGACTTCGACGTCTGCCTTTACCGGGAAGGTGACCTGCCGAAGCTGACCGGACACCACGGCAACGCCCTGCACCGCTTCGTGGATCGCGATGGCTCGATCACCTACCGGCTCCTGGTCGAACGCAACGGACGCAAGATCATGACGGAGTACACACCCGTCGAGGAAAAGCAGGGTGTAGTACAGGTTGCCGTGCTGTACTGGAGCGGCACCATCGACACCTCAAGTTTCGACTGAACACATCCTTTCACAGGCTCCGCACATGAACGTATGGAATTTTGGCGATATTGCTGACGCTGTCGCAAAGGTCATCCCGCCCACGACTCCGGCGCTCATCCACGGCAACCGCACCATCCTCTGGCCCGAGTTCCACGCGCGGACGAATGCCCTGGCCCGCGGCCTGATCGAGCGCGGCCACAAGCCCGATGACAAGCTGGGCCTCCTGCTGCGCAACCGGCCGGAGTACATGGAAGGCACGTTTGCGGCGTTCAAGGGCCGCTTCGTCCACGTCAATGTGAACTACCGCTATCGCGAGGACGAGCTGCACTACATCTTCGACAACTCGGACTCCCGCATCGTGATCTACGCGAGCGAGTTCGCGCCGCTGGTAACCGCCATTCGCAAAGGCTTGCCGGGCGTGCGGACGTGGCTGCAGGTGAAGGTCGACGACACGCCACTGCCCGCCTTTGCAACCGACTATGAGAGTTTCATCGCGGCCCACGGCTCGGCGGACCTCGACATCAAGCGCTCGCCCGACGACCTGCTCTTCCTCTATACGGGTGGCACGACGGGGATGCCCAAGGGCGTGATGTGGCGCCACGGAGACCTCAGGCAGGTACAGCTCAATCCGAACCTCATGCCGGTCGTACCGACGACGATCGACGAGCACGCCGCCCTCGTGAAGGCGCAGGGGCCCGGCAACCGCTGCATCCCCGCCTGCCCGCAGATGCACGGCACGGGGCTTCTCACGTCGTTCGGCACGCTGTGCATGGGCGGCACGGTCATCACGCTCGAGGGCCAGAACTTCGACCCGGTGGAGCTCTGGCAGACCGTCGAGCGCCACAAGGTCATGACCATGGCGATCGTCGGCGACGCCTTCGCCAAGCCCATGCTGCGCGCCCTCGACGAGAACGAGGGACGCTGGAACCTCAGTTCCATGGTCTCGATCGTGTCATCCGGCGTCATGTGGAGCCAGGAGGTCAAGCACGGCATGCTGCGCCACATCCCGCAGGTGACGCTGATGGATTCCTTCGGCTCGTCGGAAGCGGTGGGCTTTGCCATGTCCGCCACCACCAAGGACGGCGAGGTCGCAACGGCAAAGTTCGCGCTCGGCAGCGACGTGGCCGTCTTCACGCCCGACCACAAGCCGGTCCAGCCCGGTTCTCCCGAGCCCGGCTACATCGCGCGCGGCGGCAACATCCCGCTTGGCTACTGGAAGGATCCGGAGAAGACGGCGAAGACCTTCCCCGTCATCAATGGCCGTCGCTGGTCCATCCCCGGCGACTTCTGCCTCCTGCACGAGGACAATTCGATCACCCTGCTCGGTCGCGGCAGTGCCTGCATCAATACGGCCGGCGAAAAAGTCTATCCGGAAGAAGTCGAGGAAGCGTTGAAGCTGCACGACAGTGTCGAGGACGCGCTCGTCGTCGGCGTTCCCGACGACAAGTGGGGCTCGGCCGTCACGGCCGTGATCGAACTCGCGCCCGGCGCCACGTTTGACGAGGAGACGCTGCGCGCCCACGTCCGCGCCAAACTCGCCGGCTACAAGACACCCAAGCGCATCCTCACGGTCGCGCAGATGTTCCGCGCCCCGAACGGCAAGGCCGACTACAAGCAGGCCACCGCCTTCGCGCGCACCGAACTGAAGCTCTGACGATGAACAGCCTGCTCGACACGGCACGCCGGTTCACCGATGAAGTCGTGGCCCCGAACGCGGCCACATGGGCACGCACCCGTGCCATGCAGCCCGAAGCGCTGAAGCAGGCCGCCGGGCTCGGGCTCCTCGCCTTCCAGGCCCCCGCTGAATGGGGCGGCCATGCCTTCGGCTTCGACGACAAGCTGAAGCTGCTCGTGATGATGTCGCGACACTCCTATGATTTTGCCTTCAGCCTGACGAACACCGCCGGCGCCGCCTCTCACCTGGCCGAAGTCCTGCCTCGGCCTGTCGCGGAACGCTATGTCCCCGCAATGCTGCGCGGCGAGCGCTTCGGTGGCAGCGCCCTGAGCGAACCCGGCGCCGGCAGCGACTTTGCCGGCATCCGCACGCGCGCGACGCGCGACGGCAAGGGCTGGCGCCTTGATGGCGAAAAAGGCTGGATCACGAACGCCGCCTTCGGAGACGTCTTCATCACCTATGCCCAGACCGACCCGTCCCAGGGCTGGCGCGGCATTGGCTGCTTCCTCGTGGACGGAAGGCGCGCTGGCTTCGAACGCACGCCGCCCGAGGCGCTCGCCGGCGGCGGCGTGATCGGCGCGGGCGGTTTCCGCCTGACCAGCTACCGCGTCGAGGAAGACGAAGTCATCGCTCCGCCCGGCCAGGCCTTCCGCCGCGCCATGTCGGGCGTCAACCAGGCACGGACCTATGTCGCCGCCATGTGCGTGGCGATGACAGAGGCCTGCCTCGACACGGCCATCGCCTATGGCCGGACGCGCCAGGCCTTCGGCTCGCCGCTCGCCGCCAAGCAGGGCTGGCGCTGGCAGGCCGCCGACATCGCGACCGACATCGAAGCCGCACGCCAGCTCGTGTCGGCCGCAGCCTCGCAGATCATGGCAGGCACCGACGCCGCCCTCGCCTCGGCCCATGCCAAGAAATTCGGCACCCGCATGGCCGTCCAGCGCATCTCGGATGCATGTCAGCTCATGGGCGCTGCAGGCCTGCGCGACGAATATCCCTTCCTGCGCCATCTCGCGTCCGCACGCGTGGCCAGCTATACCGACGGCTCGACGGAGATGCAGAATGAACGCATCGCCGCCATCCTGATCGGAAACATGTAATGCCGGGAAATGCCCACTCGATTACGGCCGCCAGCGCGCTGCCGGTGACGAAATACGCGTCAGTGCAGGAAGTGATCGAGACCCTGCAACCCGACTTGCCCGTCTACGCGCTGCACCCGCAGGCATTTTCACGCGTGGCGAAAGCCTTCCTGGATGGCTTTCCCGGCGAGACCATGTACGCGGTCAAGGCCAATCATGCCCTGCCCGTGCTTGACCTCGTGCATGCCGCCGGCATCGAGCGCTTCGACGTGGCCTCGATGGCCGAGGTCCGCCTCGTCAGCGAACGATTTCCGAAGGCGCGCAAGAATTTCATGTCGCCCGTCCGGATCCGCGGCACGGCCGGCGAGGCCTATCGCCTCTATGGCGTCAGGGACTTCGCGCTCGACAGCCGCGAGGAACTGGCCGCGATCCTGTCGGAGACCGGCGCCGCCAACGACCCGGCCGTCGCCGCCTCGCTCGTCCTCTATGTGCGCCTGCAGGTGCCCGCGGACGGTGCCCTGCTTGAACTCTCCAGCAAGTTCGGCGTCAGCGTCAGCGAAGCCGCAAGCCTCGTGAAGGACGTCGTGGCGGCCGGCGCAAGGCCCGCGCTCACTTTCCACGTGGGCTCCCAATGCCTGTTCCCGAGCTCGTTCAAGACCGCGCTCGGCCGCTGCGGCGAGGTCATCGCCCAATCCGGCGCCAGGCTGGCGGCGATCGACGTCGGCGGCGGATTTCCTGGCTACTACCAGAACGTCACCGTCCCCCCGATGGACGAATACTTCACGACGATCCGCACGGGCCTCAAGGCCCTCGACCTGCCCAAGGACTGCACGATCCTCTGCGAGCCGGGCCGCGCGCTTGTCGCCGATGGCCTGTCGGTGATCACGCAGGTCTCCATGCGCCGCGACCACACGCTCTACATCAACGACGGCATCTACGGCAGCCTCAACGAGTACGCGCTGAAGAACTGGCCCGTGCGCTATCCGCTGCGCGTCTACACGACCGCGCCGAACGGGCGCATCCGCGAGAAGAAATCACGCCCCGCCGCGTTCAAGATCTACGGGCCCACCTGCGACTCCCTCGACGTCCTTCACTACCTGCTGGACCTGCCGGACACGATCGCCTCGGGAGACTGGATCGAGTTCCAGAAGCTGGGCGCCTATTCCTGCGCGCTTCGAACCGCGTTCAACGGCTTCTATCCCGACACTTTCGTGCAGATCGAGCGTGAATCCGGCACGGATTAAGCTTTCGTCAACCACGATCGGTGATCCAATTTTCATGTGTCTGGGCCAAAATTGGCAGTGATATCAACCTCTGCCGACGTCAGACGAGCGCCCGATGCAGCCGACAGCTTCCCGTTTCAGCCGCCTGGTTGAGCTTGCCAAGGAGACGTCCAGCGACAAGCGTCGCGAACTCCTGCGCGAGGTGACGGACGTTTTCCTGGGCGCGGCCCCCGAGTGCTCGGAAACCGAGAAAAGCTATTTCGGTGACATCATCGGCAAGGTCTCGACGGGCATGGACGTCGCCGTGCGCAAGCAGCTGGCCATCCGCCTCGCCGACAATCCCGACGCGCCGCACGCGCTGATCCAGCAGTTCGCAAGCGACGAGACCGAGATCGCGCAGGAAGTCCTGTCGAAGAGCCCGGTCCTCAAGGACGCCGACCTGATCTCGATTGCGGAGAGCAAGAACCAGGACAAGCTGGGTGCCATCGCGCGCCGCCGTTCGATCCCCGAGGCCGTGTCCGAAGCCATCGTCGAGCACGGCGACGACAAGGTCGTCTGCGACCTCGTGTCGAATGCCGGCGCCAAGGTCTCCCGCCAGACCTTCAGCCGCGTCGTCGAGCGCAGTGAAACCAGCGAGCTTCTCCAGGCCCCACTCGTCAATCGCAACGACCTGCCCGCGGACATGCTCAACGAGATGTTCACGTTCGTGAAGGCCGACCTGCGCGCGAAGGTCCAGGAGAAGATCGCCGCGACCCCGCCGGATGTGCTCGAGCAGGCCCTGAAGGACGCGCAGCGCGAAGTCATGGCCGACCTCAAGCAGATGCGCGACGCCGACCGCAAGGCCATGGTCTTCGTCGGCGAAATGGTCCAGCAGAAGAAGCTCAACGAAGGCCTGCTCGTGCAGCTCACGCGCACGAGCCGCCCGACCGAGCTGATCCATGCCTTCGCCCGCCTCGCGGAAGTCGACGTGAAGACCGTCCGCCGCCTCTTCAACGCCCGCAACATCGAGGGCGTCGCCATCATCAGCCGTGCCATGCGCTTCGAACGGGGAACGTTCTCGACGATTGCGCTTTCGCTGATGGGAAACAACGGCAATGCGACACAGAACGTCCACGAAGTCCTGGACCTCTACGAGCAGGTCACGACGGAAGCCGCACAGCGCGTCATGCGCTTCTGGCGCATCCGCCGCGAAGTTGTGGATCAGTCAGGCAAGGCCTGAGCTCTCCACATCAGAAGTTGCGCCCTCGGGCATTGCCTGAGTTCATTCTGCAACACGTGAATCACTACGACCTGTGAATTCCCGAACGCGGCGTTGCCATGCCGCGCCCGCCCTTCATGCTGTCTCCACAAGACAAAAGTGATTCGCGCGCAACGACGCGCAAATGGTGGAGATTGCTATGTATCGTACCGGTCTGCTGGCAGCAGTGTCATGCCTTGTCGCCCTTTCACCCGCCCTTGCCGATGGCGCAAACAGCAAGCGCCTCACGGGTCTCGGCGACTTCGGCCTGACCTACCTCAACCTCGATGGCCCGAACAGCGATGACGTCAACGTCTACCAGGGTTCGGGTTCCGCCCTCTGGACCTGGCCGGGCCAGTGGAACGTGCAGGGCGATTACTCGTTCGGCAGCTATCGCTTCGACGGCCCCAACACGGTCGACATGCTCAAGCTCGGCGGCGCCGTCTTTTGGCGTGACGTGACGGACTTCGCGCTCGGCGGCCAGCTGCACTACCAGTCGCTGGACGTTGGCGTCGAAAATGACGGCGTGGCGCTCTCGGCCTTCGGCGAGAAGTACTGGGACGAGGCCACGCTGGCCGGCTACATCGCCCATTCCAGCTTCGACGGCCCCGCTTTCGACATTGACGGCTGGCAGCTCGGCGCGCGCGGCACCTACTACGCCGACCCCACCCTCGCCTGGAAGCTGGGGATCGGCTACGGCAACTGGGACGATGACGGCGACGACATCGACAGCTGGGACTTCTCGGGCGAGGTCGAGTACCTGATCCCCGACTGCGCCGCCTCGATCTATGGCGGCCTCGGCTTTGGCTCCCTGCACCCCGATTCCACGGACGAAACCGACACCTTCCGCATCGGGGCCGGCTTCCGCATCCACTTCGGCACGCAGGGCTCCCTTAGGGACCGGAACCGGGCCGAGCCCGTCGTCGGCGCCCTGAAGACCGAATTTACTTTCTGATCCGCGGAAAACGGCGCGGGCGGCGCTGATCTGCCGCCGCCCCGCTGATCCAAATCCCCGCCGCCCCCGTATCGCTTTCCGATGACTGAAGGCGATAGTATGGTCTGGACAAATCACAGCATTTCCAAAGGATTACGGCCAGTCTCCGTATCACGAGGGGGAATGTCGGACCTTCTTTTGCGCATTGCCAGCGATCGCAGCAGCGAAGCCTTCAGCGCGCTCTTCAAGGACTACAGGCCCCGGATCCGGGCTTTCATGATGCGCCAGGGTGCCGACCCGGCGCTGGCCGATGAACTCGCCCAGGAGACCCTGCTCACCGTCTGGAACAAGGCCAGCCTCTACTCGCGCGAGAAGGGCAGCCCCACCAACTGGATCTTCACGATCGCCCGCAACCTGCGCATCGATCGCCTGCGCCGCGAAACCGTGTGGCAGGAACTGACCGACCATCACGCCGAAACGCTCGAAGCGCCGACCGTCGCACCCGACGACGCCATGTCGCTCTCCCAGCGCCAGATCCGCGTGCAGAAAGCCCTCGCGACGCTTCCCGAAGAGCAGCGCGAAGTCCTGGTGCTCGCCTATGTCGACGCCCTGCCCCATTCCGAAATCGCCAGGAAGCTCTCGCTTCCGCTCGGGACCGTGAAGTCCCGCGTTCGTCTCGCCTACCAGAAAATCAGGTCGGCGCTGGAGGACCTGAAATGACGCTCAATATCCGCCACCACGTCGATCCGGCCACGCTGGTCAGCTTCTCGGCCGGCACGCTGAACGGCGCCCTCGCCGCCGTGGTGGCCGCTCACGTTTCCACCTGCCCGCATTGCGCGCGCGAAGTTGCCGCCATGGACATGGTCGGCGCCACGCTCCTCGGCGGAATGCCGGTACCCATGCAGTGTGCAGGCGATGACATCCCGGCCATGCCGGCTCCTTCGTCGACAATCAGCACCGCCGCTCCGGCACACGCCGCCGCAAGCTCGGCCATCATTCCCGAGCCGATCCGCCGCCGCTTCGGCATCACCGGTCAGAACATTCGCTGGCAGCGTCTCGCGCCCGGCGTCTGGCACCACCGCCTGAACCAGGACGGCGCAGGCGCCGGAGACCTTCGCCTCCTCAGGATCGCGCCGGGTTACCGGATGCTCGAGCATGGCCACGGTGGAACCGAACTGACGCTCGTACTGGAGGGCGCATTCTCCGACTCCACCGGCGAGTACCTTCCCGGCGATATCCAGGAAGTGGCTGACGAGACCGAGCACTGCCCGGTTGCCGACAGGGTGTCAGGCTGCATCTGCCTGATCGCCAGCGAGGAACGCGCACGCTTCCGTGGCGTTGTCGGCCGCATCGTCCAGACCTGGACAGGCTTGTGACCGCCGCCCGGGCCCTGCCCTGGGATAGCGCCTGGATCGTCGGCGCAAGCACCGGCATCGGCAAGGACCTCGCCCTGCAACTCGCTGCATCGGGCGTGACGACGGCGATCTCGGCACGCACGGAAAAGACGCTCGCCGATACCGCCGCGCTCAACGAAAAGCTCCATGCGTTCACGGCCGATGTGGCCGACCGCAATTCAGTCCAGAAAGCCTATGACGCCATCGTCGCGCGGCAGGGAACACCTGACCTCGTGGTCCTGAATGCGGCCATCTGGGACCCGATGAGCGTGGACGATTACGGCGCCGCGCGTGCGATCACCTCGATGAACGTGAACTATGGCGGCGTCTGCAATGCGCTGGAAGTGATCCTTCCGGCGATGAAGCAGAAGCGCGCGGGCCACATTGCCATCGTCGCCTCCGTCGCCGGCTATCGGGGCCTGAGCCGTGCGCTTGCCTACGCGCCAACCAAGGCAGCGCTCATCAATCTCTCCGAAGCGCTCAACCTCGAGCTCGGTCCGTACAACGTGAAGGTTTCGGTGATCAATCCGGGCTTCGTCGACACGCCCATGACGGCGCGCAACGACTTCGCCATGCCCTTCATCGTGTCGAGTGAGGTCGCAGCCCGGAACATCGTCGATGGCCTGGTGCGTGGCCGCTTCGAGATCGCATTCCCCTGGCAGCTCGTGACGATCCTGAAGCTTGCGCGGATCCTGCCCTACCGGCTGTTCTTCCCGATCATGCGCAAGGCGCTGAACCTATAGGCGCCGCTCGGCCACCAGCAGGAAATGGCCGATCGTAAGGCCGAACTTCTTCATCGTCGCGCGGTTGAACACCCGCCGGTCATCGATGCGGCGGACTTCGTCATCGAACACGACTGAAAACGAAACGCCCTTCACGGTGATGCGGAAACGATAGGCGATCCGCGCGCCGTCTTCATGGTTCTGCCCTTCGATGGCTCCCACGCACTGGTCACATGTCGCCGTGAAGCGACCGTCCTTCTGGTCCTGCAGAAGCCAGGTCCGCTGGTCGGGCGCCCCGTTGTCAAAGACGAATTCCTCGTCAAGAACGAAGGTATCGCCCTTCCAGGCACCATTCATGCGCACTGTCACGCCCGAGCGCACCACGCCAAACCGGTCCATGAAGACACCCCACGCCTGAACCGGTCCCTCGAAGAACGAGCTGTAGGCAAAGGGCGGCAAAGCGAGGCCGGCTGTGTCCTTGGCGACGTAATTCATTTCGTCCTCGTGACACGATAGAGGCCGACGTCGATGGTGCCACGCTCGAACCCGGCCTCGCAGTAGGTCAGGTAATAGAGCCACATGCGCCGGAAGCGCTCATCGAAGCCCTGCGCCTGGATCCGTGGCCACGCATCGAGGAACCGGTCCCGCCAGGCAGCCAGGGTCCGCGCGTAGGAACGCCCGAACGTCTCGACCGTTTCGAAGGCAAGCCCGGCGTCTTCCGCGCGCTCCTTCATCTTGTCGACTGTCGGAAGCATTCCGCCGGGGAAGATGTAGCGCTGGATGAAATCCGGCGTCCGGCGATAGGTCTCAAAATAGGCCGGCGCAATCGTGATGGCCTGCAGCACGCCAACGCCGCCCGGCGCCAGGCGATCATGCAGCGTCTTGAAATAGCGCCCCCAGTTGCCTTCACCGACCGCCTCGATCATCTCGATGGATACAAGCCGGTCGAACTGGCCCTGTGTGTCCCTGTAATCCTCGAAGACGACATCCACCTGACTGGACAGGCCGCGCGCGCGGATGGCCCGGCGGGCATGGTCCAGCTGCTCCTGCGAAATCGTGATCGCCCGGATGCGCGCCGTGTGGGGAGCGGCCGCGAGGGCAAACCCACCCCATCCGCAGCCGATTTCCAGCAGGCTCTGCGATCCATCCAGCTTCAGCGCGTCGATGATGTGATCACACTTGCGCTTCTGGGAATCCTCCAGCGTGCAGTCGGGCGAGGCGTAGATGCCGCTCGAATAGAACCAGCTGTCGCCGAGCCAGGTCTCGTAGAACGAGTTGCCAAGATCGTAATGGGCCGAGATGTTGCGCCGGCTGCCGGCGCGGGAATTGAACCTCAGCGCGTGGAAAATGCGGTCGAGCGTTCCGGTCTGCAGGATCCCGCGGCCGATGCGGTCGATCGACGCTTCATTCCGGAAATAGAAATCGAACAGGGCCCCCAGGTCATCGCAGTCGATGTCACCCGCCATGTAGCACTCGGCAAAGCCGAGCAGGCCACGGCGCAGGCCCTGGGTGATGATCCGGTAGTTGTTAAGCCCGATCCGCACTTCCTGGCCATCATCGGCAGCGCCAAAGCTCTCGCTCGCCCCGGAAGGCAGAGTGAGAACCAGGCGCCCGTGGATCGAACCCGCAAGCGCTTGCCGCACGACGCGCAGCACGGCGCTGTCGAGGGTTCGGTGAAGGTGACGTTCGGCCCCGCGCGGCAGGAACCAGGTTCGCGATTTTGTAACGCTGCTATCGTACATGCAGGACGTCTTTCGACTGGGATGGATAAACGGAATAGGAAAACTTGGGCGATTCATGGCGGTCCTGGACGCGCACGCCCTTGAGCCACAGCCTTGCCGCCTCGAAATGGATCGCCGCCGTGACCTTGAAGGTCATCAGCGGATAGCGAAGCCAGAGCGCCAGGAGCCGCTTGTCGCTGATCTCGCGGGTTTCGCCGCGGAAGTGCGTCGCAAGGGTCCGCCCATCCGGCTCGACCAGGTCGATGCCGACGAACACATCCTTGCCCGGCGCCACGATCTTGAAGTCATAGCGGCCTGTCGGCGTCGTGAACGGAGAGACATACATTTCCTTGTCACAGGAATGCGCGTAGGTGCCCTCGCCTCGCGGTTCGGCTGGAATGACGTACCACTTGCGCTCGTAGTGCGTGTTCGTGACTTCATAGACGATGAGCTTCAGCCGCCCGTCCGCGTCATGGCAGAAATAGGTGCTGAGCGGATTGAACACATAGCCAAGGATGCGCGGATAGCAGAGCACGAAGATCCGGTGACACGCGCCCTCGAAGCCCATGCCGCGCAGCAGTTCGCGCACATTGGCGGCCGTGTCCGTGCAGCCCTCGCCGCCGTGGTCGCTGTCATGATAGCTGAAGAGATTGAAGCGGTTGCGCGAAAACAGGCGCAGGCTCTGGTCGAGCTTGGAGATTTCGTCGAGGTCCAGCAGAAGCGAGAACAGGCGATAGGTGAACTTGTGCCCCTGCGGACGCAGCCGCTGGTGCATCACCGTTCCCTCATAGATCCTGCTGGAAAACGCAGTCATGGGCTCAGGCCGCTTTTGCTGCTGCCACGGACGGCGCCAGGAAAATGCGGCCGGATTCATTGGCCACGCTCCAGGGGCGGCGAACGCCACCCGCAGCTTCCGCTGCCGCCAGGCCCGATTGTATCCCGTCCTCGTGGAAACCGAAGCCGAAATAGCTGCCGGCAAACCACACATTGCGGCGCCCCTGGATCTCCCAGAGACGGCTGCGCGCTGCATTCGCCTTGCCGTCGAAGACCGGATGCGCGTACGAGATCGACGCCACGATATCGCGGGGCGTTGTCGTCGGATTGAGCGACACGAAGTAGTCACGCCGGGTTTCAAGCTTCTGCAGCTTGTTCATCCAGTAGGTCACGAAGAGGTCATTGCTGTTCGCACCCGAGGCGGAAATGTAGTTCCAGCTCGACCAGACCCGGCGACGCGTGGGCATCAACGCCGTATCGCGGTGCAGTACGGCCGTGTTCTGCGAGTAGCGGAAGCTGCCCAGGATCTGGCTCTCCACCGGATCGGCGTCAGCCAGCATCGAAAGGCTTTCGTCCGCATGCGAAGCCATCACGCAGCGGTCGAACGACTGCGTGCGCCCATTGAACGACACCTCGACGCGGCCACCGGCACGCGTCACGCGCTCCACGCGGGCGCCAAGTTCCACACGGCCCCGGAAGTCGGCGAGCACCTTCGACACATAGGCACGGCTTCCACCGCGCACCGTTCGCCAGTAGGGCCGGTTAACGAGCTGCAGCAACTGGTGGTTCGCAAAGAAACTGAAGAAACTGGCGACCGGGAAGTCCATCACCTGCGCCGTCGGCGTCGACCAGATCGCCGCCGCCATGGGCAGGATGTGGCGCTCGACAAACCACTTCGAATAGCCGTTGCGCTCCAGGAAGGCGCCCAGCGTCATGTCCGGCGGAACGCCGCCATCGACGAGTTCATTCGCTTCCCGGAAGAACCGGACGAGGTCGCGCACCAGCCCCCAATGGGAAGGGCTCACGATGTTGCTGGCCTGGCCGAACAGGCCGCTCAGGCCATTGCCGGAGTACTCATACGCCCCCTGTCCCATCGACACCGCAAAGCCCATGCTCGTGTCATAGGTCTCCACGCCCAGATGGTCGAACAGCGCCACAAGGTTCGGATAGGCCGACACATTGTAGACGATGAAGCCGGTATCCACAGGAAACGAGCCCTCGGGCTCCGTAACGGTAAGCGTATTGCTGTGGCCGCCGGGCCGCGTGTCCTGCTCGAACAGGGTCACGTCATGCGATTTCGACAGCAGCCAGGCCGCAGAAAGGCCGGAAATGCCGCTTCCGACGACGGCGATCGACTTGGAACTCATTCAGGGCCTCTCAGCGTACGGCTTGGTATACGCCGGATGATAGCCTTTGGATCTCTAGGGGAAAGGACCTTTCAAAAGGTCCTTGATGGCGATCCGAAGCAAGAGGCGCAGCCGC
>CAZYFM010000068.1:0-18439 GCA_964646885.1 uncultured Flavobacteriaceae bacterium
TCGCGCGCGATCACCTTGCCGCCGATCGCGGCCTGGATCGGGATCTGGAAGAGGTGCTGCGGGATCAGGTCCTTCAGCTTCTCGCACATCGCGCGGCCGCGCATCTCGGCGCGCTGGCGGTTCACGATCATCGAGAGCGCGTCGACCGGCTCCGCATTGACCAGGATCGACATCTTCACGAGGTCGCCTTCCTGGTAGCCGGAGATATGGTAGTCGAAGCTCGCATAGCCGCGGCTGACCGACTTCAGCCGGTCATAGAAGTCGAACACGACTTCGTTGAGCGGCAGCGAGTACTTCACGAGCGCGCGGTTGCCCGCATAGGTGAGGTCGATCTGTCGGCCACGGCGGTCTTCGCAGAGCTTCAGCACGGCGCCAAGATATTCGTCCGGCACCAGGATCGTGGCCTGGATCCACGGCTCCTCGATGTGGTCGATGCGAACGACATCCGGCATGTCGGCCGGATTGTGCAGCTCCACCACCTCGCCGTTGGTGAGATGGATCTTGTAGACGACCGACGGGGCCGTCGTGATGAGGTTCAGGTTGAACTCGCGCTCGAGGCGCTCGCGGATGATGTCGAGGTGCAGCAGCCCGAGGAACCCGCACCGGAAGCCGAACCCGAGAGCTGCCGACGTTTCCGTCTCGTACGAGAAGCTCGCATCGTTCAGCGCCAGCTTCGAGATGGCTTCGCGCAGTTCCTCGAATTCGGCGGCATCAACCGGGAAGAGACCGCAGAACACGACCTGCTGGGCCGGCTTGAAGCCGGGCAGGGGCGTGTCGGTACCCTTGCGCTCGTCGGTGATCGTGTCACCGATTTTCGTGTCGGCCACCTGCTTGATGGCAGCGGTCAGGAAGCCCACTTCGCCCGGCCCGATCCGGTCCACGGCCACGCGCTTGGGCGTGAACACGCCGACGCGGTCGACTTCGTAGACGGCATTCGTGGCCATCATGCGGATCTTCTGGCCCTTGCGGACTTCACCGTCGATGACGCGGAACAGCACGACGACGCCCAGATAGGCATCGTACCAGCTGTCGACGAGCAGGGCCTTGAGCGGCTTGTCGATGTCGCCCTTGGGCGCGGGCAGGCGCGTGACGATCGCCTCGAGCACGTCCGGAATGCCGAGGCCCGTCTTGGCCGAGATCAGCACGGCGTCAGAGGCGTCGATGCCGATGACATCCTCGATCTGCGTACGGATGCGATCCGGCTCGGCGGCGGGCAGGTCGATCTTGTTGAGGATCGGAACGATCTCGAGGCCGGCATCGAAGGCCTGGTAGACGTTGGCGAGCGTCTGCGCCTCGACGCCCTGGCTGGCGTCGACGACAAGCAGGGCTCCTTCGCAGGCGGCAAGGCAGCGCGAGACCTCGTAGCCGAAGTCGACGTGGCCGGGCGTGTCCATCAGGTTCAGCACATAGGCCTTGCCGTCCTTGGCCTTGTAGTTCAGGCGAACGGTCTGCGCCTTGATGGTGATGCCGCGCTCGCGTTCGATGTCCATCGAGTCCAGCACCTGGGACTTCATCTCGCGCGCCTCGAGGGCGCCGCAATACTCGATGAGCCGGTCGGCAAGCGTCGACTTGCCGTGGTCAATGTGGGCAACGATGGAGAAGTTGCGGATCTGTGGGAGGTCTGCCATGGAGCGCGAGGAGATAGCCTCTCGCGCCCGCCCTGTCGAGCGGCAAAATGCCTTAGATTCTCCTCAGTTTCTGCGCTGTTGAGCCTTCAGTTGGGCCTTGCGGCGCCGGACGCGGCGCACAGCCCTGCGGCGCCTTGGTTTACGCTCCGGCCAGCGCTTGCGGGCCGCTTCAAGCCCCTCCTGGATGGCGATCGAGCGGCTGATGTGCCGCCGCCGGCGAACCTTGCCCCGGAAGCGCCGATCCGGTCCGGCCTGGATGGACTCGTCCGGATGGACGGTGAGGGTTTCACCGGCCCCATCCGTGACATCGGCCTGGCCGGAGAGCGTCGACATTTCGGTCTCGCCATCCTCGGCGACGTCGAAGACGAGCTCCGTTCCCCGGATGCCGATGGACACCGCGGGCGTCTTGATCTCGACCTTTTCCTTGGGGATCGACCCGGACAGGAACCTGAAGGCCCCCTTGGTCAGCGTGATGGCCTGCGAACTGTCCCCGCCACCCGGATTGTACACATAGCGGTCAATCACGACCTTCGCATTCTCGCCGAGGGTCAGCCGCGAGCCGTCCGAGAACTTGATGACGAGCGCGCTCTCCTCGCCCGTCTCCACGATCTCGTTCATGTAGACGGCATCCTCGAACTCGATCTCGTCCTTCGGATCGGGCGCGATGGTGGACCACGCATAGTTGACGATGTCCTCGACGCCACCGACGCCATCATCTTCGGCTTCGGCGAGGGCGCGTGCCGACGTACCGAGACCGAGGGCGGCGGCGCCGGCGGCGAGGGCGGTGCGGCGATTGAGCTTCATGCGGACACGCGCTTCATTCTGGCACTCCACGGGCAGGTCCTGCCCCTGTAGAGTGCAGGACGAAAGGTCGTCGCAGGACCCCGGCATGCCGGGGTCCGCCTGAACAGTCGATGAACGATACTATATGACCAAACCGCCGCGCGGGAAACAGACGGATCCGGGGCTGAAGGAGCTCTGGCCCGGCCAGTCCGTTGAACTTCTCAAGGCCCTGCACATCCTCACCCGGGACGGGAAGCTGAACGCCGACTCCCGGCGCAAGCTGAAGCAGGTGCAGCACCTCGTGCAGCTCATTCGCGCACCGCTGGATCGTCTGTTCGAGGAAAAGCCCGATGTGCGCCTGGCCGACCTGGGTGCAGGCAAATCCTATCTGGGGTTCATCCTCTACGACCTGATCTTCGCGGCGAAGCCCGAAGGATCCATTGTCTCTGTCGAGTCGCGCGAGGACCTGACGGCGAAGGCCAAGGACCTGGCCGCAGCGGCCGGCTTCGACCGCATGCAGTTCGTCACCGGCGCCATCGGCTCGGTGGTCTTGCCCGATCGCATCGACATGGTCACGGCGCTGCACGCCTGTGATACGGCGACCGATGATGCCATCCGCTTTGCGCTCCAGCACCAGGCCCGGGTCATCGCGCTCGTGCCGTGCTGCCAGGCGGAAGTCTCGCGCCTTCTCGAAGGCCAGCCGAAGCATCCCTTGCACCAGCTCTGGCGCCATCCCATCCAGCGGCGCGAGTTCGCAAGCAACCTCACCAACGTCATCCGCGCGCTGTACCTCGAGTCCCAGGGCTACAAGGTTCGCGTCACGGAACTCGTCGGGTGGGAACATGCCATGAAGAACGAAGTCATCCTCGCCGAGCGCCACCAGATGTCGAACGCACAGGCGAGGGGAGAGTTGCTCGCGCTGCTCGACCGCCTGCCCGCGCGTCCCGCCCTGGTTGCCGACCTCAAGGCAGATTAAGGACCTGCTAACCCTCTCGTTCCCGGACGTTTGGGATTTTTTACCCCTTGGCCCCTATGGTGGCCCGGCAATCACTTTGACCCGGCGCGCGCTTAGGTATTAGCTAGAGCGGAGCATCGAGGGGCCGATGACCGCAGAAACCGACAAGCCGCGAATGGCGCCGCCAAAGGCGCGCGCACCACGACGCAAGCCCGTGGTGGTCGAGGCGCCCGCGCGTCCCGGTTCCATCGAGGAGATCGAGCGCGGGCCATCCGGGAAATCCATCGCTGCAGTATTCGACTTCGACGGGACGCTGATCGCAGGCTACTCGGCGCTCGACGTGGCGCAGGCCCGACTGATGCGGGGACAGGTCAGCGGTTCGGAACTGCTCGGACTTGTCAGCCTGGCGATTCAGGGCCTGGCCGGTCGCGCGGACTTCAAGGACCTCATAGCGTTCCTGGGCAAGCAGTGGAAGGGCCGAAACGAAGCCGAGCTGATGAAGGAAGGCGAACGCCTGTTCCACGCGCGCATCGCCGACCGCCTCTATCCGGAAATGAAGCGCCGCATCGAGGCGCATCGCGCAAAGGGCCACACGCTCGTCCTCGCGTCGTCCGCCACGGCCTTCCAGGTGGAACCTGCCGCAAGGTACCTCGGCTTTGATCATGTCCTGTGCACGCGCTTCGAAACGCGAGACGGCCGCATGACAGGCAAGCCCGCAAACGCTTCCATGTGGGGCGAGGGCAAGGCCAACGCCGTTCGCGCGCTTGCAAAGAAGATCAAGCTCGATTTGCGCAAGTCCTATGCCTATGCCGACGGGAACGAGGAAGTGCCGCTGATGCAGGCCGTCGGCAATCCGAGGCCGACCAATCCCCAGTCGAAGCTTGAGAACGTCGCGCGCGCCCACAACTGGCCGACGCTGCGCTTCCAGAGCCGCGGCCGCCCGAGCCCGGCCGTCGTGATGCGCACGATGACCGCGCTCTACGCCATGGGCCCGCTCAGCGTACTCGCGGCCACGACGGGCCTCATCAACAGGGATGTCCGTTCCGCCATCAACTTCATGACGCCGGCCTGGATGGACCTCATCCATTCGCTGGCGGGTGTCGACATCCGGGTCGACGGCGAGGAGAACCTCTGGTCGCACAGGCCCGCGGTCTTCATCTTCAACCACAAGACCAACTTCGATGCGCTGATCATCGGCAAGCTCCTGCGGACCGACTTCACGGGGGTCGCAAAGAAGGAGCTCGAGCGGCATCCCATCATGGGACCGGCTGGCCGCCTGATGAAGGTGGCGTTCATTGATCGGGGCGATGCGAAGAAAGCCGTCGAGACCATGAAGCCCATCATGAAGCTCGCGCAGGAAGGCATTTCGATTGCGATCGCACCGGAAGGCACGCGGGCCCGCACGCGCGAGCTTCTGCCATTCAAGAAGGGCGCCTTCCGCATCGCCATGGCCGCCGGCATTCCGATCGTGCCGATCATCATTCGCAATGCCGAGGATATCGGCGCACGCGATGCGTTCTTCATGCGGCCGGGCACGGTCGAGGTGAAGGTCCTGCCGCCGATCTCCGTCGCGGACTGGTCGCTCGATGATCTCGAGGACAGGATCGACGCCGTGCGCGACCTGTTCGTTGCAACGCTTGCAGACTGGCCGAACGGCGGTCTGAAGCTGCTGGGGCCCGTAAGGAAATCGCGGCGCAAGGCTTCGTCTCGGTCCGCCTGACGCCAGTCCTCGCTTTACCGCCGCTCCCGCAAACGCTCCCAGGCGAGTGCTTCGATCGTGTCGATGCGGCGGAGCACGTCGCGCAGCATGACCGCGAACGCCGTGCGGCGCGCGGCCATGTTGTCGGTCATGTCGAGGAGCTTGTGGTTGCGCGCAAGCTGCAGGCCGGTCTGGAACAGATGCTTGGAAACGGATTCAGGGCTCTGGATCTTCTTCTGCAGCATGTACTGCCGGCCGACACTGCCGCACGAGTTCAGGAACTTCTTCTCGTCGAAATGCGCGCCAAGGCCATGGGCGTCCAGCGTGTCGGCGACGACCACGTAGGCCTCGAAGAACGACCTGAGCACGCCGGGTGCCGTGATCGGGCGCAGTGACTTGATGAGCGCGTTCACCTGGTCGCGCCCGCCATTCAGCGCCGTCGCCCAGTTCGGTGCCTGCAGCTTGAGCTCCCGGTCGACGGCGGCACGGAATTCGTTCTTCTCCTTGAAGAAGAACTCGAACTTCAGCAGGTCACGCAGCCGGAACACCTCCTCCCAGAAGGCCGCCTCGCGATCGGTAGGCTGGTCAACGGCCTTCAGCAACGCGAGCTCGATGACGGCGTCATTGATGAAGAAGTGGATGATCGTGTTGCGATAGAAGGCCGCCGCGAGGTGCTGGTCCGGGCCGATGCTGTACACGGTCTGCAGGCCACCCCGATGGATGGCCACGACATTGTGGCCGGCAAGCGCCTCAAGGATGCGACGGACGGACTCGGCGTCGGGCAGCCGCGCGCTCGGCGCGATCGGCAGGCGCCGCCCAACGGCAAGCGCAAGATACTCCTCAAGCTCCTGGAAGATCTCGTCCAGCGTGAGCGCGCGCCCACGATGCGAGAGGAGAACGAGCGCCGCCAGCGACGTTCCCGTGATCGGCGTGACGTCATTGATGCGGGTCGAAACCTCGAATGCCACCTTCTGGACGGCAAGGGTTTCCTCGTCACCTTCCGACTTGCCGCCATCCGGTGGCCCCAGCATGGCACGCAGCGACACCGGCTCGGCGATGCGGAAATAGATGCGCCCGAACGGTTCGCGCTGCGCCCTGAAGAAGCGGACGAACCACGCCAGGTTCTCGGCCTTCTTCGCGCCGCCCTTGGCTTCGGCTGCAAACTCGCTCACCTCATGGAGCTGGTCATAGGCAATCGAGATCGGCATGAGGTTCAGGTCTTCGACCCGGCCCTCGCGATAGGCGGCAACGAGATAGGTGAGCAGCCCGAGCTTCGGCGGCAGCAGCTTGCCTGTCCGGGAACGGCCACCTTCGATGTACCATTCCAGGCTGAAGCGTTTCTCGGCGAGATAGCCCAGATATTCGCGCAGCACGAACTTGTAGACAGGGTTGCCCTTGATGTCCCGGCGGATGAACACGCGTCCGGCCTTGCGGGCAATGCTCCCCATCGGCCAGAAGGCCATGTTGATGCCGCCAAACGTCGTGGGCACGGCCAGCCTGTTGTCGGCGAAGGCGACGGACGTGACGGCGGAGTCCAGGTTCGACTTGTGGCTGGGCAGGATGATGCCCGGCGCGCGCTCGAGTGCATCGCGCGTTCGTTCGATCTGCGCCTGGTCGTAGTCGACCTGCGCGCCATAGCCTCGCGAGAACAGGGAGCGCGCAAGCTGCATCATCAGGTCGATGGCAAAGGGACTGTGCGCGGTTCGAAGCTCCTGCAGGTAGCCGAGGGCCTCGGTGTGGACGGATTGTTCGGTACGCTTCAGGCGTTGAGCCTGCTCCCGGACGCCATCGCGGAACCGCTTCGACGCCGCGATCTGCTCGCGCACGAGGCGGGGCATCTTGTAGCGCCGGCCGATGAGCCGGTACTCCGCACGTTCCAGGGCGAGTTGCGCCTGCCGGACCACGAAGCCGGCAAAGCCTTCGGCATCGCTGATGTCGGCATCCGACGCGGCCTTGGCGCGGTCGTTCAGGTTGGCAACGCTGGCAGGCTGGGCGGCAACGAGGCGGCAGCGTTCCGGCTCGGTCTGCAGGATGCGCGCCTGCATTTTCTCGCGCGGCTTGCGCGGGTTGCGCAGCATGAGCAGGTCCGAGAGGCGCGCAATGCGCTCTCCCTGCAGTTCACGTGGCAGCCAGGCGATGCGCACGGGGGCAAGGACCGTGGCCGTGTCCGACAGGTGGGGAGCCAGCGCCTGCGTGAACGGCTTCAGTTCTTCGAGCCGCTTGGGAAGGTCCAGGTAGGAAACCTGGGACATCTCCGTGCCGGCTGGCTTCGTCTGCGCGACCCAGCGCTCGATGAACTGCCGTTCGGTGGCCGTCCGGCAATCGACGAGGAACACGATGCGCGCGCCCGGTTCTGCAGGCCACGTGGGCAGGGGTGTCCCCTGGATCTGAGGTGAGACGGTCTCGTTCATCCCGGATCGGCTTCCGAACCGGCTGCACGCTTCAGGAGGCCGCGGAACGCTACCTGCGCTGTCTTGCCTTCGTTGATCACGCCATTGACCTCCGAGGCGATCGGCATCTCCACGCCATACTCTTCACCCAGCTGCAGCACGGTCTTGGCGGACTTCACGCCTTCGGCAACCTGGCGCATGCCGGCCAGGATGTCGGCGATCTTCCGCCCCTTGCCAAGTTCGAAACCGACGGTGCGATTGCGGCTCTGCGGGCTGGTGCAGGTCGCAATCAGGTCGCCGATGCCGGCAAGTCCTGCGAATGTCTCGGGACGTCCGCCCATGGCAACACCCAGCCGCGTGATCTCGTTCAGGGCGCGGGCGATGACGGCCGAGCGCGTGTTCTCGCCGGCCCCTGCGCCGTCACCCATGCCGGCGGCGATCGCCATGACGTTCTTCAGCGCTCCGCCGAGTTCGCATCCGGCAACGTCAGTGTTCGTGTAGACGCGGAAGAGGCCTGTCTTGAAGATGGCCTGTAGTTCCTGGACGATGACCTCGTCTTCCATCGCGATGACGCTGGCGGCGGCATAGCCGGCCATGACTTCGCGCGCGAGGTTCGGCCCTGACAGCACGCCGGCGGGATGTCCGGGCAGCTCCTGCTTGATGACCTGCGTCATGCGCAGCTTGGTTCCGAGCTCCAGCCCCTTCGACAGGCTGATGAGGGGAACCCAGGCGCGGATGTGCTTGCCGACTTCGCGTGCCGTCTCGCGCATGGCCTGGGACGGTACACCCATGATGACGACGTCGGCATCACGCACGGCTTCCTCGATCGAGGTCGTCGCACGCAGCGTTTGCGGCAGGCGGGCCCCCGGCAGGTAGCGTTCATTGGTGTGGCGCGCGTTGATCTCGTCGACGGTCTCGGGCGAGCGGGCCCAGATGACGGCGGGCACATTGCGCGCGACAAGGCAGGCCACCGTCGTGCCCCATGATCCGCCTCCCAGTACCGCAGCTCTTATTCTCATTGGGCTCAGTATTGGCGTGGAACCCGGCGAACCGCAAGGGAGACCCTGCGTTTTCCCTCATGGCCGGGTCGCGTCAGGCGGGCATGTTCACGATGTGAGCGCCCGCGCAAGGCAGGGCAGGCTCGTATCCATGCGGTAATCGATCGACGAGTGGTTGTCGGGGAACTCCTCGTACACATGGGAGACCCCCAATTGTGCAAGTGCACGATGGAGGCGGCGGGCCCCGTAGATCAGGTTGTACTGGTCGACATCCCCGCAGTCGATGTAGAGCGCCTTGAGCCGCGAGAGGCCCTGGCCCAGCGTCTTCACCATGACGACCGGATCATGCGCCAGGAAGTTCTTCCAGCGCTCCGGAATGATCTCGCAGGTCTCCGGGTCGACCGGCAACCGCACACCCATGTGCGCCGATGGATCAGGATCATAGGTGGCGCACATGGCCAGCATCATCAGCACATGCGTCTCTGAATCGCTGGTCTTGCGTCGCGTGTGGAAATTGTTCAGCCAGGTCTTGATGTCGAAGTTCACGGGCGCGAGCGCACGCAGCACGCCGGGAAAGTCCGGCAGGTAGACCAGTTCGAAGGCCATGTCCCCTGAATGGCATGCGGCCGCGCTCCAGAAGTCAGGGTGCAGCATGGCATGCGCGATGGCGCCATAGCCGCCGGAACTTTTCCCGAAGACGCCGCGCTTGCCCGCACCCCCGCACGAGAACTGCCGCTCGACCAGCGGGACCGCCTCCGTGAGCAGGAAATCCGCCCAACGGCCCATGGCCACCGAGTTGATGTACTGGTTGCCGCCCAGCTTCGTGAAGCAGTCGGGAAAAGCCACCACGACGGGAGGCATGCCGCCCGTGGCGATCAGGCGATCAAGCCGCTCGGGAACGTTTTCGCCGAAGTTCTTCCAGTTCGTGTGCGCAGGCCCGCCAGCCGTGAAGCCCACCAGGTCGACGAGCAGCGGCAGTCCCTTGCCGTCATGTCCATGAGGCACATACACATCGATCATGCGCCGGGTCGGATCGCCGAGCATGTTGCCCTTCAGCGTGTCGCTGTCGATCCAGAGGCGATGAACGGTTCCCGCAGGAATGCTGTGGTCCTTCTTCATGGGGCTGCCTTCGTGTCCTTTCCGGGCCTGTATTCGCGCCCGAGATGCTTGCGCAGTTCCGCTTCGTCCATCCAGATGGGCTTGAGTTCTTCCTTGAGGAAGAGGGGCGACTGGTCGGCGTAATGGGGCGATGTCTGGTCGAGCGTGGCCGACCCGAACTGGTGGATCCCCTGCGCGGTCATCCGGCCGTCGCGGTCCCAGTCGACGATGTAGTAGAGCGTGTCGCCCTTGGCGGCAGTGAAGGTGCCGTCAGCGCCGACCTCAATCGAAGCTTCGAAGTCGCGCAGCACGTCGGGTCCGCCATTGGCGGGTTCGTCGAGCGTGCCCCGGCGGAAGCGGTTGACGTCCCCCCACGCGGGATCAAGGCGCCCGTGATGCTTCATCAGTGATTTCGCCGCCTTGCGGAGCGCCTCGACCGCATCACCGGCGGGCTTGCCGGCAAAGGTGGGGACCACGACAGGCAACCCCGTCATCACCGCGAGCGCCGCACCGCGGTTGCCGGCGTCCGTGGACATGTCATAGCGGCGCAGGATCTGCTGCGCCTGCTGCAGGAGTTCGCGGTCCGGATCCGCGGAAAGATCCTTCGCCACCAGGTCCCGGATCACGCCGGCCAAGGCGGAGCGCGCGGAATAGAGCTTGTCGAATTTGATGGCGCGGAATTCCTCTGCCGAGATCGTCGTGTCGGCCGCCAGCAATTCCTCGAAGCGCAGCCCCCGGTTCGTCACGCGCGTCTCGATGCCGAACGTGGCCGGAAAGTTCTCGCGCTTGAGATTGTCGCCGGCGTCGCTCGCCATGAAGGGATGATTGTTCGCATTGTAGACATAGCCCGAGCGTGGCGAGACGATCTTGGGCACGTCCGCAAACGGATGGTACGTGGTCCAGAGCGTACGCGACGTGTCGCCTGGCAGGTACTTCTGCCAGTCATGCGCCGGATCGCGGACAGGCGAGACCGTGTTGTAGATATAGGCAATGCGCCCCGTGGCATCCGCATAGGTGAAGTTGAAGCTGGGAATGGCCTGCTTCTCGAGCGCCTTCACGAAACTGTCCCAATCGGTCGCCCTGTTCAGCGCGCGATAGCCTTCGACCTGGTTGATGCGATCGATGCCCGCAAAGCGGATGGCATAGGTCCCGTGCGGCTGGCGCAGCACCGGCCCGTACTTCGACCAGAGCACTTCGCGCTTCACGCGGATCGCGAGCGGACCAAGGACGCGCAGCGCAATGACAGCGTCACTCCTCTCGAAATCGATCCATTGCCCGTCGAAGCGGTACTGGTTCGCGTTTTCCGGATTGACGTCCAGCACATAGACATCGACGAGGTCAGGCGTGTTCACCGTGTTGGCCCAGCCAAGTTTGGGACCAAAGCCGTGATTGATGAAGGGTGACGCCGGAAAGAGCCCGCCCGCAATGTCGAGGCCTTCCTCCGACTTCAGCCGCGCTTCGTACCACGCCAGGGGGCCGACATAGGGCTGGTGCGAGTTGATGAGGAGGCGCGTGTGGCCATCCGCGGCGCGCGAGGGCGCGACGGCCATGGCGTTGGAACCCGAACCTTGCGGGATGCTGATCTCGTGCTGGCGCGTCGGCTCGAAGAGTTCCCGCAGCTGCCGGTCGAAGCCGAAGAAGAGGGGAAGGAAGAACGCAAAGCCCGCCGTGATCTCTTCGGGCGTGACAGGCGTGAAGCCCGGCAGCACCTGGTCAGGATGTTCCGAGGCATAGAGGTTGAGGCCATCCGCATAGGCGGCAAGCGACGCATGGGTCTCCGCGCTGATCAGGCCGCGCGCGATGTTGTCCTTGTACTGGCCGGACACCCGCTCGCGCACCTTCAGCAGTTGCACGAGATAGTCCGTCACCGCCGGATCGCCACCCTCGACGGCCATGACGTCTCCCGCGCCGATCGCGCGCGTCATGGCATTGACGAGCCGGGGAAGCTGGTTGTGCGTGACGCTCATGCGCCCGCGGCTGGTCATCACCGACTGCTGGATGGTCAGGAAGTCATCCTCGGCATGCGCATAGGCAAGCCCGAAGGCCACGTCCGCATCCCGCTTGCCATAGACATGCGGCACGCCGAACGTGTCACGCAGGACGCGCACGTCGTAGCGCTGGCCATTGTCCCGGAAGGTGGACCAGTCGGTCGTGCCGACCATCTCGGGATCGAGGAAGGTCGCCACGGCAATCGAAAGGGCGGCCAATAGCCCGCCGCCCCACAGCATGAATTTGCGCAACATGTCCCCTTAAGGCCTGTCAGCCCCCAAGGATGTGCGGCGCATACACACCCATTAGTCCCACGATGACGCCGACTGCGCCCAGCCCGGCCCCTAGATACACGAGCCATATCACCGACGTGACCACGGATACAGAGGCCAGCAGGATTGCAAGCTGCAGGGCGCTGCTGGCGAGGTCGAACGTCGCATTGGCCGCGGCGGAGTCGTCGCGGTCCGCCTCGATCTGCCGCGCCTTCGCCATCAGTTCCTTGCGGCCTTCGCCCGTTTCCGGCTCGCTGTCATAGCGCTGTGCGGTAGAGCGCCAGTCCGCCACCGTCTTCTTGACGGCCTCCAGCGTCGGCCCCGGCTTCATCTCCGCCGTCTCGAGTTCCAGCGCATCGGCCTGTGCGTTCAGCGTCGTCATGCGGATCGTCTTGGCCTGGAAGAAGGCCCAGGTGTTCGAGGCCTCGATGGTGCCCCGCAGCGCATCCTGTCCCGCATTGTTGCCGCCGGCCTCGACCAGCGCGAGGGCCGCCGCCATCACCGCGATCAGGATGCCGATGCGCTTGTTCTTGTCGTCGAATTCGATCTCGATGCTGTCAGCCATGTCGTGAACGCCTTCAGTTTCCGGTTATGCGATTCGTCCGCCCGGATGAAAGCGCGCGGCAAAGGCGCGCGGCAAGCGCCGCCGGCAGGTGGTGTGTGGATGGTCACGTTCGCCGGCTAGCGGCCGCGGCACTCGATCGGGTCGCCCGCCCACGAGCACGTGTCTTCGGCTGGCTCGGGTTTCTGGTTGCCGGCGATGGCACGGATGCCATCACCCACCGTGCGCCACGCCAGCGCCTCCTGCTCGCGCTCGCGGTCAAGCTGCGCCTGCCGCGCTTCGGCGATCTTGGCTTCGGCTTCAAGCGCGGCTTCCTGGTAGCTGCGGTTCGCGGCGCCATAGGTGATCTTGCGCTTGATCAGGTCCGCGGTCACGAGGTCGAGCTTCAGCGCCAGCGCCTTGCGTGCCGCCGTCTGGGCCGGCCAGTGATCCTCGGCCACCGCGCGCATCCTGTCCCTGCATTCAGCCTGGTCGCGCGACAGCGCCCTGATCGCCTCGACCTCGCGCGCGTCCGGAAGGCTGTCATTGGCAAGCATGTCCGGCGTGATCTCGCCGGGGCTGACGATGGGAAGCTTGCCGACAATCGGCCTGATCGCGGGATTGTCGCGGCGCGCCTCGCAGAAATCGGCAGCGCGCCCCTCGTCGAATTCGGCAACGTAGCTGCGCACCATGGTGCAGCCTGAAAGCGTCACGCCCACCAGCGCGACCGCAAGGATCCTGTATCCCATGTTCCCCCGGGGATTGTACGAACTTCACCAGCGGCACGAATGAAACGCCACCTTTTCCCTCAATACAAGAGCGGTGCGTTGCGAAATGGGGCCGCCCGCAATGCGCGACGATCCATGAGCGGCACAAGATTTGGTGGCTTCGCACCTGCACAGCGAAGAAACGTGTGATCCGGGCCACAAGATGTTGCGCATTCCGCTGGCGAACTTGCGGCAGGCGCGGAATCGCCTGATCCTCGCGCAAATTCGCTTCCAGGGGGAACAGCACATGAAACTCGCAGCAGCCGCCGCCATTGCGGTCCTCGCGGTCACGGCACCCGCAGCCGAGGCGCCTCCGGCCTTCCAGGCCTCGAACCTGCTCGGGACCGACGCGAAGGGCCCGAACTGGACCGTGTCCCCGGAAGTGCGCAGCGACGGCTTCGTCCGCCTCTACACGGTCGAGACGCCCTACGGGAAGTTCCAGGTCAACGGCCACCGCCGCATGCAGGATCGCCTGCAGGAACTGCGCGCGCTCGCCATTCTCGAGCAGATGTCCGATACGCAGGCCTTCGCCGACGCGCTCGGCACGGCAGGCCTCGCCCCGGTGAAGTTCGGCCGTGACCTGTTCCTCGATCCGGTCGAAACGACGGGCAACCTCGTCTCGGGCATCGCGGGCATGTTCGACCGCACGGTCTCGGAGGTCGAGCACAGCAGCGCAAGCCGCGATGGCTTCGTCGAAAGCGTGACCGGCGTGAAGAAGGCGATGCGCGAGCTCGCCTTCGAGCTGAAGGTCGACCCCTACACCGACTTCACGCCGCTGCAGGAAGGCCTTGTCGACATGGCGCGCGTGATGGCCGCCGGCAACCTGTCTGTATCGGCCGCGATCTCGGCGATCCCGGGCGGGGCAGGGATCGCGGTATCGGCCACGTCGACCGCATCGGGCCTCGCCAACCCGATCCGCGACAAGAGTTCGGCCGAGATTGCCGAACTCGTGACCGTCAGGCTCAAGGCCCTGAACGTGGCCGAGGACGTGATCAGCCAGTTCCTCGAGAACACGGCCTATTCGCCGGGTGACCTCTATGCGATCGCGGAAGCCCTGACGACGCTGGGCGCTGCCAATGCCGACGCCTTCGTGCGCCTCGCCGCCGCCGTGCAGAGCGATGACGCGGCGAAGTTCAACCGCTATCGCGCCGAGCTGCTCGCGCGGAAGTCGGCAAGCCTCGGGAACCTGAAGGAATTCTATGCCGTGCGCGAGTTCGCCCTGAACCGCGACCAGAAGGGAACGCTCGTCGCCGCCTTCCCGTTCGACGGCCTTGCCTGGACCGACACGGTCGAGCGCAGCGTTGGCGCCATCAGCCAGGAGCTTGCGGCCCGCGGCGAGACGCGCCCGCCGGTCTTCGCGACCACCGGCAAGCTGACGCCGCGCGCGGAGGCCGAGCTGAAAAAGCGCGGCTGGAAGCTGGTAACCCTGGATTAATCAGGCGGAGCCTGTGACGGAAGTCACGGGCGCCCCCTCGTTTCCGACACAAAGCGGGCGTATATTTCCCGGCGGATCCACGCTTGGGAGAATACGACGTGTTGAAGAAGACAGTCAGTTTCAGCCTCGTCCTTGCCGCCGTCTCGATGGCCGTCATCGCGCCAGCGCAGGCCGGCAAGGTCTATGGCAATTATGGTCAGGGAAGCCAGCAGGATGGCTACCAGCAGGGCGGCTACCAGGAGCAGGGGGGCTCGGGCTGCAATGACGTCGACATCGCCGTGGGCACCGGCCTCGGTGGCCTTGTCGGCGGCATCATCGGCAGCCAGTTCGGCAAGGGCAGCGGCAAGACCGCGGCAACGATCGGCGGCGTGATCCTCGGCGGCATCGCCGGCAATGCGATCGCCAAGGACGCCTGCAAGGACAAGCGCCAGGACGCCTATTACTACAACAACGCCTACTATGACTCTTTCAACGACCCGGAAGAGGACGAACGCTATGAGTGGAACAACCCCTACACCAACAATCATGGCTACGTGAGCGCGGGCGAATACTACGAGGACGGCTACCAGGACTATGACGGCCCCTGCCGCGAGTTCACGCAGACCGTCTACATCGACGGTCGCCCGGAGCAGGCAACGGGCGTGGCCTGCCGCCAGCCCAACGGCACCTGGCGCATCGTCTCGGGCGAATAGCGCACGACAGGAAACAGCCTTCGATGACGGCGGGCGCGTGAGGAAACCCCTCGCGCGCCCGTTTCGTTTTGGTCGCCGGTTAATGCCGGATTAACGCCGGAAACCGCCAAAAACAGGCCTGAATTTATTCCCGACGAAAAAATTTATTTCAGCAAAAATTCCGGGAATACCCGTGCACAAACCCGACCTGGTTCCGGACAGGCTCGCGTGCGTGTGGCAGATCGTTTCGCGCCTGGAGAAAGACAGGTCGCGCGCCATCGCCGAAACGCGCGCGTTTCCGCTGCTTTTCGTATTCCGCGTCTGTCGCGCAGGGCTTGGCACACGGTTGCAGCTGAAACGGTTCCGCGAATGCACAGGCCCTGCCACCGTGAGTTTTCGGGCACACCGCGACGGATTTGGATCGGGCCGGGCGGGATGTCCCCCGCTTTACACGGCCGGAGGCGCTGATCTAAGGGACACGGGCCGGTCGCGCATCTCTCACGATCGCTGACCTCAATGAAGTTACTTGCTGGAGTTTCGAAAAGAACATGAAGCACACCTCCTTCCTCCTGGCCGGAGTATCGACCCTGGCGATCTCGCTGGCGGCCATGGCGACGCTCACGTCGGCCCCGGCCTTCGCGAGCTCCAAGAACTGCTCGTCGACGAGCACGACGCCCTGCACCGACAGCAACCGTGGTTCGTCGGCCAACTCGGGTTCGGGCAGCGCCAACAGCGGCCGTGACCACGCCGAGGACGACGACCGCTCCGGCAGCTCGGGTTCGGGCAGCTCGGGCGGCAGCGACGATGACGACGACGATGATGACAACAGCTCCAGCTCGGGCTCCGGCAGCAGCGGCGGCAGCGACGACAGCAACGACTCGTCCGATGACGACGGCACGCCGGACCAGGGCTCGGGCGACGCGCCGGGCACCGACGGTTCGGACGACTCCAGTGACGACAACTCGTCCGACGACGACGGCACGCCCGACCAGGGCGGCGGCAACGACGACAACGACGAGAGCGACGACAGCGGCCTCGACGGCGGCGGTGACGACGGCACGGACGACCAGGGCGGTGGCAATGACGACGACGCCGATGAGTCTGACGACAGCGGCCTTGACGGCGGCGGCGACGACGGCACGGACGACCAGGGCGGCGGCAACGACGATGATGCCGACGAGACCGATGACAGCGGCCGCGATGGCGACGACGACATCAACGACGCGCCGGATGACAGCGACGGCCGCGATGATGACGACGACGACAACTCCGGCAGCGGCAAGGGCGGCAAGGGCTAGTCCCGCCGCCACGGCCTGAAGGGCCACGAAGACAGGACGGGGCTCGGCCGGCAAGGCCGGGCCCTTTTCATTTGCAGGCGGCTGATGTCAATCTGGCGTCATGAGCGCCCCGCCAAAGACCATCCTGAACGCATCGCCGGAAGAGGAGCGCACGATCCGCGCCGCCGTGCGCGGCGCCAGCCTCGAGGGCCTCGGCCCCTTTCGCGTGATGGCCGACGAGACCCACGCCGACGCCGTGCTCGACCTGCTGCAGGACCCCGCCGTCTCGGATCCGATCTACGACCTGCCGCGCCCGCTCACCCGCGAGAACGTGGCGCGCTGGATCCGCCAGTCGGCGGACGAGCGCGCGCGCGGCGAGGCGCTGCTGGTGCTGACCATGCCGCCCGGCGGACAGGTGATGGGATATTCGAAGATCACGGTCTGGCCCGACCGTTCATCGGCCGAGCTCGCGGGCGCCCTGAGGGCCGGCCTGCAGGGCGCGGGCTCGGGAGGGGCGGGCGCGGCCCAGACAATCGGCTGGATCTTCACGCAGTTGCACGTCCGCCTGATCTGCCTGACTGCTGCCCTGGACAATGAGCGCTCGGTCCGCCTCATCGACCGCATGGGCTTCCGCCGCCTGGGCGAACGCGAAGCCCTCCGCCCGGATGGCACGACGAGACGATCCCATTACTGGGAGATGACGCGGGAGGAGTGGGGGCGGCTACAAAACGGGCCTGCATCTTGAGGCTCGTCTGCATGCTCACCGGGCTCGAAACATCACGCCATATGACCCAGTGCTCTTCGCTGTAAATACAGCAAATTAACAGCGGGAAGAGCGTCAGAGCCTACTTCTTAAGTCGCACGCCTGGCCCACCATTGGCGTCGCGGGGAATGAAGATCACCCCGCCCTTTTCGAGCGTGGTCTGTAGGCGTTTCGCCGTATCGAACATCACGTCGTACCCAACTTCAAATCTGGCAACCGTGTTCGCTGCAACACCGGACTTGTCTGCCAATTCGCGCCCGCTCCAGCCCAATGCGGCTCGCGCCATCTTGACTTGGATGCTTTCAAGCATATTTCGGTGCAATCCGTATTGTAATTAGACTAATTGATTGGTATTCTGCACCAATACTTAAGAACAATACGTTAACGAGGATGGGACATGAACCAGCTAATACCGGAAATCCAGAACTACGTCGCCCTTCGGGATGCCTTGAAGGTGGAATTCGCCGACATCGACGACGAAACCCTGCAGGACACGCTCGAAGGGTTGACCGACGTGCGCGGCCTCGTTGCCGAGGTGGCGCGCTCTAGCCTGGTCGATGAAGTGATGGCATCGGCACTCAAGCAACGCATTGATGAAATGCGGGAGCGGCTCGCGCGCATCGAGAGGGGGCGCGAGCGGAAACGAGAGCTGGTTCTGATGGCCCTGCGCCAGATGGATTTGCAGAAGGTCGTCGAACCGGACTTTACGATGTCGGTGAAGCTGGCGGCCCAAGTCGTTCAGGTGACGGATGAGTTGTCGATCCCGAAGGAGTTCTGGGTGCCGCAGGAACCCAAGCTCAACAAGGCGGCGCTTTACCGGTCGCTCAGGGTCGGGCGCGTGATCCCGGGGGCCATCCTGGACGAGGGGGCACCGCACCTCTCGATCCGTCGGACGTGAAGGGGGGGCGACCATGAGCTTCAGCGACCAGCAGATCAGGCGCCTGCGCGGCAAGCTTGAAGGGAGCCGCGTCAAGACCCGCGAGCACCAGGGACGCAGCCTTTCCTACGTGGAGGGTTGGTACGTCATGGCCGAAGCCAATCGCATATTCGGCTTTGATGGCTGGGACCGTCTGAGCCAGTCCCACCAACTCGTATACCACAAACAGGAGGCTGACCTGCATCACGTGGCCTACGTGGTGCGCGCCCGCGTGATCGTGAAGTCGGGCACCAGGG